>JAZUAO010000001.1:0-80099 GCA_045638025.1 Candidatus Gastranaerophilaceae bacterium
GAATACAGAAATGACGTTGTTGGGGCATAATTCGACGGCGAGTTTTGTTGATGAATTGTCAAAACATTTCAAAATGACTAAAGTTTGTCAGAATGATGAACTTTTGGATTGTTTCCCTAATGAAGTTTATTGGGGAAGTGGTGATACAGAACCAGAACTTGTTGATATGAGTGAGATTAAAGTTGCAAAAGATTTTGGGCAAACAAGTTGGAATACAGAATTAATAAGTGTTTTGTTCGCTAATGGTATTGCTGGAATGATTGCATATAATCCAACCGAAGGTTGTAAACAAGACCCATATTCAAACCAAATTAGTGGTTCTGATTGTTTGGCTATTCTTTACGATACAAGTGCTTTTAAAAGTCCAAATACAGGGACAAAAGACCTTAGAGGAAATAAATTTGTTACAAAATTAGGAAAGTTTTGTGCTCTAGATGTTGACGGAACTTGTTATAGTGCCGCATTTAAACCACAAGCTCATTTTTGGAATGCTTGTTCTGGTGGAACTTCTAATGATCCTGAAGATATGGAAATTATGCGAAAATATGGAATTGATTACTGTTGTTCTTCTGGAGAATGTAAATCATCAACTTGGGGTGATTATTGGGCTGGAGCGGTAATGGCTTGTGGTGGTGTAGACCGTATGCCAACTAAATCGGAGCTAGATCAATTAAGAAATTTTCTTTATGATGGTCGGTCATATCTTGATATGGATCGTGTAGAGGCTTTAGGTATTAAATTAAGTGGTTCGTATGGCAACGGAAACACAAATGAAGATATTAATGCTAGGGCTACAATCTTCTCCAGTGATATATATAGTAGTTATAATCAGGTATATGGTACTGAAATTCAGTACAGAGCTCATAGTCATACTATAAATTATGGAAGATATTGGAATACTACTTACGCAATTTGTAAATAATTATACTGTTGCATCAAAGTTTGTTTAGCAAGTAGGTTGGGTGAAACACAACACACGATATAAAATAAAGGAGGGTGAATGCCCTTCTGTTCTATTTTATTTCTTTGTACCAGCTTGAAATTCCGTGATTATTGAAATTATAACGTAGGCTGAAATGTTTCAAGTTTTTCAATCCTTAATATTTCTGAAATTTTAAAAAATATGTTATCAATTATTTAATTTAAGTATAATAATATTATTATTTACTGCTCTATTGGGGGAATTGAATTTTTTTTAATATAGCTCATAATATTTTTGAAAGAGAGGTGTATTATGCGTTTTGTAAAAACTTTAGCTTATGTTTTAGTGATAATTGGCGCTTTAAATTGGGGCCTAGTTGGGTTCTTTAATTTTGACTTAGTTGCTGCAATATTTGGTCAAATGACTTTTCTTACGAGGTTAATATATGATATTGTAGGTGTTAGTGCGTTGGTTTACATGTTTACATCTTATAGAAGTTTAGGAAACGATTACTAACAAAAAGCCGATTCTTCGGCTTTTTTAATTGAAATTTACAAGTGTTTGTAATACAATTTAATCTGATGAGAAAGTTATTTGTATTCATAGCTATAATATTTGCGTTCGTTTTAGGTTTAGCAAAAACTGAAGCTTCGGCATATATTTCTTTGTCAAATGAACCTGTCGAAATTGTAGCAGTTGAAGAAAATTCATATAACGCTGTAACTAATGTTTCAGATAAATATTTTATATCAAATAACGTTCAAAACTCGATAGAATACATTTTTGAAAATTTTGGCTCATCTGAAAATGATAATTTTGATATAAACAATATTTTTTTAACCTCAGAATTAAATTCAAAAATTTATATCGGCAAGAATGAATATCTCCTATCAAATTCATTCAACCCACGAGCTCCTTAATTTAACTATATTCATTTAGAGTTTTACAATTTTATAAGGAGAAAATAATATGGAAAATCTTTCATTATTGAAAGACGGTGCCGTAATCATGTGCCTTGGAATGGGATCGGTATTCTTGTTCTTGGTTATTATGGTGTACTCTATGCAGGCTATGGCATTTGTCATTCAAAAGCTTAATAAATTTTTCCCTGAAGCTTTGCCTAAGGAAAATAAATATGTAAAAAAATCACAAAATAATACATCAGACAGTGAAATTGCGTTAGCAATAGCACTAGCCTATGCAAAAGCACAGAAAGGATAGAGGAAAATGGAATTTTTACATTCACTGGTTAATGCTCATTCTGTTGCAATTGCAGCTACAATTCTTCTTGTTGCATACGTTTTTATTGCAACAGAAAAAATTCCAAAGGTTACAATTGCATTAATTGGTGGAGCATTGACAATTTTCTTGGGCCTTGTTGGCGCTGACAAGGCAAATGGAGAAGTTTTAAATCCCCATTATTTTATTAATTTCGTAGATTTTGGAGTAATTTTCTTACTTGTATCTATGATGATTATTGTAAATATAGCAACAAAGAGTGGAATGTTTAATTGGGTAGCAAACGAACTGTTAAAAATGACTAAAGGTCATCCGATTAAAGTTTTATTTGCTCTAGGTTTATTTACTGCTATAACTTCGGCATTTCTTGATAACGTTACAACTGTAATTCTTATAATGCCTATTACTTTTGTTATTGCAAAACAATTAGATATTAATCCTATACCATTTTTGATTACAGAAATCTTTGCTTCCAATATCGGAGGTACTGCAACATTGATCGGCGATCCTCCAAATATTATTATAGGTAGCGCAGCTGGTCTATCATTTATGGATTTCATTATGGAATTGACTCCTATTGTTGCGATTATTCTTTTGGCAGTTCTTCTAATGCTTATTCTTATATTTAGAAAAGATATGATAACTACAGAAGAAAAAATGGTAGCAGTTGCTAAATTGGATAATTCCAAAACGATTACTGATTTCCCGTTAATGATTAGAAGCTCAATTATTCTGGCATTAGTTATCATTGGCTTTGTGTTGCACGATATTACGCATATTCCTGCATATTTAACAGCGATGATTGGTGCAAGTATATTACTATTATTTGAAAAACCAACTGAGATTTTGAGAGATGTTGAATGGAATACAATCTTCTTCTTTATTGGTTTGTTCATAATAATTGGAGGTCTTGAAGCGTCAGGTGGCATTGCATTGATGGCAAAATGGATATTAAATGTTACACAAGGCTCTCAAGAAGCTACGGGTATGTTAATTCTTTGGGCTTCTGGAATAATTTCGGGTATCATTGATAATATCCCATACACTGCGACAATGGCTCCAATGCTTTTAGAAATTCAAAAAGTTATGGGTGCTGAGTATTCTTATCCGTTGTGGTGGTGTTTGTCATTGGGTGCTTGCTTAGGTGGCAACATGACAATCATCGGTGCAGCAGCAAACGTTATTGTTTCTGAAGCTTCAGCGCACAAAGGATATCCAATATCTTTTATGAGATTTTTGAAATACGGTTTTGTAACAATGTTAATTTCGTTAATCTTAAGTACAGTTTATGTCTATATTAGATTTTTAAGCTAAGTAATAATAATAAGGTCACTCTTCTAGGGTGGCCTTTTTTTTGTTTTATAATATTCATATGCGAGGTTGTTTATGAATAAAAAATCTGAAAAAGCTGCTGAATTATTTAATAAAGGTTATAATTGTGCTCAATCTGTTTTAGGTGCGTTTCATGAAGAAATAGGCATGTCGCTTGATGAAGCACTTAAATTGTCATCATCATTTGGTGGTGGAATGGGAAGAATGAGAGAGGTTTGTGGCGCAGTAAGCTCTATGTTTATGATTGCAGGTATCAAAAGGGGATACACAACTTCTAATGACGATATAGCAAAAGAAAATCATTATACATTGATTCAAGATTTGGCTGAAAAGTTTAAAAAAGAACATGGCACGATAATTTGTCGTGAGCTTTTAGATACAGATGACGATTCTCCAATCCCATCAAAAAGATCAGAACAGTATTATCTGGAAAGACCTTGTGAAGAATTTATTAAAACTGCTGCAAAAATAATTTCGGAAAGCTTATTGTAATTCCTTTTTCGCAGCTTTCCATAGCGTATCAAATTCGTCAAAAGAATGTTCTTCTAATGGTTTTTTAGCAAGTTCTTCCATTTTACGGAATCGTTTTTCAAATTTTTTGTTGGATTTTAGAAGAGCTTGTTCAGCATCAATTTTGTTCCAGCGTGCCAAATTCACAACTGCAAATAAAATATCTCCAAGTTCTTCTTCCATATGTTCGGTATCTTTTTCGTTGCAGGCTTCTTTAAATTCATCAAATTCGGAATAAACGCATCGATATAAAGAGTCTTCATTGGGCCATTCAAAACCTGTTTTAACAGCTTTTTTGCTAATTTTTTGTGCTGTCATTAATGCAGATTGTGATTTAGAGATTCCATCCATTGCAGATTTTCTGTGTTTCTTTTCTTCGGCTTTTAATCTGTCCCAATTTGCTAAAATCTCGTCGGTAGAAGATACTTTTTGGTTTCCAAAAACATGTGGATGTCTATGTATAAGTTTATCTTTGATTCCTTGTGCAACATCTTCAATCGAAAAATCACCTTTTTCGCTGGCAATTTGAGCATGTAACACTACTTGCAGAAGTACGTCTCCAAGTTCTTCTTTTAGGTGAACCATGTCATTATCGTCCATGGCATCAACCGCTTCATAAGCTTCTTCGAGCATGTTTGGTCTTAGGCTTTGGTGAGTTTGTTCTCTATCCCATTGGCAGCCATCTGGCGCTCGTAGTCTGCGTATTACTTCTATTAATTCTTCTAAATTTTTATATCCCATATTTAAATTTTAACACAAATTCCAACTAAAGTTTATATTTAAATTTGAAATAATACATCAAAAGGTGGATTTAAAATTCAAGCACTATGTTATTCTATGTGTGTGAATAGTTAAAGAGAGGTATACATATGGCTATAATAGCAAAGATTGGTCAAATCCTAAACACCCCAATAGGAATGTCAGAAAGTAGAGTTGAAAGAAAACGTTCACAAGCAAATGCTTCAAATCCGTTTTCTGCAACATCTTTTAAAGGTAACGTTTTAACAGCTGATGTTTTTGAAACAAAAGCAACTTCAAAAAACAAATTAACTTACAGTGCATTTGTAGGTTCAATTAATGATGCATTCCCAACATTTAGAAAAGGTATTGAGTCAGTCGTTGCATTCGGTAATAGAATGGTACAAGGCGTTTCTGCAGTATGTCATAAATTGCACGAAATTGGTAACACAGAAATTAATATCGACTTCGCTGGTGCAGGTCGTTCAATGAGATCAAGCTGGGATGCAATGATGAATAGACACAGTGCAAGTCACTTAAGTAATAGATATTCAGAATCTGAATTAGGTGAAATGTTACGCGCTGAATTAAGTATGGATGTTGTAGGTTAGGAGGAACAATGAAAGATTTTAGAAGAGCAAAAAATATTATTGATGCATTATCATTGAAAGGTTCTGAAGAATCTACAAGAATGTTAGAAGAAATTGGTACAAATTCTTCTGTTGACGAAATTAGAGAACATACTGTAAGAGCATTAGTTAGACAAAATAAACATGATTCATTATCTGTTGTTATTACTAACAAAGGTAAAGGTATCAACGATATGTCAACTGTTGTTGCTATGAGTACAATTAACGAACTATTAGCTCTTGAAAATAAAGAAGAAGCAATTCAAATCTTATCTGATACAGTTGAACAACATTCAGATGAAGAAGTTAGAGAAAATGCTCGTTCAGTAAAAGCTCTAATGGCACTAAGCTAATAATAGCTATATGATATATAATACGAAAGACCTCAGAAATGGGGTCTTTTTATTATGTAAATTTTATGGTCTACTTACTTATAAAGATGTGTTTTATGAAAAGAGCTTTTACTTTAGTAGAAACTTTAATAACATTGGCTGTTATAGGAACTGTTGCTGCTGTAACTTTGCCAACATTGATTTCTGAGTAGAATATAAAGCAGTGGAATGTTGCTGCAGAGGTATTTGAGAAAAAATTCGACGAATATCTTAGAGAAATGAATTTCCAACAAGTTTTAACCGGTTATGAGACTACGGAAGCTTTCCTTGATGAGCTTTCTAAGCATTTTAAAATGTATAAAATTTGTCAAAATGATGAGTTGTTAGAATGCTTTAGTGATAAAGTTTATTGGGGTGGTGGAGATGCAGCTCCTGAAGAATTTGATATGAGTGTTGTAACAGCATCTAGAAATTTTGGCCAAAAAACTTGGAAAACAAATGTTGTAGGTGTTCAATTTGCAAACGGAGTTTCGGCTTTAATTGCATATAATCCTACAGATACTTGTCAGCAAGATCAGCTTTCAAATACAATAGATGTGGGCCAGTGCCTAGCTATTCTTTATGATACATCGGGTTCTAAGGCTCCAAATACAAGGGGTAAAGATTTACGTGCTAATGCAAATGTAGCGCAACTAGGTGTTGGTTGTGCTTTTAAAGTTGGTAGTACTTGTTATGTTATGAGGTTGGTCCTTTTAAACCATCACCAATCACAAAAGCTGAGTGTGAGGAATTACAATCTACTTTGGGTATAAAAAATTGTAACTATAATAATGATTATTGGGCTGGTGCTGTAAAACAATGTGGTGGTGTTAATAAGCTTCCGACATTAGCTCAATTGGCAGCTGTTGCTAATTATGTTTATGGTTCAACTGCGGTTGGGACAAAAACAAAGAATACTGGGCTTACTTTCCTTAAAGATAACTTAGCTACTTTAGGACTGCCAAGTAATAAAGCTTTTTATTTATGGTCTTCATCTGAAGTTTCTAAGTCTAATGCGAATACACGCCATTTTAACCCTACAATTACTGACTGGAGTAATGATTCTCGTAGTGATAGCTCTAAACATGCTGTTTGTTTAGAATAGTTTTTATATCAAGTTATAAATTTAAAATAAAAAAAGGAAGATAAAATCTTCTTTTTTTTATCAATTTGTTACTGTTAGTATTTTTTTATTTTATTTGAGATGTTTTGAATAGCTAATTTTAAAGAATCTATGCTTGGTCTAGCTTTTTGATTTTGTCTTTCTGTAATGTGTGAAACTAAGCTATTTAGATAGATTTCTAAGTTAGTATATCCAGTTTTTGTCATACTTTTGCCATCACCAGGATCATACGGATTTAAGTTGTGACTGAATTCCCAATCGTCAGGAATTCCGTCGTTATCGGAGTCAACTAGAGGTTTATCAAATTTATAATCTGGGTATCCGCCTACATCTTTAGGAGATGTAATGATACCGTTACCAACTGCAGTTCCTGAAACATATGTTTCTACTGATTGAGCTATACGATTATCAACAAAATCTCTGTTTAATGACGCACCAGCAAATTCTAATACCTTTTCATAGGCTTTAGTTGCGCTATGAGTTGTAACAGGGTCATGATCAAATTCAAGACGTGTTAGAACAGGGTTTTTAGAAGTTTGCATATAATCCATGTTTGGATATACGCCTAGCCAGTTGTCATTTGTTTGTAATGGGTTTGTGTGTACATAGTTGCCGACAACGTAAACTATACCGAATTTTTTAACAACATCAATTTCAAGTATTTGACTTCTAGACGGTATTTTTGTTGCTGGACCAAATTTGTAGTAATTATTTACGATGTTATAATTACCACTTTCAGCGCCGTCTATTGATGATGTTGCCCAGTTATATAATACGTTATTTCTAAAATCTACTGTTTCTATTCCTAGATCATTTGGTATATCAGATTTGTAGAATGTTGGGTTGTTTGTTCTATTACTAGCGAATAAATTATGATGGTATGATGCACTATAACCACCTAGCGTAGCGCCTGTGCCGTTTTGGTGACCATTATTTAAGGCTTCGCTAATTATACACCATTGCATTGTTAAATTTCTGTTGTTATACAAAGTGACATTATCAACAGGTGCCCAGCTAATTGAACAGTGGTCGATCATTACGTTGTGACGGTTTTTCACAACCAATGAGCTTCCGTTGTTAATTAAATCTCCGTGTCTAAATCTTAAATATCTGATTATTATGTTATCTGCGTCAACAACAACAGGATAATTTTTTATACAAATTCCATTCCCTGGAGCTGTTTGTCCTGCGATAGTCAAATCTTTATGCTTAACTACAAGTGGGGATTTTAATTCAATAATCCCTGCGATATCAAATACAATAGTTCTAGGCCCTTTTTGCTCAATGGCATATCTTAATGACCCAAGTTTCCCAGTATCTTCAAGTGTTCTAACGTGATAAACTACACCACCTCGGCCTCCACTAGTAAAGGCACCATAACCTTCTGCAGAAGGAAAGGCATAAGTTTGTTTGGGTGTTTGTAGAACCAAAAGTCCAAATAATAACCCTGTCAATAATAATGCTAAGGTTATAATACTAGAAAGACCAATATTTTTGATAGCATTTAAAACTTTAAATATCATTGTGTTAAGCTCCTATTAATATTATATAAATGGGCCCGGCGGGAGTCGAACCCGCGATCTCCGGTTTAGGAAACCGTTGCTCTATCCTACTGAGCTACGAACCCATATGCCTGACGGGAGTCAAACCCGTGACCTCCGGCTTCGGAAACCGACGCTCTATTCAACTGAGCTACAGGCACATTTGCTCGATTTCTCAAGCAGGTTTATGAGAAAAATTGGCTAGCATTAACGGCTTGGCGCTCTTTTTCTTCTGTTATTTCAAAATAAGGCAATTCGGATTTAATGCCTAATTTTTGTGCGAACCATTTGCTAGGTAAGATTTCTACAGCATTGTTTAAGTCTAGAACTGCACTATTGTAGAATCTTCTAGCTGCTGCAATGTGTTCTTCAACTTCTGAATAAGTTTGCATTGCTTGAATCATAGTTTGGTCTGATTTTAGTTGTGGATAGTTTTCAACTGAAACCATTAATTGTCCCATTTTGGATTTAATTTCATTATCAAGTGCAATTTTTTCACTAACATTATCGAAATCTGATTTAATTTTTGTAGCTTTAGTTCTTAATTTTGTAATATCTTCAATTAAAGAACGTTCATGTTCCATAAATTTGTTAGCCATAAATAAAACATTAGGAATTAAATCGTAACGTTTTTTTAGTTGTACATCAATACCAGCAAGTGCTTCTCTAACTTTGTTTTTCTTCATTATTAATGTCATATAAACTAGGTATAGAGCCACTAAAATTATACCGATGACAACAAAAATAGTTGTAATTGTACTGTTAAATTGTGCCTGAGCTTGTGCATCTAAAATTGCCTGTAACTGTTCATTACTCAAGCCAGGTTGTGTTACGTTTGGTATCATTCCTTCCATATAATCCTCCGTGATTTCCATTGTTATTTTAGCATATTTTTTTGACTTTGTCTATTATTGTCCAGCAATAATTATTGTAAAATCTGTGTCGCTACAGTAGAAGTTAACAGGGTCATATACGAATTGTCTAGCTTTTAAATTTGGTAATTTTTTCTTTAACCAATTGTAATAATCTGTAGAAATATCTTTTGAGTGTGCGATAAATTGTGCATGTGTTGCGTTTGAAGTCCCAATACATTTTACAGTAACATTATTTGCTTCAAGATCTTTAATCAAAGCTTTACCTAATGTTTCATTGTCATTTGAGTACATAACACTAGCAACATAATCAACTTTATTTGATTTGTTCTTTTCTCTATAAATCAATCTATTTACAACTTCTTGTGTCTTTTCAGGATCTAATATCCAGTAGCTGGTGTATCCTTTTTTGTTTGGTGCTCCAGGTAAAGTTGCAATTTCAATATTATCAACATTAAAATGTTTTGCAATTGCTGCATATTGTGACATCTCATACAAAGACATATCAGTTTTAACATATTCTTTTGCTATTGATAAGATTTGTGGAATTTTTGCAATTGTTTTTGGTTGTTGTAATTGTTCTAAAACTCCTCTTAAAAGCCATTGTTGACGTTGTGCTCTCCCAATGTCACCCATTGCATCATGTCTGAATCTTAAGTAACCTACAACTTCATCAGGTGTTAAATGTTGTTGCCCTTTTTTAAGATTAATATGCAAATTGCCAGCGTAGTCGTGATAGTTCATGTTTTTTTCAACATAAATATCAACTCCACCCATTGCTTCAACAATTTTTCTTACAGCTTCGTCGTGAACCATAATATAACGGTCAACTCTGACCCCTAATGTGTCCTCAATTGTTTTAATTGTGGTTTTAATGCCCCCAATAGCGTGGGCTGCATTGATTTTTTGAACACCCATATCTCCAGGGAGATAAACTTTACTGTCTCTCGGTATAGAAATAGCATTTAATGATTTTGTTTTTGGATCTATATTCAATAGAACTATGGTGTCAGTTCTTGTGCCTTCCCATAAATCAGAATCAGAACCGTTTGAATCCACGCCTAAAAGTAGAATATTTTGTTTCCTTGGGCCAAAAGGTAAAGTAAATTCAGCTTTTTCTTTGTGAGTTTTACTTTCTGTTAAATTAACAAACAATTTTGTTACAGAAGCATCTTGGCCAAATACGTCTTCAAGGAATTTTTTATTATCAGCAAACAAGAATATTGTAAGAATTATGCCAAAGAATATTATTGTCATAGCCGCTAATATTTTGAAAAAAGAATTTTGTTCTTCTTTTTTTTCTTGTGCTTGTCTTAAATAATTTTCCATAGAATTTCTACGAATTTTTTCTCTATCTTCTAGTGTATATGGAGTCATAATATAACCTTATGTTATTGTATTACGTTCAACAAAAATGTTGAAACGAGAGTAAAGTAAACTGCTAAGCCGATAACGTCAATAGTTGTAGCGATCACAGGGCCTGATGCTACGGCAGGGTCGATGTTAACGGTTTTTAAAGCAAAAGGAGTGAATGTTCCGATTATTGTTGCCATTGTCATATTGATTGTCATTGCGATACCAACAACAATTCCAAGTTCTATATTGTGTTGCCAGCCCCATGTTACTAGGGTTGTCATTGCACCAAAGAATATGCCGATGCATAATCCAATCATCATTTCGCGTAAAATGTGGTACATTGCAGAGCTTAAAGTTACTTGTCCAGTAGATAAACCACGAACCATAAGTGTAATACTTTGGGTTCCGATATTACCACCTAAACCAGCCAAAAGTGGCATAAATATTGCAACAATTGGTAATGCTGAAAGTGTATCATCAAAATGATGAGCTACATTTACTGCAATAAATTCTCCGATCAATGTAATAAATAGCCAAGGTGTTCTTGCTTTTATTGCATTAAAGATGTTCCCTGAAAGGATTTCATCTTCATCAACTAATTCAGTCGAAATACCTGAAGATTGGTAGATGGTTTCAGTTGTTTCTTCTTCAACGATATCTTGAACGTCGTCCCAAGTAATCATCCCTTTTAATCTATTGTATAAATCAACCACGGGCAATGCATTATACTGATATTTCATAAATACATCAGCGATGTAATCTTGGTAATCATCAACGTGAAGTTTTACAATATCAGAAATCATTATATCTTCGATTTTTTTTGTAATCGGAGATGTCATCAAGCTTCTTAATGAAACAACTCCTAACAGGTGGTTTTGTTTATCAACAACATAAACGTAGTATAGCTCCATATTATCTTGTTCAGCTTTAATTCTAATATGGTTTAATACGTCTTGAACTGTCATATCAGAATTTACTGTTAAAACAGATGGGTTCATAATACCACCTGCGGTATCTTCGTTATATGTTAAAAGTTCTCTAACTTCTGCAGAAAATTTGTGAGGAAGTCTGTCTAAGTAAGTTTCACTTTCGTCATCTTCCATATCACCTAAAACGTCGGCAGCTGCGTCGTGAGGAAGTTTTGTGATGATTTTTGATGCAACTTCTTCGTCAATATCGCCTAACAATTCAACTTGAAGTTGTGGTGTTAAATACTCCATCAAGTCAGCAGCTTTTTCTAAATCAATCAACTTAAAACACTGAAGTCTTTCTTCAGGTTTAAGTTCAAGAAATATGTCAGCGATATCTGCAACGTGATAACTATTCAATTCTTCTTTTAATTGATCTAGTGTCTCATCGTCCATTATTTCGCGTATTCTGTCGACAATGTTAGCGATATTTATCATAACTAAATTATATTACAAACATAAAATTTCGACTACGAATATGTACAAATAAAACTTATTTTTTTTATAAAAATATTCATCTTCTATTTCTTATAATTGAGGAAATCCAACAGGATGGTAACCACTCTCCTGTTGTTCAAATTGGTGCGTATAAAAGCACCTTACATTACTTACCAGAAAATTAATCTATTACACATACGGCTTGAACATTTGGATGTGTTCGATAACTACCACTTTTAAGCGCATACGTTGAATAATAATCCATATGGTTTATTATATCAGTCGATCCATTTGCTGTTGCCCAAATAAAAAAATCAGATAACTATAACACGAAAAGGCAGATGTGAAAATTTATATAGTTTTATTAAGTAGTTTATTGTTATATAAAGTAATCTCAGAAAAAAGATTTTTTTAACTTTTTTTATAGTAGAATATTGTTATGGAAATTTTGGAAGTTAAACAAGTTTGGGAAGATGTCAAAGCTGAATTAAGAGAAACCTTGCCGTCGCATGTTTATGATACTTGGGTAGTATCTCTTGAGGCTACAGGGTTTGATAATGATGTTTTTTCGATTTTAACAGTGCATCAGATGGCTGTTGAAATTATCAGAAAAAATTATTATGCCCCAATAAAGACAGCTATTAATAAAGTTTTAGGGCAAGATGCTGAATTTACTATTTGTTATGATGCAGATTTGGCAGAAAAATATAAAAAAGAAAAACAAAAAGAAAAATCAAAGCCTAAAAAAGAAGAAGATGATGGACATTCCAAAACAATGGAAAATCTAGCCCAAATGCAATCTTTTTCAAACTTGAATTTGAAATACCGTTTTGATAATTTTGTTGTCGGTGAAAATAGTAGGTTTGCTCATGCTGCTGCTTATGCTGTTGCTCAATCTCCGGCTAAAAAGTTTAATCCACTTTTTATTTATGGAGCCTCAGGTTTAGGTAAAACCCACCTTATGCAAGCAATTGGGCATCACGTTATTTTTCATAAACCAAAATTGAAAGTTCGTTATATTAAAACAGAAGAATATGTAAATGAGCTAATTAAAAACTTACAACATGGCGGAGAACGTAATGCGCGTATGGAAAAATTTCGTCAGAAATACAGAAATATTGATGTTTTGTTGATTGATGATATCCAATTTTTGGAATCAAAAACGTACACAATGGAAGAAATTTTCCACACTTTTGATAGTTTACACAATAATAATAAGCAGATTGTCATAACTTCTGACAGATTACCAAAAGATATCCCAACATTACCTGATAGATTAAGAACTCGTTTTGAAATGGGACTTGTTGTTGACGTTACTCCTCCTGATTTTGAAACACGTGTGGCTATTTTGAAAAATCTTGCTGAACAAATTTCTATGAAAATAGATTTCAGTGTTTTTGAATATATTGCAAATAATTTTGTTGGTAATGTTAGAGAATTAGAGGGCGCTTTTAATAAAGTTAGCGCGTTCGCGGATATTGAAAATGTTGACGTGACGTTGGATTATGCTAAAAAAGTTTTAAATTGTGAGGCGACTCAAAAAGAAATAACTCTTGATAAAGTTGCGAGTGTTACTGCGGATTATTTTGGCGTCACTTTGGCTGATTTTAAAGGTACTTCAAGAAATCAAAAGGTTTCTAGTGCTCGTCATATTGCGGTTTATTTATCTAGAGTTATTACAGAAAAAAGCTTCGAAAGTATTGCAGATTTCTTTAATAAAAAACATACCACTATGCTTTATTCTTATGAAAAAATTAGAGATGAAATTAAAATAAACAAAGATTTAGATAGAACAATTTCTGAAATTAAACACAAATTAAAGGATTGATATGTACGATTATATTAAAGGTGTTTTGACTAACAAAACAAATAATGCAAAAGGATTTTTTGCTACAATTGAAACAAGTGGCGGTGTTGGCTATTTGATGGAAATTACTGCTCGTGATTATTCCGCTCTAGGTTCTTTAGAAGAAAAATGTAAGTTATATACAGTTCTTATTCATAGAGAAGATAAAATGAGTCTTTGTGGATTTATCAAGCGTGAAGATAGAGATATATTTAATATTTTAACTTTAGTTTCCGGTGTTGGAAGTAAGATGGCGTTGACTTTGTTGTGCGAGTTTGAATCTTCTGAACTTATTGGTTTTGTTATTGATGGAAATTTTAAAGAATTGACTAGAGCAAAAGGCGTTGGACCAAAACTTGCGCAAAAAATAATTTTGGAATTGAAAGATAAATTGATGAATTATCAAGAAACTGAACCTATAGTAATTATGACTTCCAAAAAACAAGACTCTCAGGCGATGGATGATGCTCAAATGGTACTTATTTCTTTGGGTTACGAGAAAGATGAAATCAAAGTCGCTATGCCAAAAGCTGTATCAGCTTTAAATGAAAACGCGTCGGCTGAAGATATCTTAAAAGAAACTTTAAAAATTCTTTCTATATAGATAAAACTCAACAAGTTTTGTATTTCCTGTTGAGTTTTATTTTCGTACTTTTTTTAAGTTTTATTTATGCAAGTAATAAGATAAATCCTGCTAGTACTAGTGCTGGTCCGAATGGTAGGTAAGTTCTATTTTCAGGATCAGATTTGATGTTTGTTAAGATTTCTCTGCAACATAGAACGCCTATAATTACTAGGACAATTGCACTTGCAATGTAAGCAACCATGTTTTCTAGCCAACCAAATTTTTGTGCCATCATAAAAGCACCGGTATATAAGATAAAAGCTCCAAAAGAAATTAATACCATCCAATTTTTATTTTCAATTTCTTTTTTTATAAACAAAGGTAAGATTGCAATAATTTGAATCAAAACACTTAAGACCAATAAAGGTAATAACGCTTTCCAGCCTAATACTGCACCTAAACCAGCTGCTATAAATGAGTCGCCTTCACCAAAAGCTCTTGTACCAGCTAGGAGGAACCCAGTTCTTGAAATGATTTCCATTCCTACAAAACCAAGGATTACACCTAACAGAGATACTGTTAATGGGTTATCTACAAACCATTGTGTATTGTATTCAAAATGACCAAATAGTGTTGTGTAATCATATATTATTAATCCGGTGGTTAATACCGCACAGAACAAACCTGTTCCAATTAGTGCGTATGTATGCATGTCGAATACAACTTTTTCTTTCCAGTCTGTTCCAGCTAGAACAATTAACAAACTGGTTATAACAAATGCAAATAGTGTATTTATTGTTAAGCCGAATTTAAGAAATACTAAAATAAAAGCAATACCAGTTAATAGTTCAATAATTGGGTATTGTATGCTAATTTTTTCTCCACAAAATCCACACTTACCTCTTAATAAAATATAAGATAATATTGGAATGTTGTGCCACCATTTTAATGGATGTTGGCATTTAGGACATTTGGATGCCGGAAATACAATTGATTCTCCACTCAAAGCTCTTAAAATTACTACATTTAGGAAGCTTCCGATGCAAAGTCCAATTATAAAAATAAATAATAATAGTGATATAACTAAAAACATTTTAAGTACTCCTATTTCTCATTGTTTTTTATTAACTCATACATTTTGTTTAAGGCTTTTTTTAGCCTTCTTGATACTTGCATTTGCGAAATCTTTATTCTCTCAGATATCTCTCTTTGATTTAAGTCTTCGTAATAACTTAGTTCAATAATTTCTTTTAACTCAGGTGATAATTTATCAATGGCAGATGCTATCATTATTTTGTCTTCATATGAGTTCATTAATTCTTGATAGTCGCCTGCAGGGATTTTGTCCAATAAAGAAAAATCCTCATCTTCGCCTTTAAAATATTGATCAAGTGAGAGAGCATTTTTGTATTTATCAATGTTTAAAACTTCCTCTACTTTTTCTACAGAAATCCCCAATGCTTCAGCAATGTCTGCTGCTGAAGGTTCTTCAATACCACTTTCAGTCATTTTTTTTGCGGTAGATGTGATTTTAAATACTAGTTCTTGTAATTCTCTAGGAGCTTTAATCATTGCCGCTTTGTCTCTCAAGTAATGCTTGATTTCTCCTTTTATGAAATATGTTGCATATGTTCTAAATTTAGTATTGTGGTTAGGTCGATATGAAGCTATTGATTTTATCAGGCCTAATGAGCCAACCTGAATTAAATCTTCGTTACTTACTCCAGATTGCATAGCAATTGTATTGGCAATTTTTTTAACAAGAAGCATTGCCTCTTCTACAATTTTAAGATGCAACATTCTTTTCTTTTTTTCGTCACTGCACTGTTTATAAGTAGTAATTAAACTGTCTAATTTTTCGTATGTTTCGCTCATAAATCTCTCTCATGGGTATTATAACACATTTGAAATATATTTCTAAATTTTAATTTTACGTAATAATTCGCAGGCATGTAGATTTTTCATGGTACAATTTTTTATTATAGGAGCGAGAAAATGATAACAATTAAAGATGTTGAACATGTTGCAAAACTTGCAAGATTAGAATTAACAGAAGAAGAAAAAGAACTTTATACAAAACAATTAGGTGATGTATTGAAGTATGTTGATCAAATGAATGAAGTTGATACTTCAAACGTTAAACCTATGTCACATGCTATTGATTTTGTAAACGTTATGAGAGAAGACAAAGTTGTTTATGAACATACAAAAGAAGAATTGATGGCAAATGCTCCAGACGAAGAAAATGGCTTCTTTAGAGTGCCTAAAATTAATTAAAATTGTTGGTTAGGGATATTATTTCTGAGGTAAGGGAAGATGACAAAGTATATTTTTATTACGGGTGGTGTAGTTAGTTCTTTAGGTAAAGGTATTATTGCTGCGTCCTTAGGGAAATTATTAAGAGCTAGAGGATTTTCGGTTATTAACCAAAAATTCGATCCGTATATAAATGTTGACCCTGGAACAATGAGTCCGTTCCAACATGGTGAAGTCTTTGTTACTGATGATGGTGCAGAAACAGACCTTGATTTAGGCCATTATGAAAGATTTACAGATACAAATCTTGGTAAATTGAATAATGTTACTTCTGGAAGTGTTTATCAACGAGTTATTGATAAAGAGCGTAGAGGTGATTATCTTGGTGGTACTGTTCAGGTAATTCCTCATATTACAAATGAAATTAAAGCTAGAATTGTTGGTGCGACAAAACAATTTAAACCTGATTTTCAATTAATTGAAATTGGCGGTACAATTGGTGATATTGAAAGCTTACCATTCATTGAAGCTATTAGACAGTTTAAAACAGAAGCTGGAATTGGTAACGCAATTTCTGTACATTGTACGTTATTACCGTATTTACCAACATCTGGCGAATTAAAAACAAAACCTTCTCAACACAGTGTTACAGTTTTGAGAAGTTATGGTATTCAGCCAGAAATTTTGGTATGTAGAACTCAAAGAGCTATTCCAAAAACTGAAAAAGAAAAATTAGCTTTGTTCTGTTCAGTTCCAAAAGATGCAGTTGTTGAGTGTCGAGATATGAAAAGTATTTACGAAGTTCCTCTTGCTTTAGAAGAGCAAGGAATGGCGGATGTTATTTTGAACATGTTGAGAGTTGATTCTCAAAAACCTAATCTTGAAGCTTGGGAAAAACTTGTTGATAAAATTAAAAATCCTGTAAAAACATTAAGAGTTGCAATTGCCGGTAAATATACAAAACTTTCTGATGCATACATTTCAGTTGTTGAATCATTGAAACATGCTGGATATGCAAATGATGCAGCTATTGAAATTAAATGGATTAATTCAGAAGAATGTGTTGATGAAAAACGTTGTGAAGAGTTAATGAGAGATGTTCAAGCAGTCGTTGTTCCTGGTGGATTTGGTATTCGTGGTATTGAAGGTAAATTGAATGTTATCAAATATGCTCGTGAAAAGAATGTTCCATTCTTGGGAATTTGTTTAGGTATGCAGTGCGCTGTAATTGAATATGCTCGAAATATTGTTGGTTTGAAAGGTGCGAATTCAGCAGAGTTTGATGAAAATGCTCCTTATCCTGTAATCGATTTAATGTTAGAACAGAAAAATGTTCAAGCATACGGTGGAACAATGAGACTGGGTGCGTATGATTGTATGTTGAAGCCAGATTCAGTTGCGGCAAAAGCTTATGGACAAGAAAAAATATCAGAACGTCATAGACATAGATATGAAGTTAATAATGAATACTTGAAACAAATTGCAGATGCTGGTTTGGTATTCTCTGGTATGTCTCCAGATGGAATGCTAGCGGAAGTAGTTGAATTACCACAAAATGATTGGTTTGTTGCAGCTCAATTCCACCCTGAATTTAAATCAAGACCAGATAGACCTCATCCATTGTTTAAAGGTCTGATTGATGCAGCAGTTAAAAGAATATAAAAAAAACGAGGTTTAACCTCGTTTTTTTTTATGACTTTTGTGATGTTTGAGTTATTTTTTCAGGGTGCGCAGAATTTGATAAAATAATTTCATAATATTCATTTTTATCAATATTTACGCCCATTGTTTTGGTGTTGCAATATTGTTTTTTCTTTTTGTTTAATAGTTTTTTATAATCGCCTGCCACTATTTTAATTCCTCAATAAGCTTTTCGACTTTTGCAACTAATGTTTGGTAATCAGAATTATTATCTATAACATAATCCCAGTCTGAGATGTGGTCTAGACCTACTTCAGTTATATCTGTTTCGCCAACTAATTCACCTCTGGTCATTCTTGTTTCTCTGGATGCTTCAACTCTTATGGAAATAGCTCCAGCATTTTTGAAAACTTCATATTCATGTGGAACGCGAACATCTGTAACCATAATATTCCCGTCTTGTGCAATGATTTTTTTAAGCCAGTAATCGGGATCTTGTGAACGGCCCCAATTACCTAAGTCTATCAAATCTTGACGATATATAGGTTTATTTTTTTCTATTTCGTCGTATGTTAAACATTTTTCTTTGCCATAAGTTAATTTTATAATATCGCCCATTGCACAACGTTTAAAATTAGGCATGGCGTTGAGCATGATTTTAGCAACTGTATCCTTGCCTGAATATTGTTTTCCTGAAAAAATAATAATCTTCTCTACCATAAATACCTCATATTTATAGTATAACTAGTCATTCTCCAAATTGCAACGTATGATATAAGTTTTTGTCTCTTTAAGTTTTTGTAGTAAATAAGGGTTTTCAATTTCTTTTTCAAGGGCTTTAATCATAGCAAATTTTGTATCCATAGGGAATTGATCCTCTCTAACGATACGCATTTTGTGGATTAATCTTTCGTAAACGCGCTCATCTTTAGTTTTAATAAGTTTTGAGAATTCTTTTTGCATAATTCTTTCTGGTAACAAATGTAGATAGCTAGCCAAGTGTTCTCTTGCTATTGGTGTTGAATATTTTTCAGCCAATCTGTAGTATACAACCAATTTTTTGCTATTAATTTCGTCTTTTGGTACATCTAGGTCGTCGTAATTATCACCATCTCTTTGAGTTCTAGCAAGAAGTGGAATTTCGTTCATTAATACAACTTGAGTTAACGGATCTCCTTTTCTCATAAGTTGATCAAAGATTTTTTTTGATTTTTCGTATGGAAGATATTTTAGAGCGTATGCAACTGATATATCTACTAGTTGATTGTTTTCTTCCAGGCAGTGCATGATGAATCTATCAGGATATGGTAGGTGTTTAATTGATAAAGCAAGACCAGCTTTTTTACCAGCTGTATCAAGTTTTTTATCGTTGTATATTTTCCACCATTCACTAGATCTGTGCACAGGTTTAGTTTCAGCAATTCTTTTCAGTACATAATTGGCGGTTTTGTTGTTATTTTTAATTCTGTTAACAACACGGACGCCACCCCAGTCAATACTGTAACCGTTAATTCTATTGTGTCCGAATATTGCATTTAATTCTTCGTCTGTTAATTTAGCACCTCTGGTGTACTCGTTGACAATTTTTTCAGGTTTTGGTTTGTTATTGTCTATAAAGTTGCAAACCATGAAACCTGATTCGATGTCCCCGAAGAAAAATCTTCCACGTTGTGTGTTTTTTCCAAGGTTTTCCATCCAATAAGCTGCAGTATTGATTTCAGCATAATTACCGTGGCTTTTATATGTGTGCCATTCGGGACCTTTATCTACAATTTTATAAATTTTGAGTACGTATTCATCATTTGTTTTAGAATCATATAAACCTTCAAGTTTGTAAACTTTGCCGTAATAACCCTCGCCTAAATATTTGATATTAAATTCTTTGTTTGGTTCGATAAGATTGTATTTTTCAAACACCTGTTTCATCTTTTCAACTGTGGCGTCAGGACGTTTATATTTTTGTTCCTCTGAGGTAGCCTTGATACCAGCTACAAAAGGTCGCATTTCGTTTGCAGCGTCTTGGAAAACGTCCATTATCTCTTTAATAGCTTCTGGACGATTTTCTTTTGGTAATTTATAAAAAATCCCTGGTGGGAGTTGTCCAACAACTGTACTTTTACCCTCACCACGTTCATTCATTATTTCAAGAATATCTTTTTTTCCATCAATGAGCATTTCTCGTTTCAATCTGTTAGTCATACCATTGAAAGAAACGTGATTTCTATTATTTATTCCATACGTGCTTATAGGTGTTATGTTCATACTTGTATTTAAACCAAACATAATTTTTTTTGTTATGTCTTTAAAAATTTATTTACTTATTTTAATATTTGCCTAAAATAGTTTGCAATTGTACTATGTCTGTCGTATTATTTAGTCTGGACGTTTAAGAAGTGTAGTTTATACAACAATGGTGATAATATGGCGTTAAATTTTCAAGAATTAGTATTTAATTTACAAAAGTTTTGGTCTGATTATGGATGTATAATTCAGCAACCGTATGATATAGAAAAAGGTGCTTCAACAATGAACCCTGCAACATTTTTGCGTTCTTTAGGTCCTGAGCCTTGGAACACAGCAATGATTGAACCTTGTAGAAGACCAACTGATGCAAGATACGGTGAAAACCCTAATAGATTAGGTCATTATTATCAGTTCCAAGTTATTTTAAAACCATCTCCAGATAATGCTCAAGAACTTTATTTGAAAAGTTTGGAAGCGATGGGTATTGACTTAAAAGAGCACGATGTTAGATTTGTTGAAGACAACTGGGAGTCTCCGACATTAGGTGCCGCTGGTGTAGGTTGGGAAGTTTGGCTTGATGGTATGGAAATTACACAATTTACTTACTTCCAACAAGTTGGTGGTTTAGAAGTTAAGCCAGTTGCGCTTGAATTGACTTATGGTTTAGAAAGAATTGCAATGTATCTTCAAAATAAAGAGTCTGTTTACGATATTATGTGGAATGATACATTAAAATATGGCGAAATTTTCTTACAAAATGAAATTGAACAATCAAAATATAATTTTGAAGTTTCAGATGCAAAATCACTATTTACTATGTTTGACCTTTATCAAAAAGAAGTTGATAATTGTGTTAATGCAAAACTTGTTTTGCCAGCATATGATTATGTATTGAAATGTTCACATACTTTCAATTTACTTGATGCTAGAGGCGTAATTAGTAAGGATGAAAGAATTAATTTTATTAATAGAGTAAGAACAATGGCATCAGCTGTTGCTAAGTTATATGTAGAACAAAGAGAAGAACTAGGATTCCCTCTTTGTAAGTAGAAGGAAGATAGATGGCAGAAAAATTTCACCGTGCGACATTTACTCGCAATTTTTTGAGAACTATTACTCGTATTAAAAACCCCGACACAATGCTAGCAGAAGCTAGTGGGGAAGGTTTAGCTAAGACACTTGGCGTTTGGGATTTAATTATTTTAGGCGTAGGTGCAATTATTGGTTCAGGTATTTTTGCAGTTGTAGGTATTGCTGCTGCTGGCAACGTAGATGGTTCAGCGTTAGGTGCAGGTCCTGCGTTGATGATTTCAATGGTCATAGCAGCTATCGCGTGTATTTTTTCAGCGTTGTGTTATTCTGAATTCGCTACGATGATTCCTGTTGCAGGTGGTGCTTATACTTATACATTCGCGACATTAGGTGAGTTTGCGGCTTGGATGGTTGGTTGGGTATTAATGTTAGAGTACGCAATTGGTTTTATTGCTGTTGCTTGCGCTTGGTCAAATCATTTTGTGCAGTTTATGAGTGGTTTTGCTAATGTTTTACCAGCTTGGTTAGCTAATCCTCCTGTTTGGTTAGTTAATGATCCATTTACGGCTTCAAAATTAGTTGAAGCAGATCCTTCTATTGTGGTTCCAACTTTGTTTGGAGTGCCATTGTGTATTAACTTACCTGCAATTTTGATTGTATTACTAATTACTGCTATTCTGGTAAAAGGTACAAAAGATTCAACTAAAATGGCAGGGATAATGGTATTTATAAAACTTGCTGTAATTGCACTATTTGTATTAGTTGGTGCGTTTTATGTAAGACCTGAAAACTGGACACCTTTTGCTCCAAATGGTGCTGAAGGTATTTTTGCCGGTGCATTTTTGATATTCTTTGCATATATTGGATTTGATGCATTGGCTACTGCAGCTGAAGAATGTAAAAATCCTCAAAAAGATTTGCCAATTGGTATTATTGGTTCATTGTTAGTAACAACTGTTGTTTATGTATTGGTAGCTTTAGTTTTGACTGGTATGCAAGATACAGCGAGCGCTGTGCCTGCGGATTTCTTAAAAGCACCAATGGCATATTGTATGACAATGGTTAAACAAAATTGGGCAGCAGGATTGATTTCTATAGGTTCGTTAGCTGGCTTAACTTCAGTACTTTTGGTATTAGAAATGGCCGCGACAAGAATTTTGTTTGCTATGAGTAGAGATCATTTTATTTCTACAAAATTCCAAAAAATTCATCCTAAGTTCCAAACTCCAGCTTTGTTGACTTGGACAGTTGGTCTTTTAGCTGTTGTTGGTATTTTAACTTTAAATTTGGATGTTGCAGCTGAGCTTTGTAATTATGGAACATTTACATCTTTCATTATAGTATGTGTTGCGGTTTTAATTTTGAGAAAAACTGATCCAGATAGACCAAGACCTTTCAAAGTTCCTTTCTCACCTGTGGTTCCATCATTGGGTATAATTTGTTGTGGTGGTTTGATGATTTATAAATCTATGCAACCTTCTGGTTCCGCAGTATTGTTCCCTATTTGGTTGGGCGTTGGTGCTTTGATTTACTTATTATATGGTTTTGTGAAAAATCGTTTAAATGAAAACAAAGTTCATAAAGAAAAAGTTGCACAAAGAAGACAGGAATTGTGTAAATAGCCATGAGTATTAATACAGTTTTATCAAATTTATTAAAAAAGAAAAGTGCTGACGAAATGATTAAAACCAGCACAAAGTCTGAATTAAAAAAGACTCTTAATGTGTTTGATTTAATTGTTATTGGTATTGGGGCAGTTGTAGGAACAGGCATTTTTACCATTATTGGTACTGCTATTCAGGGAGGTCCAGAAAGTGTAGGTGCTGGCCCTGGGATTATTGTTTCAATGTTTTTGGCTGTAATTGCCTGTATATTTTCAGCACTTTGTTATTCAGAAATTGCGGCTATGTTGCCTGTTGCAGGTAGTGCCTATGCTTATACCTATGCAACTATGGGTGAATTTATGGCTTGGATGGTAGGTTGGATCTTAATGCTTGAGTATGCAATCGGAAATATTACAGTTGCGTGTGCTTGGACAGGATATTTAACTCAATTATTAAAAGGATTTAGCCATATATTGCCAAGTTTTGTAACTAATTTCCCAATATGGTTAAGATACGATTATCGAGCTATTCAGATGATGTGTGATAGAAATGGTTGGGATATGCATGATAAGGTCCCATATCTGTTTGATACGATTCCATTATGTATAAATCTGCCGGCTATTTTTATCGTATTTGTTTTAACTATTCTTTTAATAAGAGGGGTAAAAGAATCAACTAGAGTGGCCACTGTTATGGTTGGCGTTAACATGTTTATGATACTTTCTTTTATTATTGTTGGCGCGTTTTATGTAAAACCAGAAAACTGGACTCCATTTGCACCAAATGGGTTTGAAGGTATCTTTATGGGGGCGTTTTTAATCTTTTTTGCTTATATTGGTTTTGATGCAATTTCTACAACTGCAGAAGAAACTGAAAACCCTCAAAGAGATTTACCGATTGCAATTATTGGGACATTGGTTATTTGTACCTTATTATATGTTTGTGTAGCACTTGTTTTAACTGGTATTGTGCCTTTGGGTAGTATTGATATTCAAGCTCCTATAGCTCATGCGATGAGGGTTATTGGCAAAGATTGGTTTGCTGGTTTGATTTCTGTTGGGGCTTTGTGTGCGTTAACTTCAGTGTTGTTGATTTATCAATTAGGTACAACTCGTATTTTATATGCAATGAGTCGTGATAGATTTTTACCTAGATCTATGAGAGTTATTCATAAAAAATATAAAACTCCGCACGTTCTTACTTGGATTTCAGGTTTGATAGTAATTGTTTGTGCGTTGTTTATGGATTTGAATATTTCTGCTGAATTATGTAATTTTGGAACATTTACTTCGTTTATAATTATTTGTATAGCTGTATTAATATTGAGAAAGTCTGATCCTGAAAGAGAGAGACCGTTCAAAGTTCCGTTTTGTCCATGGTTCCCAATATTTGGGATTTTAACTTGCGGAGGTCTGATGGTTTATTCAATGCAGTCATTGAAAACTTCATCAATATATTTCCCATTGTGGTTGTTTATTGGTATTTTGATTTACGCGCTTTATAGTTATAAACAAAAACGTATTGAAGATAGATTGAAAAGTAAAAGATAGTGCATTTTGTGCTATAATTAGCATATGTTTAAATACTATGGTAAATATGCACCGTATTTGTTTTTGTTGCCTGCAATTTTATTACTTGTAGTATTCTTTTTTATCCCATTTTTTCAAACTGTAATTTTAAGTTTTCAAGATTACAGTAATGATATTTATAATGCTACTTTTATTGGATTGCAAAATTATATTGCGCTTTTCAAAAATCCAATTTTTTATAAGGTTTTGGTAAATACTTTTATTTATTTGATAGTAGCCGTACCTGTTTTAGCAATTTTGCCGTTATTTTTAGCCATATTACTAAATCAGCAAATAAAAGGCATATCTGTATATAAAATTCTCATTTATCTTCCTGTTGTTGTTTCTATTGTAGTTGCAGCTATTGCTTTTAAATGGTTATATGCAGAACAAGGCATTCTAAATTATGTGGTTAATTTGTTAGGGTTTGACTCGATTGGTTGGCTTACTGACCCTAATTGGGCACTGTATTCTGTTATTATAGTTACAATATGGAAAGGTATTGGATATTACATGATGATTTATTTGGCAGCTTTGATGAGTGTGCCAAAAGAATTGTATGAAGCTTGTGATATAGATGGTGCGAGTTTTTTGAGAAAACATCTTACCGTTACAATTCCGCATATTATGCCTACTATTGCTCTAGTTGTTACTATTAGTTCAATTTCTGCAATGAAGGTATTTGCTGAAATTTATGTTATGACCAAGGGAGGTCCTTTAAATTCAAGTAAAACGATTGTTTATTATATTTATGAACGAGCATTTGAAAATTTGGATTTAGGTTATGCATCAGCGTTAGCAGTTGTCTTATTATTGATAGTTTTGGTGTTTTCATTATTAAATGTTTTGTGTTTTGAAAGGAAAAAATATCAGTTATGAAAAAACATTTTGGAACACATTTTATTCTTATTTTTGTTTCGTTATTGTCGATATTTCCATTTTTGTGGTTGATTTCAACTTCATTAAAAGGGGCTAGTGAAAATATTTTCGCATATCCTCCTAATCTAATTCCTGTTGATTTTACTTTTGAAAATTATGTGGGAGTTTGGAATCGTGTTAATTTATTTGGTTATTTTATAAATAGTATGATAGTTGCAGTAGGAACGGTAGTATTAAATTTGTTATTATCATCTTTAGCCGCGTATCCATTAGCAAGAATGGAATTTAATGGGAAAAGAATAACTTTTTTTGCTATATTGGCAACTATAATGATACCATTTCAAGCTATTATGCTACCTGTATATTTAATAACTATAAAATTGAATTTAATTGATAGTGTGAGTCATTTGGCTGGCTATTTAGGCTTGATTATGCCATTTGCTGTTAGTGCATTTGGTATATTTCTAATGAGACAGGCATTTTTAGGTATTCCACGAGAAATGGAAGAAGCCGCAATTGTGGATGGCTGTAATGTCTTTCAAGTATTTTGGAAAGTTTTATTACCGATGGTTAAACCTTCATTAGCTGTGCTAGCTATTTTTACTTTCATTGGTTCTTGGGGTGAGTTTTTGTGGCCAAGTATTGTTTTAACAAAAGAGGCTTTATATACCTTGCCTGTCGGTGTAAATAATTTGCAAGGTATGTTTAGTTCTAATTGGCGCTTTATCGCTGCAGGTTCAATAATTTCAATCATTCCAATTATCGTATTTTTCTTGTCAATGCAAAAATATTTTATATCTGGGGAAAATGAGGGTGCGGTAAAAGGTTAATCCTTGTCCTCAATAAATATTTTTTTAGAACCGCATGTGCTGAAGTTTTTCAATATTGCTTTGTCTAAGGCATCTGTAGCAACAAGTTTGCCGTGAACATATGTCACGCCTGTTTGATTTGCAGTTTCATCATTATCAATCTTATCTACCATGAATTTTTTTTCAGTATCTGATAAAATCGTACGAGTTACGTCATTCATAACGTCAAAAACATAACGTTGTCTATTCGAAATACCATCACTGTTGGTGATAAGTGATGTGGCTTTTTCAAGCTCGTCTAACGATTCTTTGTAATATTTCATATGACGCAAAAGTATAGCTAAATTGTAGTGTGCCTCATAATTCATTGGGGCAAGTTCAATTGCTTTGCAGTAGGTTAATCCTGCATCATTGTAATCACCAATTAAATGGTATGTTAATGCGAGATTATAATGCGCATCATAATCTTTTTTAAGAATTTTGATAGCTTGTTTATATGATTCAATTGCTTTATTTAAATATTCTCTTTGTAACGCCCAACGGTGACCTGCGTATAGGGATTTTTGTCTGTATGCGATACCCATATTGTAGTAGGCAATACCTTTATTTACTTTACTACTTTTTTTATTGTTGTAAATAAAAGGGATTTTAAGCAAATGACGCTTTGTTTTTATAATTTGATTGTATTGGTCAATTGCTCCGTCAAAATCTCCCAATCTTTCAGCTGAAATTATTCCGTAATTCATTCTTGCCGTAATCATTTTAGGATTATATTTTATTGCTTCTTCATAAGCGTCAACTGCAGAATAATAATCTTCGTATAATACGTAGATATTACCAAGATTATACCAAGCACTATAGTGTTCTGGGTATAATCGCAACGCTTTGTTATAATGTCCAATTGCTTTTTGAATTTTTAAGCGTGAAAGAGCTTTATCTCCTTTATAAACATAGTACATGCTGCATAATTTGTCATATTGCTTCAAGAACCATCCTTGATTAAAGTATATGACTGCAGCTGCAGCTAAAATTAGCAAAAATATGAATAATTTATATAGTTTAATTCTCACATTATAATTCTATAATTACCTTTTAAAAATGGCAAATATGTTAACATTTTGGACAATTGTAAACAAATATTAAGTTTGTTTATTTAAAAAGGCAATTTCGTTAGGGGAAAAAACTTTATATAAGTAAGGTAGGTTAGAATTTAATATTGGAGGTTAGGTTATGTCAGGCGATGTAGCGGCAATTAATGGATATGGATTTATGCCATATAATAGCTATGCCAACCAAGTCGGTATGATGAACATGTTCGATGATTATTATAGTCCGATGGGAATGAATGGTGGATTATTAGCACTTAATCCAACATTCACAGGTATGAATCTAGATGATTATTATAATAGAATGATGGATTATCAGAATTTTACTTCGAGATATCAGTTGCAAACTGTTCAAAATCAAAGAAGTAATGAAGTTGCGATAAACGCACCAATGGAAGCAATTCAAGGTACAGCATCTGTTTTAAATGAAAAAATTGTAGCAAATGAACAAGAACAAATTATGGGTGCTTGGGAAAGTTATGTAGCAGCTGTTAGAAATGCTTATCCAGATGCTGACGAAGCAACTATTATCGCAAGGGCAAAAACCCATTATCAACAAATTCATGGTTCTTCATTAAATGATGACGTTAGAAAATATGGTGATAGTTCATTTAAGTATGGTTTAATGAAAATTCTTACTTTAGGTATGTACCACGGTAAGAGTGCCGAAGATAATATTTCTTCATTGACAGGTCAGCCTGTTGGTAAGATGGAAGGCTACAAAAAAGTTGCTGGTGGTATAGCAGGTGGTGCTACATTAGCAGCTGGTAGTATCATCGCTCTAAAAGGTGTTAAATACTTACCTAAGTTAGGTTGGAAAGGTCTTCTAGTAGCTGGTATCTTAAGCGCTGGTGCTGCAATCGGTGGATTTTTCTCAAAATAAAAAGATTTAATTTTGACCCCTTAAATCGTAAAAAAGTGTGTAAAAGATGTGTGTAATATGTAGGCTGATGTAATAATCAGCCTTTTTTATTGTTAATAAAGCTTTCCCGTCGCAAGGAGTCAGCGACGGGAAATATATCAGTAAAAGAGACATCAATAACACTATGGGTTATATTTTTAAAAAGTCAAATTGAAGAGTTAAAGTTTTTATTATATAATTTTGCTATGAAGAGAATTATAGCTGGATTAATTTTATCAATTATGTTTTGTATTCCTGCTATTGCTGAGGTTTCAGATCAGGAAATACGAGCTTTGTATGCAGAAAATAATATTAAAGATGCTTTTACTTTACTTTTAAGTATTCCTGAAGAAAACAGAAATTCTGAACAATGGCTTTTGATGGGAAACATCTTGCAGGATGAAGGTAAAGTTGAAGAGGCTGTTTTTATGTATAACAATGCAATTGCTACTGAAGAGAAGAACTATAAAGCTCATTATAATTTAGGTAATATTTATTTAGAGCAGGACAAACCTAATTTAGCTATAACAGAGTTTAAAAAAGTTGTAAAATATAATCCGGATTTTGCTTATGGTTATTATAATTTAGGCTGTGCTTATTTAAAAATCAACAAGCCTAAAACAGCAAAATGGCAATTTTATAAAGCAATTGACTTAAATAATCAGGTCGCGGATTTTCATTACAATTTGGCATACACGTTCAAACAATTAGGTAATGAAAAACAAGCTAAAGCTTATTTGGAAATTTACAACAAATTAATGGAAAGAGAGCAGTAGTGAAGGGTATAATATTCGATTTTAACGGAACTTTGTTTTGGGATTCACAATTGCATATGGATACTTGGCGTGATTATTCAGCGCGTCTTAGAGGTACACCATTTTCTGATGAAGAGATGTTGAAATATATGTTTGGTCGCACAAATGAGGATATTATTGAGTATGCAATTGGTAAAAAGCCCGACAAAGCTTTGGTTGAAAAAATTGCTACAGAAAAAGAGGCGTTATATCGTGAAATTTGTTTGCAGAAGCCTGAAGAGTTTAAATTGGCACCTTGTGCGGTTGAATTTTTGAATTATTTAAAAACTAATAATATACCTATGACTATTGCTACAATGTCAGAATGGTGTAATGTGGAGTTTTACATTAAAGAATTCAACTTGGCTCAATGGTTTGACATAGATAAAATAGTTTATTCAGATGGAACTATTCCAGGAAAACCAGCCCCAGATATTTATGAAATCGCTGCAGATAAAATTGGCGTTGATATTAAAGATTGTATTGTAGTTGAAGATGCGCTTTCAGGTATTGAATCTGCTCGTTGTGCTGGCGCAGGTAAAATTATAGCAATTGCATCGCGTGAACCTGTCGGATTTTACAAAGATTTAACTTGCCTTTCTCAAATTATTACTAGCTTTGATGAAATTGATAGAAATGTTTTTCACAAATCTTAATATTTTATTATAATTTGGCAATTTTTATTTTCATCATATTTATTACACATGTAGTGTTTAATGTGTAAAGGAAAGTTATGTCAATTTCAATTAATCCAATCCAATTAGCGAAAATGGATTCCATTAGTTTTAAATCAAATGCTGATAATAAAGGTGTCGCAGAGCCAACAGTAGCGGAAGAATTTGTTTCTAAAGAAGCGTCTGATGCAATTGTTGGAATGATGAAAGTAAATACCCCTGATTTTTGTCAATTGTATGAAGTTCCCCCTATGCCAACAGTAAAAGAACTATTGAAAGAAATTAAAGAGCCTATTTTAGTAGATGGTGAAGTTATTTGGGACCCTGAGAATTTTGAAAAATTAAATGTAGAAGTCATAGCTGCAAAATTTGCTGAAACTCCAACAATTAAAGGTTTTGTAGTTGAGGGCGCAGTAAATTCAGAATATGCCAATGTTGGATTTACTAAATGGGCTAATGATTCATATTCACTTCATTTTGAAAAAGAAGCTGAAGCAGGTTCTTCTGCTGAGTATAGTATGAGTTTTAATACTGAAGGTAATATCAAGTATTTTTCTAAAACAACAGAATTAGATGTAGAAAATGACATGCCTGTTTATAAAATTGAAAATGTTAATTACAGAAGAAAAACAGCAGATATAATTTACAATGATAGAGAAATTGAATTAGGTGCAATTTATCGTTGTGACGATGCTGGTAAATTGGTAGAAGTTAGTAAATATATCAATGAAGTATGTGACGATTTCCCATATCTTGGCAAAGAACAATATGATGGTTGTATTGATGATGATACTGCAGTAGAAAAATTATTAGAATTACGTAATAGATAGTAGGTGTATATGACAAATTCAGTTAGTTTCTCAGCTAGAATAGCAAGTGTGGATAAGCCAAAATCTCAAATGGTATTAACACCCAATGGCAATCTATATAAGAAAACAAATGTTTGTAGCAAGCTTGGTGGTCTTGCTGGCACAATAGGCGCGATTGCTTATTTAGGCGCTGGTGGCGGTGAAGAATATCTTTGTAATGGCTTAAAATGGGGCGATAAATTATTCAAGAAAACAAAGTTGTCTAAATGTGGAACTACAGGAAAATTTCTTGCAATTTTTGCTGTTTCAAGTGGCATTATTGGAGCTGCTACTGCGATTGGTATGGGTTTATTAGGAATTTTTGATAAAAAAGCAAACCAAAAACGTGCTCAACGAGCTGATGAAATGGCTCAACAGCAAATTGAAAATACTGTAAAAACTATAGTTGAAGACTAATAGTGTAATGCTCGATAAATAAATCGTTAACACGTGTTAAATGTTTTTGTATAAATTTGTTGTGAGAATTGTTTACTTGATAAAAATGCTTGCTTTTATTATGATAAAAATAATAAATAAGAGGAAGTATTATAATGGGTATTTTTGAAGAATTACAACAAAGACAATTAATCGCACAAATTACAAACGAAGCTGAGGTAAAAGAACTTATTAACTCTGGCAATGCTTGTTTTTATATTGGTTTCGATCCAACGGCTGATTCATTGCACGTAGGACACTTTATGGCATTGTGCTTAATGAAAAGATTGCAAATGGCTGGTAACAAACCGATTGTTTTGATTGGTGGCGGTACTGGGCATATAGGCGATCCTTCTGGTCGTTCAGATATGCGTTCTATGATGACTAGCGAGATAATTAATCATAACTGTGAATGTTTTAAAAAGCAAATGGAACGCTTTATTGAATTTGGTGAAGATAAAGCAGTGATGGTTAATAATGCTGATTGGCTTTTAAAATTGAATTATATTGAATTATTGAGAGAAGTTGGTGCATGTTTTTCTGTTAATAATATGCTTCGTGCTGAATGTTATAAACAAAGAATGGAAAAAGGCTTAAGCTTTTTGGAATTTAATTATATGATTATGCAAGCTTATGATTTTTATTATTTGAATGAAAATTATAATTGTAATCTTCAATTTGGTGGAGATGATCAATGGTCAAATATGCTTGCAGGTTCAGATTTAATTAGAAGAAAAACAGGCAAAGATGCTCATTCGATGACAATTACCTTATTAATGAATTCTCAAGGTAAAAAGATGGGTAAAACGGCTTCAGGTGCTGTTTGGTTAGATAAAAACAAAACATCAGTGTATGATTTTTATCAATATTGGCGTAATGTTGAAGATGATGATGTATTAAAGTGCATTAGAATGCTTACATTCTTACCTTTAGAAGAAATTGAAAAAATGGAAGCTTGGCAAGGTGCAGAATTGAATAAAGCTAAAGAAATTTTGGCTTATGAATTGACAGCTTTAGTTCACGGAAAAGAAGAAGCAGACATTGCACAACAATCAGCAAAAGCTTTGTTTGCTGGTGGCGGCGATGATTCTAATATGCCAACTACAACATTGTCTTTTGAAGGTGATGAAATCCTTTTAATTGATGTTTTAGTTGAAACTAAGCTTTGCGCTAGTCGTGGCGAGGCTAAAAAACTTATTCAACAAGGTGGAGTATCAGTTGAAGAAGAAAAAGTTTCAGATCTTGGATTTAAGTTCACTCGTGAAGGTTTGAAAGATGGTGTAAAAATCCGAAAAGGTAAAAAAGTTTACCACAAAGTCACAGTATAGAAGCTTATGAATATAAAAGAGGCGGTAGTAAAGTTACTACCGCTTTTTGCTAGCAAATTTTTGAGAGATTGCGGTTTTATATTGTCAATATGGAGTTAAGTGGGTGGAATTAAAACCAGATTTAGTACAAAATCGAATATATCAACCGAAAAATATTTACTCAAAGCCAAGCTTTTTAGGTAAGACGTTTTCTAATATTGTTCCATTGGCGCGAGTTAGTAAGTATGCAAAATTTTTTGGTGTGACAGATGCAAAATCTATTCAAGAGAATTTAATCAATCACGGAATATTGGTTTTGGGCAAGCAAAAAGAGGGTGATTTAAAAGAGTGTTTGAACGGTATTGAAATAGATGGTTACGATGATATATCTGTTGCGTGTCGAAGAATTTTTTCTGGGTTGGATGCCCCAATACAGAGTTTTAAAAGAAATGGAGCTGCAAGGCTAACTTTTTATAGTGAGTTGTTTGGGCAAAATGGTGAAGTTGGCGCTCATACAATAGGGCTGGTTTATGATCAAAAAAGTAGTACTTTATATGTTTTGGATTCAATAAACGAGAGCTTTCCTCGTATTGATTTTTATAAAAAAATATTGAAGGATGAAATATTCTCTCGTTACGAGTTCCAACGAGAATTCCCTCGAATTCTTTTCTCTACAAAACCACAACAGCAATCAAATGAATATACCTGTAACAATTGGGCTGTGGCCAATATTGAAGCTGTAAAAGAGTGGTTAAATAAAGGGAATACTATTAAAAACAGTGAAGAATTAAATAATATTCTTCCAAATGATATAAATAAAATTCTTGAAGAGCAATATTATTTTGTTATGGAAAAAACAGGGCAATATTCTAGTCTTTTAGAGTTGTAGATATTTGTTACTTTTTGGGGAATTTCGTCTTAAATTTAGCAATAAAATCTGGTAAAAATACTTTAATATAATAAGTAGATAATTTATTCTGTGTAAATTTTAGGTGTTGAATGATAGATTCTTTAAGATTTAAGTATAATGCTTTGCAAAATGATAAAGTTAGATTTACGTCTAATCCCGTATTAGGGACTAATCTTGCAATGCCGAACGTAGGGTCTGCATCTAAATTGGATAATTCTAATCTGCTTTATCAATATATGGTAAAGCAAGCTACAATTAATACTGCTTCTGCGTATATGCTTTCTGAACCAATTTATACCCCAGCTCTTGAGGGGATAGATAATGTAACAGTTCGCGATTTACAAGGCAATGTTGTACAGAATGTTGAGTTTAAAAAAGACGGAAATAAAATTACAGAAGAAATTTTTGTAAAGTCTGTTAATGGTTCAACTGTTAATAAAACTATCGTAAATGACGGTGAGAATAAGTCTATGGAAATTGTCTTTAAAAATAGGGACGGCAAAATTTTAGGAAAAGAATGTCGTTCTTATAAAAAAATAGATAATGATAATGCAGTCTCAACTCACAACGGGAAATTGTATAAAATTACAGGCTTATCGGGTGATTTAATAACGGTTGAAAGTGATGGTAAAAAGGTTGTCATTGATTTGAGTCAAAAAATTCAAGATACGTTGGATAATTTTGATGGTTCTCCAAGTGGAAAGGTAATTACGCAAGAACAGCGTGATTTCCTTGCAAACAGTGTTAAAAAATTGTCAGGTGATTTGATTTTGAAATTTGATGAAGAAATTGATAAACTATGTTTGCTTGATTTTGATGACTATGAAGGCTTTTATAGAAATGATAATGGTGTAAGAAAGTTACAATTATCTGCTAAAGTAACTGATGATATGACATTTTTGCACGAATTAGGTCATGCAATTTGTAGTTTAGATAATCAAGGTTATAATAATGACGCCAGATGGTGTGATAATAAGAATTATCGAGCGGTTAGAGCTGTCGAAATGCAAAACTTTAATAATCGCTGTAATAATGATTTAACTAAGCGCTTGATGAATAAATTTATGTATTTTGATTATGCTCGAAAAGGTTATGCATCATTTGAGGATGCACAAAAAGATGCGTCTGATGAAGAATTTGCTGAAATAACTGGTTTTTTGAATTGTATGGATGTCGTTAAGATGAATGAGCGTACGCCTGCGTTGCTTCAATTTATGCCTACGTCTACTCAAATGGTTTATGAACAAAATAGAGCTTTAATTTAATATATTTGATAATTTTTGTAACAGAAACGCAAATTTTTCATAAAAAATGCTTTATATGAGTGTGTGAAGTATAAAGGGGTATTTTATGGATTACATTAATTCATTGTCTAGTTACAAAAAGGATTCGATGGTTGTTAGAGCTGTAAATGAATTAAAGAAAGAAGGCGATTCTATTACGGAAACAACACCTAATGGAACACGAGTCACATATGTGCGTGGTGCAGATTTTGATGGGCATACAGTAGGACGAAAATTTACATTGTATAAAGAAGTTGCTCGTCCAGATAATGTTAGATTTGTAACAAATGCAAACATAATTGGTAATGAAATTTTTACAAATGAGGTTTTTGTTATTGAACCCGATTCTTCTGATTCTGATGTGGAATATGTAAAATATGTTTATTCTATGAATCCTGGATGGTCTAGTAGAGCGGAAAAAGGACCTTTTAATAAATTAAGACGTTATCCTGATGAATTGAGAAAGTTGCTTCCTTATGGACCATATACATTCCCTAAAAAGCCAGTAAGTTTAGTTTCTTTGTATGATTCAGTTGATAACAACAAACCTAAAAAAGAAGTAAAAAAAGAAACACCAAAATTAATTGGCGACTTTTCTTTCCCAGAAAATATCGAGAAGTTAGAAATGTTAGATATTCCAGAGAATTTATCACAAGAAGAAATTATAAATGATGTAATCGTAGATGAATGCGAAACATCATCAAAATATATTTGTCCAGAAGTTAGTCAGAAAATTGTGATTAAAAATGAGTCGGAACCTTTATTTGTCGATAAGGCGGATGATGATGATTGGGAAGTTTTGATTGATTAATTATTAGTGTGTGTAATAAAGCAGAAAGTAGGTTGTGTATGGGTAGAAAAATTAGTTTAGCATTGTGTAATGATGTGGAAATTCCAAGACTTGCAGAAATGTACAAAAGTGGCAAAATCAAGGCTGGTGAAGGTGTGAAATTACCTAATGGAAAAACTTATTTTGTAACGTCTGATATTGCCTATACTAGAGCCGATAAGGAAATTGGTGATGTTCGTAAGCATTATGTTAATAGACGTGATGGATGGCATTTGCAGGATCGTCAAGTTAGCAACGAAAGAGGTTCTTATCATAGAGGTGTTGGTACTGTGCTTGGAACAAACCCAGATGAGGAATTTGTATCATTAGGAGGACAATCAGCATTTGTACGTCAACCTGATGGCACTTATTTCCAACCAGCATTTTCGATTTATCCAGCTCGTGAAGCATCGTCTGCAGAAATTGAAGCCGCTATTGATTATATCAAAGGAAAAGGTTCTGCTGAAAATTATACAAGGTTGTTAAGAAATTATCAGGATTAATGAATTGCATTATAAATAAAAAAGACTCTGGCAAAAGCCAAAGTCTTTTTTATGGGGCGCCTGATGGGATTCGAACCCATGCATATCGGAACCACAATCCGAGGTCTTGACCACTTGACGACAGGCGCCATCAACTCTCTTATAGTACCATGAAAATATTTTTAATCAAGAGTTTTGCTCAAAAAAAATCCCGCCAATTGACGGGATTTTTTAATTTGAATTTGTTTATTAACTTATACGTTGAAACATATAACCAATACCACGAGCTGTTAAGATTAACTCAGGGTTAGCTGGGTCAGATTCAAGTTTAGAACGTAATCTTGAAATGTGAACGTCAACTACACGAGTGTCAATTCTGTGATCAGGTGGATATGCCCAAACGTGTTGCAATATTTCGTTTCTAGAGAATGCTTGGCCAGAGTTATTTACTAATAATTCAAGCAAGCTGAATTCCATACCTGTAAGTCTGATACGTTCGTTCTTTCTGAATACTTGACGACGAGCTGTATCAATTTTAATGTTACCTGTTGTGATAACATTTTTAGTAACTTTTCCTGCTGGAGTTACAGTTTCTCTGTTGTTAGTACGTCTTAAAACTGCTTTAACACGAGCTTCTAATTCTTTCGGGCTGAATGGTTTAATTACATAGTCATCAGCACCTAATTCCAAACCTGTAATTCTTTCTGATACATCACCTAGAGCTGTTAAGATGATGATAGGAACATCAGCTGTTCTACGGATTTCTCTAGTTACTCCGTAACCATCCATTTTCGGCATCATAACGTCCAAAACAACTAAATCAGGATTGTATTTATTGAACGCATTAACTGCTTCTTCACCGTCTTGAGCAGTGTATACATCGTATCCAGCCATTTTTAAGCGTGTTTCAAGAATACGTCTGATACTTGCCTCATCATCAGCTAAAAGTATACGCTGACGATCTTCTGTTTCATTAGCTATTTCAGCATTTTCTGTCATAGTCTTTTCCTTACCTTTATAATAAATCTACACCATTACTTTAAAAAATATTAAAAAATATTTATTTTTTTGTATTTTTATAACGTTATATTAACCTAAGTTAAGAAAAATTGCAAGTACTTTTTTGAAATTTCCGCCTAAAGTATCTATTTTTGAGAATCTAAAATGTTTCTGAATTTTTCTAAATCTTCTGCTGTATCAATACCTACAGGCACAAAGTCAACTATTGACGTTTTAATCTTCATTCCATTTTCTAAAGCTCTAAGCTGTTCAAGGCTTTCAGTCATTTCTAATGGAGTTTGCTCAAGAGTAGTCATCGCTTCTAAAGCTTTACGTTTGTATCCGTAAATTCCTAAATGGCCATAGAATTCTGCAATATTCGTATTTCTTTCAAACGGAATTTTTGAGCGTGAAAAATACAATGCAAATCCGTTTCTATCAGTAACACATTTGACAAGGTTAGGATTATTGATTTCTTCTTCATTTTTTAAAACTCTGATAAGTGTTGAAATGTCTGCTTTATCGTCATTTTTAACATTACCAATAACCGCATCAATACTTTCAGGTTTGATCAGAGGTTCATCACCTTGAAGGTTACAAATGAATGAAATTTCAGGATGACGAGAAACTACTTCCATAATTCTATCAGAACCACATTTATGGTCAACAGAAGTCATTTCAACGTTACCACCAAAACCTTTAACGCAATCATAAATTCTCTGGTCATCAGTCGCAACAATAATCATATCTGCCAATTTTGCTTGTTGAGCTTTTTCATAAACCCACTGAATAATTGGCTTGCCACAAGCTATCAAAAGTGGTTTGCCTTCTAATCTTGATGATCCATATCTTGCTGGAATAATTATTGCTGTTTTTGTCATTTTTCTCTCCATATATACTTATCTAGTCGACTCTTTTAACTACAAAAGAAGTCCATTGATCTTGTTGTATTTCTTCAATTAATTCTAGGTTGTGTGCTTTATATGCTTCAATTACACAATCTCTTTTTTCGTACAAAATTCCGCTTAAAGACATTATTGCACCAGTTTTCATAAGTGCTTTCAAGTCACCCATTATTTCTGCCAAAACAAAGTGTAAAATATTTGCCACAATAAAGTCAAACTTGTCATTTACTTTATCAGCTGTACCAAGTTCAAAAACGCATTCAACATTGTTTTTTTGAGCATTTTCTTTCGCAACTTCGATAACTGTTTCATCATTGTCGCAACCGTAAACGTAGCTAGCTCCGAATTTCTTAGCTAAAATTGCTAAAATTCCGCTACCCATGCCAATGTCTGCGGCTTTATCGCCTTGAGTTAGATACTTTTCGATAGCTTTCATACAAAGTTGTGTTGTTTGATGAGTTCCGGTACCAAAAGCGCAACCAGGTTCTAATCTGATGATGACTTCATTTTCTTTAGGTGTGTATTCAAGCCAATCAGGGACAACAACAATTCTATCTGTAACTCTTGTTATATCCCATTTTTCTTTCCATTTTTGTGACCAGTTTTGGTTTTCTTTTTCTAAAAATTCGTATTCCCAAGACCCAAGATCTTCGTCTGTTAAACCTCTATCTAAAAGGATTTTGCGTTGTTCTTCTATGAAGGTTTTCACGTCACATTCTTCGGAAAGAAAAACTTTTAATGTGCCTTCAGTTGTAGAAATTATTTCCAAGTCTTTATAAGCTTCTTCTGCTAAAACCACACCTTCACAAGGCAGACACTCAAAACATAGCTCAGAAACGATGTCAGCAATGTCAGGATTGATTTTTATTAGCAATTCATAATAAGTTGAAGATGCCATAATTACTCTAAAAACGCACCCATTTTTCTAAATTTATCATATCTTTGAGATTTTAATTCAGCTTTAGAAAGTTTCTCTAATTCTTCAAAGCTTGCAAGAATTGTACGTTTCATTTCTTCAGCCATAAATTCATAATTTGAGTGAGCGCCACCAACAGGTTCTTTTATTGCACCGTCAATGATGTCGTGTTTCATTAAATCTGGTGCAGTAATTTTAAGCGCTTCAGCTGCTTCGTTATTTTTTGTTGCATCACGCCATAAAATTGAAGCGCAACCTTCAGGTGAGATTACTGTGTAGTATGCATGTTCAAGCAAGAATACTTTATTTGCAACAGCCAAACCTAGTGCGCCTCCAGAACAGCCTTCTCCAGAAATAATAGCGATTACTGGAACTTCTAATTTTGCCATTTCTCTAAGGTTAACAGCGATTGCAGAACCTTGACCTTTTTCTTCTGCACTAATACCAGGATAAGCTCCAGGGGTGTCAATGATAGTTACAATTGGTATGTTAAATTTGTTAGCGTGATTGAATAATCGAAGTGCTTTTCTGTAACCTTCAGGTTGAGGCATACCAAAGTTATATTCAAGATTTTCTTTTGTTGATTTGCCTTTCATTGTGCCGATAATCATCACAGGACGACCATCGATTTTTGCAAGACCTCCAATAATAGCTCTATCATCCATGCCTTCTCTGTCACCGTGAAGCTCAACAAAGTCATCGCACATAAGTCTTACATAATCCAAGAAATTAGGTCTTTCTGGGTGTCTTGCAATTTGCATTTTTTGACTTGCTGTCAAGTTAGAATATAATTCTTTTCTATAATCATCAGCTTGTTTTTCAAAAGTTTCAATTTCTTTATTTAAATCCATGCCGGACTCCAAACTTATTTTTTTTAGTTCTTCAATTTTTTCTTGAATTTCCATTATAGGCTTTTCAAATTCCAAAATAGTTGCCATATTATACCTCATGCATTGACAATATGTTTGCCAATGTTTTTCTTAAATCTTTACGAGCAGAAACTACGTCAACTTGACCATATTTCAATAGATATTCGGCTGTTTGGAAATCTGATGGAAGTTTTTGTCTAATTGTTTGTTCAATTACACGTCTGCCAGCAAAACCAATACGAGCCCCTTGTTCTGCTACGATTATATCACCTAGTGTACCGAAACTTGCTGTAACACCGCCAAATGTTGGTTCAGTTAGCAAATTAATATATAATAATTTTTCTTCATCAAGTCTAGCTGTAGCGCATGACGTTTTTGCCATTTGCATCAAACTTAATGCACTTTCTTGCATTCTTGCACCACCTGAAGAAGTAATTACCAATACTGGAAGTTTAAGTTCTATCGCTTTTTCCATAATACGAGTAACTTTTTCTCCAACTACACTACCCATAGAACCACCCATAAAGTCAAAATCCATGATTGCTGTTGCAATTCTGTGTCCTTCAATTGACGCTAAACCAGTAATTACAGCCTCATCCAAGCCAGTTTTTTCATGAGCTTTTTCAAGTCTTTCTTTGTATGGTTCAGTGTCTACAAAATTAAGTGGATCTGTTGGTCTAATGTTAGAATAGATTTCTTCAAAAGAGTTTTCATCAAATAATTGTGAGATTCTTTTTCTTGCATTTATTCTAAAATGATAGTCGCAAACTGGGCATACCATCATATTGTCTTCAATGTCTGATTTTAAAAGTTGAGCGTCACAGTGAACGCATTTAGTCCATAAATCTGGGTTTTCTACAACCTCAGCTTTAGCTTCTAAAGCACGACGTTGAATTTGTGCTTCTTTGCGCTTTTCGAACCAATCTTGAACTGTCATAATATATTATTTCCCTTATTAATATCCCTATAAATCTATCGACATTATAACATTAAAATTCAAAACTCAATAGTTTTACTAGCAAAATTTTACATTTAGCACTTTTAGTACAGTATGATTAAAATTTCCGAAAGAGTAAGATTACCTTTAAAAATATCACGAGGAACAGATATTCAGCGAGCAGAACTTGCTGAAAATTTACTGCATAAATTTGTAAACAGAATTGAACCAGAGTTTAATAAAAGACATGAATTATCACTTGATAGAGTTCAGGCTGTATTAAGGGAGTCTTTACCATATAAGAGAATTCTCGTTGAAACAATTGAAAGTGAAAATGGGAATGGAAATAATTTTTTAATACATGTTGATGAATTCGATAGATTAGATGCTTTAGCTTTGGAATTGGAAACAAATGACAAAGGGAAAATAGGTTTTGATCAGAGAAATAGTTTATATCACGAAGCAAGTCACTTTTTTGATGCGATATGTCATCCAAAGACTATGGCTAGGTCAATTGCGTTAGATGATGTAACGATGGATGATTATTTAAATTTTTATCATCGTTTTTTTTATTCTAAACGCAAAATGAAAACAAAAGCATTATCTGCGAAATTATCTAAATTTTTGGAAAAGTATGATGACTCTGATAGAATTAATCTGCTTCAGCAGCTGCGTTATGATATGCATGGTGAGTATAATGCATATTCTAGAGCAAATAGATTAGTTCCAGAAGATAATCGTTATGAAAATTATCGTTTCCCTATGAAAATTGAGCTTGTAACGAAGAAACTTCGTGAATTGTTGACGGAATTGCGAGGTGCTAATGCGAATAAATAACTTGGGAAATAATTTGTCGTTTACTCATTTAAAACTAAAAAGGGATAACAATGTATTGTACTTTGAAGATTTTCTTAGTAATGGTGAAAATAAATATTCAGTAGAATTCTCAAATCAAATGGTTAATGATCAATATGAAATATGTTTTTTCTCCGGTGACGAGCCCATGCCATTGGCTGATGAGCAGCTGATTTTAAATCCAGAGGATGATATTTTATTTGTTGCAAGTATGTTTACTGACTCAAGTTATGAACAAAGAGGTTTGGGGAAGTCTATGCATCTAATGAATATTGTTGAAATGTTGGAAAATGATATTTCTTGTATTAGGCTTAATGCTATACCATCATCAATTCCGTTTCATGTGAAAATGGGATTCAAGCCTTCTGGAGACTGGGAAGCTAACGTAATGCCAAATGTTATTAGTATTGCGAATAATAATGATGAAGAGTTTAGAGAATATAAAGCCCAGGCAAGAAAATTGCTTTTGGATAATTCTCTTGATGATTATGATAAGGAAAAATTGGGTAATCAAATTATATTGTATTACGCTATCAAGGCAAATGAAGTTCTACCTAAAACTGAGTTGTTGCATTTATTTAAAGAATTTACTCCTATGCAATTGTCTAGAAATGATGTTATTGCAAATGGTGACTTCTATAATCGACTATTTGATGCGTTAGGTATTGATTATCATATTAGTTAATTTCGTTCTGGAGGTTTTTGGAAAAACTTTCTCATATCTTCAGGAATATGAACATTTTGAATAGCCATGTGGTATTTTCTTAAGTTTGCAATTGATTCCTGTTCAGCAAGAAGGTCCCTTTGTGGTTGTCTAACTATGTGTTTATTATTATGCTCGTGTTTTCCAGATTTCTTTTCCATGATTCTGTAAACTATTTCGTCTAAATCTCCACCACTAACCTGATATTTTGAAGCTATTTCGTTAGGTGTTGCGCCTTGTGGGAAAGTGTAAAGCCAATTTAAAGTTAGAACGTCGCCAGATGAAACATTCAAAATCCCTTTTTGGTGTGGGGTGTACATGATATCTTGAGGGAATGGACTGTGCCCAAGCCCAATTGCATGCCCAATTTCGTGTAAAATTGTATGATAAACTTCACCGTCATCCATATAATCTCTATGAATAAGACCGTCTGTTAATCCAATACTTACTTCTGCGGTGTATAGTCTACTTGAACTGTCTGTGTCAAATAAGCAATGACCAAGTGCTTTTCTTTCAACTCGTTTCCAATCAACATTGATTTGTGATTCTAAAAGGGTGTTTACAACTGTAAAAGATACTTTACCTTTAGTTGCAGCTTGCCAAGCATCTAGCGCTTTTCTAACCATTGCACGGTAGCGAGCATCTTGACCTTGTTTAGAATAGAAGTTCATCGGAGCAATAAAAACCTTTAATGGCATTTTACAAGTCCAACGCATTATTTTGCCGTTTCGTAACGACTCTTGTAAATATGTTTTCTTATTCATATTTTTATTGTATAATAAAAAGTACGTTAGGGCTAGACTTAAGAGGAGAAAATTATGAACATTATGCAAATGATGAAACAAGCTCAAAACTTACAAAAAAAATTAAAAGATACTCAAGATGAGCTTGCGAAAATTGATGTAGTTGGTGAAGCAGGCAGTGGTGCTGTTAAAGTTACTTGTGACGGTCAAGGTAAATTTAAATCTATCAAATTGACTGCTGAAGCTTTAAACCCAGAAGATCCAGCTTCTGTTGATCCTGAAGTTGTAGAAATGGTTGAAGATTTGGTTACTACAGCTATTTTGAAAGCTAGTATGGATGCAACAAAATTGATGGAAGATAAAATGAAAGCTGTAACAGGCGGTATTAATATTCCAGGTTTATTCTAATGATTTATCCAAAATCTATTGCAACGCTGATAGAACACTTTCAAAAGTTCCCTTCTATCGGGCCCAAATCTGCTCAAAGGATGGCATTTTATTTATTAAGAATGCCAATGTCTGAGGTGCAAAAATTTGCAAATGCAATGATTGAGGCAAAGGAAAATACAAGAGCTTGTGAAATATGTTTTAATATTTCAACGGAAAGCCCTTGTGAAATTTGTACTTCAACAAAGCGTGATCGCTCGGTTATTTGTGTTGTTGGAGAAACTAAAGATTTGATAGCAATAGAAAAGACTAACGAGTATAAAGGTCTTTATCATGTTTTACAAGGCTTGATATCTCCATTAGATGGTATTGGGGCGGATGATATTAGGATAAAAGAGCTGCTGAAACGTTTAACGAGTGAGGAAGTTCAAGAAATTATTCTTGCGCTTCCTCCTTCTGTAGAAGGTGAGGCTACGAGTCTTTATTTAACCAAATTGGTAAAACCTTTTGGTATTAAGGTTTCAAGAATTGCTTTTGGGCTTCCTGTCGGAGCAGATTTAGAATATGCGGATGAAATTACTCTAGCACGAGCTATTGAAGGCAGACGTGAAATTAACTAATTAGGGATTTATAAGTATTTAATTTTATTGAATAGTGATTTTATGGCTAATACTGTTATAAAAAATCTGAATGTCGATTATGTGTCTAAAAAAGGTATTTTAGGCAATGCGGAAATTGTTCATGCTGTTAATAATCTTTCTTTGGAAATAATGGATGGGGAAATTCTTTCTGTTGCTGGTGAATCTGGATGTGGCAAATCAACTTTGGCTAAGGCTATTATTGGTTTAGAAAGAGCTTCATCAGGTGAAATTTTCTTTAATGATGTTGATGTCCTTAAAATGAATAAGCTGCAATTAAAGGAATTTAGAAAAAATGTTCAGATGATTTTTCAAAATCCATATGCAAGTTTAAATCCAAAAATGAAAATAAAGGATATTCTAGCTGAACCATTGAAAATTAATACTGATTTTGGCGAAGAAGAAATTATTACCAAAATTAAAGAAGTTGTGAATAAAGTCGGGCTTAATGAAGAGTGTTTAGCTTTGTATCCACACGAATTTTCGGGTGGACAGCGACAAAGAATTGCTATTGCTAGGGCATTAATGCTAACACCTAGATTAATATTAGCAGATGAACCTGTAAGTGCGTTAGATGTTAGCATTCAGGCTCAAATTGTCAACTTATTAAAACAGTTAAAAGAAGAATTAGGTTTAACTATTTTATTTATTTCTCATGACTTGGGTGTTATTAAGTATTTATCAGATCGAGTTGCAATTATGTATTTGGGTGAAATTGTTGAATTAGGTACGGTTGATGATATTTTTTATAATCCTGCTCATCCTTATACAAAAGCTTTGCTGAGTGCTGTTCCAAATTTAGAAGATGCAAAATATGAAAAAGTTGAATTAAAAGGTGAATTACCATCACCAACAACTTTGCCTTATGGATGCAAATTCCATACCAGATGCCCTTTTTGTAAGCCAGAGTGCAAAGAAATTATTCCACAAGAAATTAGTTTATCAGATTCGCATTTTGTAAAATGTTTGTTACATTTATCCCAATAAGGCAATAATAAAAATTCAGGGCTATTATACCAGTATGACGAAGCTTTCAACAATGTTACCCCATGATGTGATAAAAGGAACGGTTAAACAGCGTTACGCAAAAATAAGATTTGCAAATAAAAAATTGTTTAATAGTCTAATGGAATGTAAAGAAGATCTGTCCTTAAAACGAGCAGGGCAGCTTTTAAGTGATTCTTTTGTGCCTGATACTGGGCATAGGCTTAATGTTAAAGTTGAGCCTTTGGATATACCTGATGCTTCAGGTGTAACTGTTACAAATTTTGTTAACGGAAAGCCTGCAGGTTATACGGTTATGGTGCCTGTTAGTCGTGAAGGTAAAATACGAGTAGATGATTTCCATAGATTGATACATGAAGCAACACACGTGTATCAACAGGCTTGTGAACCCAAAATAACCGCTAGGATTGTATCTCTTAATCTAACAGAAAAACAAGCAAAACGGATTGATAATTTTTACCAAAATGTATTGAATACTCAAAATCCGTCTGGCATGTTTAGCGAAACTTTTGCTGCATTACGTATGAAATTAGCTTTTCGTGGACTTAAAGAAGAGGATAAATTAAATGCATTGTTCCTTATAAAAAACAATTTGCGGATGGAGTATTTAGCTAATTCAGAAGGTGAAAAATATGGTTATAAACTACTTCATGCTGGTTCAGAACCTAGGATGTTGGCTTTTGTAGATGAATTTTTATTCAATGAAAAAATAGATTTTGTTAAAGGTATGCTATCTAGGCAAATTAAAAAAATGAGAAATAAATAAATCTATGTTATAATCATTTTATGGAAAAGAAAGTTGTTACTACTAATAGAAAAGCCTTCCACGACTATTTGATTTTTGAAAAGTATGTTGCTGGAATTGTTCTAATGGGAACTGAAATTAAATCTATTCGTAAAAATGCAATAAATTTGAAAGATAGTTTTTGTAAAATAGAAGATAATGAGGTTTTCTTATATAATTGTCATATTTCACCATATGAGCAAGGAAATCGTTACAATCACAGGGCTGATAGAGTTAGAAAACTTCTTTTAAATAAAAAAGAAATTTTAAAATTGCAAAGTAAAGTTAAAAAGGAAAATTATACAATTGTCCCATTGGAAGTCTTTTTCCAGGGAAGTTTAGCTAAAATGGAAATAGGTTTGGCTAAAGGTAAAAAGCTTCACGATAAACGTGATGCAATAGCTCAAAAAGATCAAAAACGAGAAATGGATAGAGCATCCAAAATAAGATATTAAGGTCGTATGAAAGTTGTTATATTAGGTAAGGGTTCAATGCTTGCAAATTTGATTGAAGGCGTGCGAGATGCTGGCTTTGATATCGTTGGTGTGTTTCGTCACGAAAGAACATCTTGTTCTCTTTTGCAACTTATATTGAAAGATTTATTCAAGAGTTCACTTGAATATACCTTAATTAAAAAATATAATTTGCATGAAATTAAATGCCATTCTGCAAACAGTGAAGAGTTCAAGCGCGAAGTTCTAAAATTAAATGTAGATATAATTTTAGTTGGGACATGGAAGGAAAAATTAAAAAAAGAGATTATTGATTTGCCGACGATTGCGACAATTAATGTTCATCCTTCGCTTCTGCCAAAATACAGAGGTCCAAATCCATATATTCAAACTATTCTAAACGGAGAAACTCAATCTGGAGTTACATTTCATTTAATGAATGAAAATTTTGACGAAGGTCCTATTTTAGCTCAAGCAAAAATTGATATTTTGTCTGGTGATACGTCAAAGGAATTGAAAATTAAAACTATATTTCAGTCGCGTTTATTAACGTCAGAATTGTTGAAAAATCTTAATGCTGGTATTGTGCAACCATTACCCCAAAATGAAGAAGATGCTACATATTTTTCAAATATATCTGGTGATGAAAAAATGTTAGATTTTGAAAATATGACTTCATCAGAAGTTATAAATACTGTTAGGGCGCTTCATCCTTATTTGCCAACATATATTACTTGTAAATATGGGTTTTTAATTGTAAATCCCTATAAAATGAAACTTTGCGAAACTTCAGGCAGTGCTGGGAAAACAATGGCAAAAGATAGTAAAAAGAAATCTCTTACTATTTGTTGCAAAGACAACAAGTCTATAGAGTTTAGTGGTTTAAGACTTTATAGATATGGACTATTGACAAAATTATTTATAAAATATTTAGTATAAAATTTGTACGTGAACAGTTCTAGTTCTTGCTTTATTATCAAAATCTATTAAAACAATCTGTTGCCATTGCCCAAGATGTAAAGCGCCTTCAAGTAAAGGAACCATTGTTGAATTTCCAACGATAGATGCTCTAATGTGAGAGTAACCATTTCCGTCGTGCCACATTTCATCGTGATGGTATGTTTTATCAACAGGAGCAATTCTATCTAAAATTTCTGGCAAATCTTTTATAAGGCCTGGTTCATATTCAATATTTGTAATAGAAACGGTACTTCCTGCCACGTATACATATACAACAGCATCTTTCAGGGAATGTCTATAAACAACGTTTTTAACATCATTTGTAATATCAACAATGTCGGTATTACCTTTTGTGTGAACTGTGAATTTTTCGTTAATTAATGTCATAATGAAAACCTTATATCGCCACGTTTAACAATTTTTCTACCTTTTGAGTATGTAGAATATGGATTGTGTTTGTTTACTAAAGCTGTATAATCTTCGCCGTCTTCAAGTTTGAATACGTTGAAGTCAGCTTCTTTACCGATTTCAATAGTACCGGTTAAGTGTTCTAATCTAAGGATTTTAGCTGGATAAACTGTTAGATATTTAATAAGCTCAACTACATCAAGTTGGTTATCTTTGTTGCATTCAACTGCAAGTCTTAACAAGCTAAAATCTTTGTCAGGCAAGAAACTTTGAGTTGAAAGACCGAAGTTTTTATTGAAGTGTTTTAAAACTGTTGAAAATTCAAGTTTTTTATTGCAAATTTCTTGACTATAACGAGGTTGATAAACGAATTTAACCCCAGTTTCTGCAAGTCTGTTTAATTCTTCTTCGTCAAGATAGTTCGCATTTGCTACGATAACTTTTTTGGTTAAAACTTTTAATCCGTCTAGATAAGTTACAGGATCAAGATCTTTTTTGTATGGTGCGAACTTTCTCATTCCCATAAATTTGTGCAATAAATCAATGTCAGAAAATCCGTGTTCAAGCCATTCCATTTCGTCTTGAGATTCGGCAAAACGAGTCATTAAAAGCATATTGTGTTTTCTGCAATATTTAGAGAATAGTTCCCAAAGTTTTTTGTGAACGCTAGGGATAGAGTGTAGCATAATCCCAATGTGTGTGTTTTCACCTTTGTGAAATACATAGTTTTCAACTTTATCTCTAAGTCCTTTAAATAGACGTTTGCTCTTGTCTGAGGTGTCAGCATAGACTTCAAAGAATAGATAATTTTTAATAGGAAGTTTGTTTACAATCTCAAAGTACTTATCTTCTTTTGACACTTGTGCAATACAAGTTGTACCGGCTTTTACAGAAGCTTGTAATCCGTCTTTAAATGATTGAATTTTGTCTTGTCTGTCCAATACAAAATAGTGGCTTAAAATATTAGCCCATTTTAGAGCATAGTTATTAGGGCTAACTCCCACAAATGTGTATTTTTTTGCTAAGGTTTGGAAAAATTTTTTTAGCTTATTTTTAACACCGTGTGGTTTGATTTTTCCAATGTCTGTATATTGATATTGAGTAAACAAATCAATAAAGCCAGGTGTTACAACGCAATTGCCAAGATCTTTGACATATTTTTCTTCGAATTTGGAAGCTTCTTCGATGTCAATTATCTCAACGAACTTACCTTCGTCAACAACTAATGCTTTATTTTCTAACACCTCTCCTGTAGAAGTTAATATCCATCTAGCTTTGTAGCACTTCATTTTATACCCCTTATTTCTTTATTAAGGATAACAGATAATTGTGCAAATTGCAAGTCTTATTATGAGTACATTTGGTCTTCCCAGTATTCCATTTCAAGGTGTCCTATTACGATTGTGTCGCCGTCTTTAACACCAAGTTTTTTAAGCTCTTCAAAAACTCCCATATTGGTTAAAATGTTTTGTAATCTTAGAATTTGTTCTGTGTTTCTAGCATCAGTTACAGCAGCAAGACGTTTTATTTTGCCACCATCAACGACAAATGTATCTTTTGATACCTTGTAAATATCGTAGTGGCTATCGTCGTTATTGTATGCTTCTAAATCTTCTTCTATAATAATTTCTGTTACTTGTTTTTCGATTTCATCAACTTTTATTGACATAAAATCAACAAGTTTATCGATGTTTTCACCAACGACTGCTGAAATTAAAAATACATCTTTTGAAACTTTAGAAAATTCTTTTACAAGTTCTTCTTTTCTTTCTTCATCAATTGAATCAATTTTGTTTAACGCTACAATTTGATAAAGATTTGCAAGTTTTTCAGAGTGTTTTGCAAGTTCTGAATTAATAATTTTATAGTTTTCCATAGGATTTTCAGCAGTTGTATCAACAAGGTGAACTAAAAATCTACAACGCTCTACGTGTCGTAAAAAGTCGTGCCCAAGTCCTATGCCTTCACTTGCGCCTTCAATTAATCCAGGTATATCTGCAACTACGTATCCATCGCCAGTGCGTTTTCTTACAACGCCTAAGTTTGGAACAAGAGTCGTAAATGGATAATCTGCAATTTTAGGTTTAGCGGAAGATATTCGGCTTATTAATGTAGATTTCCCAGCATTTGGCATCCCTAATAAACCAACGTCAGCGATAAGTTTTAATTCTAATTCTAACTCTCTTTCTATTCCTGGTTCACCAGGTTCACAAAATTGAGGAGCTCTTTTTTGTGCTGTTGCAAATCTTGCGTTCCCTCTGCCACCTCTACCACCTTTAGCGACAAGAACTTGTTGTTCGTGTTCTGTTAAATCGGCAATTGCATTACCTGTTTTTAAATCTCTAACAACAGTACCAACTGGAACTTTAATAAATAAATCTTTTGCACAACGGCCGTGCATATTTTTAATACCACCATTTTCGCCACCTTCAGCTTTGAAAACGGATTTGTATTTAAAATCCATTAATGTTGACATGTTTTCATCTGCAATTAAATAAACATCGCCACCTTTTCCACCGTCGCCACCAGCAGGTCCGCCTTTATCAACGTATTTTTCTCTACGCCAAGCCACCATACCGTTTCCGCCACGTCCTGAAATAATTCTTATTCTGGTTTTGTCTAAAAATTGCATTTATTTTCCTCTTTGTATTACAATAATACTATGAAAATGATAAAAAATACATTATTTACAAAAACACCAGTAGAAATTGGTCCTGAAAGTAGTCGTGATAATTACATCATGGCAATTGAATCAAGTTGCGATGAAACCGCTTGTGCAATTGTTAAAAATGGGAGAGAAGTTGTTTCAAATGTTGTAGCCTCTCAAATTAAAACTCACGCTCAATATGGTGGAGTAATTCCAGAAATAGCAGCACGTGAACATTTAGAGTCTATCAATGTTGTAATTGACGAAGCTTTTAAACAAGCTGAAATGAAACCTGAACAAATAACAGCGTTTGCTGGTACTGTTGGGCCAGGGTTAGTGGGATGTTTATTAGTAGGATTAAATGCTACAAAAGCCTTAGCATTGGTTCATGATAAACCGTTTATTGGAGTTAATCATTTAAATGCACACCTTTGTGGAAATTATATTGATACTGATTTGAAGCCACCTTTTATTGCTCTTTTAGTTAGTGGTGGACATACTCAGATTATTGAAGTTAAATCATATTCAGAACAAAATATTTTAGGTGAAACTATTGATGACGCTGTCGGTGAAGCTTATGACAAAGTAGCTAGACTTATTGGTTTGCCATATCCAGGTGGCCCAGTTCTTGATAAATTGGCAAGAGAGGGTAACCCTAAAGCGTTCAGTTTGCCTGAAGCAAAAGTTGATGGTTTTAATTTTAGTTTTAGTGGGTTAAAAACAGCTGTTTTGAGATTAGTAAAATCTTTTGACGGGAAAGAGTTGCCGACGAATGATATTTGCGCAAGTTTTCAAGAGTGTGTTTCTTCTACTTTGTTGAAAAAAGTTAAAAAAGCTCTAGATGAAACTGGTTATAAGCAAGTTGTTATTGCTGGTGGTGTAGCAGCTAATTCGGAAATTCGTCGCAAAATTTTCGAACTTGAAAATGAAGGTTACAGGGTTTGTGCTCCTCCGATGAAATATTGTACTGATAATGCAGCTATGGTTGCATCTTGTGCGTATTTTAATACAAATACGTTTGATGATGTTGATGTAGAAGTTTTTTCAAGAGTTTAAGCTATATAATTTGTTTTCAACTGTGGATAATATGAAATCAACTATGGGTTTTTCTAGTTGAATTCCGAAGGCGTTATTTACTTCTCTTATAAAATAACATGGGCTAGTTACATTTATTTCAAGGATTTGTTCGTCAACCACGTCTAGTCCAGCCATATAAATTCCCAAGTTATTTAGTTCTTTGGCTAGCTGTGTGAATTTTTGTTTTTCATGGACTGTTAGCGTATCTTTTACTACGTTTGCATCACAGTGATTATTGAATTTAAAGTCATCATTGCTAGGTAATTTTCTAACGCAATAATCAATAACTTCGTCTCCTATTATCATTACTCGTTTGTCGCCTTTCATAGCGTTAGGTAAATATTTTTGTACCATAACCATATTAGTTCCATTTTTAGTAATTGTGTTTATAACAGGAACAGTATTTTTGTCACCTTTTTTTAGGTACATAACTCCACTTCCGTAGCATCCGTTTAGAGGTTTTAGAATAATTTCTTCTTGTTCGTTTAAGAACTCCATAATATCAGTTTTAGAACAAGTTACTATGTTTTTGGGCATTAAGTTTTTAAAATATACTGCGTGTAGTTTTTCGTTGAAATTTCTTATTGATTTAGTGTCATTTAGTATTATCGTTTTATCTCTATTAACAAAATCTAAAATATATGTAGCGTTAATATAGTCCAAATCAACAGGTGGATCAGGTCTGAACATAACAAGTTGAAAATCTTCGATTTGTTGTTCATATTCTTTTGATTTGTCAAAGCAAATTTCTTCTTCAGATATGAAAGAATCGTATCCGTGAGTGTAAGCAACTCCAGATTTTAAAGAAAGTTTATCTATGGTGGTTATAAATACATTATGACCACGTTTTAAGAATTCCTTTATAAGCCAAAAATTGGTCACTAAATCATTAAACTCAAAGTACTTAAGTTCTATTCTGTCAATTACAAATAAAATTTTCATAAAACCTCATACAATAAACTATACTAAATAGCATTAGGATCTAAAACACCCACTGTGGTGTTATTCATATTAACTAATTTGATAAATTTTTCAACATCAGCTTCTATTTCTGGGAAAGTTCCATAATGCATCGGAATAACGGTTTTTACGCCTAACCATTTTGTAGCTACAGCTGCGTGTTCAACATCCATTGTGTATGTTCCACCAATTGGTAGCATTGCTATTTGTGGAGAGTATAATTCTTTTATTGTTTTCATTTCAGAACTTAGACAAGTGTCTCCAGCGTGATAAATTCTTGCTCCATTGATTTCTAAAAAGATGCTAGCTGGGCATCCACCATATCTGCCGTCAGGTAGAGAACTAGAATGGAATGCTGGTAAAAATATTGCGCGTCCCCAAGAGTACTTTAGCCAGCAGCCGAGTGAAACTGATTTTGCTTTTGCTCCTTGCTCTCTGCAATATGCTGCAAGCTCTGGCACAGCAGTGACTTCAATATCAAGATCTTTTGCTATTTCGATAGCTTGTCCAATATGATCGCTATGAGCGTGGGTTAGTAAAATATCTCTTATTGGTTCATTTTTCCAATTGTATTTTTTATTTTGTTTTACCAATGGATCAATTAAAACAGCATTTTCTTCATTTGTAATTTGAAATGCGCTATGACCAATGTACTTAATATCAACCATAATTTAAAACTCCTTATTTAACTCTTTTAATTTATCACGTTTTAGTGTAAAATACAATTATGCAACAAAAGTATATGAGAAAGTGTTTAGAATTAGCAAAGTTAGCAGAAGGTGATACTTCTCCTAATCCAATGGTTGGCTGTGTTATAACTGATGAATTTGATAATGTTATAGCAACTGGCTACCATAAAAGATGTGGTGGTAATCACGCAGAACGTGAAGCTTTGTTAAAAATAAAAAAAGGTGATGGTGAAACTTTATATGTCAACTTAGAACCTTGTTCTCACTATGGCAAAACTCCACCTTGTGTTGATTTAATTATAGAAAAAAAAATTAAAAATGTAGTAATTGGTATGCTTGATCCAAATCCAAAAGTATCAGGTATCCAAAAGCTTATTGCAGCAGGAATTCATGTCACTGTTGGCGTTTTGGAAGAAGAGTGTAAAAAACTTAATGAAGTTTTTATAAAAAATATTGAAAAGAAAAAAACTTTTGTTGCTATCAAAACGGCAACAACTCTCGATGGTAAAATTGCGACTTCTATGGGTTCTTCCAAGTGGATTACATCAGAAGATGCAAGAGCTGAAGTAAGGAATATTCGCCAACGTTATGATGCTATTTTGACTAGTTCATCAACTGTTTTGATGGATAATCCGACAATGGCACACGTAAAAAAAGTTGTTTTAGATAGAAAGTTAAAAACAAAACTAACTCATAAAATTTTTAAAGAGGGTGAAATATATGTTTTTAACGGATTAAAAGATGAAGTTGTTGAAAATGTTCATTATATTAAAACTCCTTGTCTGGATGGGAAAATAAGTTTAGAATTTGTATTCAATAAGCTTTATGAACTTGGGATTATGAGTGTTTTGATTGAAAGTGGTGGTAAATTGAATGGTCGTGCTCTTAAATATGCAGATAAGATTTATCACTTTATTGCACCTAAAATTGCAGGAGATAATACAGCAAAATCCTGTTTTAATTATCGAGAAATTTCAATGATTTCTGAGTGTGAAAATTTTAAAATAGACAATGTGGAATTTTTCTCGCCTGATATACTATTAACATATTATCCAGTATAATTTATTATCTTTTATGATATAATTGGTATATGGAAATATTACCTGATACTATTGGGATTTTTTATCCTGAATGTGAAACTCAATTGTTGAAACTGTTTAACTCATTTAATCGTAAGCATGTGGATTACTCTTCTAGGCTTATTATAGTTCCTCATGCAGGATATGAGTTCTCAGGGGAAATTGCGTTTGGCGCGTATTCAAGGTTGGATAAAAATGTTAGTAATGTTTTGATTATTGCACCTGCTGTTTATGCTAAAATTTTAGGTTCTATAAGTTGTGATGCTACAAGTTTTAAAACGCCCTTGGGTAGTCTTGGCATTTCTGCTTACAAAACAGAAATTAATAATAAATTATTTGTAACGGAGCCTGCTATTTCTATTCAATTACCATTTATAAAATATTTTTTCCCTAAAGCATCTGTTACGCCAATTTTGTATGGATGTGAAGATTATCATAACATTGCGCAGATAATTGATGATAATATTGATAAAAGTGTAATTATTATAGTAAGTAATTTAAGCCGTTTTGTTCCAGAGCGTGAATCAATAAAACTAGATAGTGAAACTATTAGAAAAATTGAACGATTGCATATTGAAGATTTGGATATGGAACTTGCTGATGGCGCAATTGGTATTTGTGGAGCGATTCAATACGCTAAGAAAAATGGTTTAAAGTTTATTAGAACAGGATATTCTAATTCAGCAAAATTCAATGATGACACATCAAAGGTTGTTGGTTATGGTGGCTGGTACCTTACTCGATAAGTTTACCATCAAAAAGTTCTACAACCATGTTAACCATATCAGAGTGCATAGAAGACATTTTATCTAATGATTTTAGGGTAACCTCCTCTTTAACTTCTTGCAATTCGTCTGCGGTCGGTTGTTCTTCAACAACTACTTGTTGAGGTTTTGGAGGATGCGGCGTAGCCGCTTTAGGCTTTGGGAGAGTGTTATTCCCCTTTACTACTTTGTCTTCAGGTTGAGGTAATCTAACTAGTACATTAGAATCTGTTTGGTTGAATAAATTGTTTACAGCTTGTATTAAAATAGTTCGTTTGTTACCTTCAACAAATTGTTTTAGTAAATTTTCACTATTGATACTGATGATAGTTTTTTCTGGTGAAAGTTCAACTGGATTTGCCCATTGTTTTAATAGTGATCTAGTTGGAGGGCTTGGAATTAATTCTAGTAAATTCGCCCATAAAGAACTTATGTCATTAGATGCATCAAATACTTGAGCTTTTGGCATTGGTGAAAATTCTTCTGCGGTTTTTGGTGCCTCAGGAGAGACCTCTTGTACTACTGAAGTCTTCTCTGTTGTTTGCTGAATTTGTTGAACTCTTTCAACAGGTTTGTGCATTATTTCAGGCTTCGCAACTGGTGTCGGTGGTGTTTTGTAAGCAGAAATGTGTTGAACTGTAGGAGTTTCTCCACTTTCAAGAAGTGAAATTCTCTTTTGTAAGTCAGCTAACGTTGTGTTTTCTGTTAAATTCGCCATATCAATTATACCAACTTCCAACCACAATCTTGGATTGTTAGTTAGTTTTAATTCTTTAATATATTCGGCGCATTTGTCTAAAAGTGCAACAATTTGGTGAGTTTCAATATTTTGAGATTGCTCTTTTAGGGATTTTAATTGTGCTTCATTTAGTTGAGTTAATTCAAAAATAATTTCTTCTCTGCAATTTTTTACAATTAAAAGGTTTTTAATGTAGTCAAGTAAGTTTGTAAAAATTTGAACTGGTTCGTTACCTGAATTGTATATAGATTCTAAAATTTCTATAGCCATTTGAGGTTGAGAATTGATTATAGAATTAGTCAAAGTGTTTAAAACATCAAACGAAATTCTGCCAAGTAATTGATTGATATCATCAGTTGTGATTGCATCTTTACCACCTAGAATGCTTAATTGGTCAAGTAAAGCGATACTGTCACGCATCCCACCAGCAGAGTTTTTGGCAATGGTAAACAACGCATCATCTGTAATATTTATATTCTCTTTGTCTGAAATAAATCTAAGGTGTTTTACAATGTCGTTTGTTGTAATTCTTCTAAAATCAAAACGTTGGCAACGGCTTTTGATAGTATCTAAAACTTTGTGGACTTCTGTTGTCGCAAGAATAAAAATAACATTTTCAGGGGGTTCTTCTAATGTTTTCAACAGTGAGTTAAATGCAGTATTGGAAAGCATATGAACTTCGTCAATGATGTAAATTTTGTATTTGCCATAAACAGGAGCATAAAGAATTTTTTCCAAGATGTTTTGAGTATCTTCAACTTTTCTATTACTAGCCGCATCGATTTCAATAACATCCATAGGAACTGAATTTGTGATATCTATACAGCTTTCGCATTTTCCGCAAGGTGAGACGGTTGGGCCATTTTTGCAATTAAGAGATTTCGCAAAAATTCTTGCAGTAGATGTTTTACCAGTGCCTCTTGGACCGGTAAATAAATATGCGTGAGAAATTCTGTTCAAATCAATTGCATTCGAAAGGGCATTTTTAATATGTTCTTGCCCTACTAATTCTTCGAGTTTTTGTGGTCTATATTTGCGATATAGCGGTATGTATTTTTCGTTCATGATATAATTATAGCAAAAGATTTGGAAAAAGGGAGAGTTTATGAACTTAATTAAACCTAAAAATTTAAAAGCAGGAGATACTATAGGAATCTTGGCGACAGCTGGGGCTGTTGAGGATAAAGAAAATGTTTTACGTGCTAAAAAATTCTTTGAGGATAGAGGGTATAAGGTTGTATTAAGTGAAAATATATTTGATGAATTTAGATATTTGTCTGGTACAGATGAGAAAAAAGTTGAGGAAATGCATAAATTTTTCTTAAGTCCTGATATTAATGCAATTATTTGTATGCGTGGTGGTTATGGTGCAGTAAGATTAATCAAAAAATTGGATTATGAGTTAATAAAAAATAATCCGAAAATTTTCTGTGGATATTCTGATATATCAGCTTTGTCTGCTATGATTTTGAAAAAATCAAATTTAATGACATATTGGGGGCCTTTGGCACAGAGTGATTTCGGAGTTGAAAGTCCAAATGAATTCACTTTAAATTCTTTTTTTAATGCGGTTACTACTAATAAATTAGAATATTTACCTACTAAAGATAAAGTTTATCACCGAGGTAATGCGGAAGGTATTCTATGGGGTGGAAATTTAGGAACAATAGTTTCTTTGTGTGGACAAGATTTTTTGCCTGATGAAGATTTTATTTTCTTTGCGGAAGATTTAAATGAAGTTGCTTATAAAATTGATAAGATGATGACACAGTTAATGAATATTGATCAATTCGTTAAGCATGTGAAAGGTATTGTGCTAGGTGATTTTCTTGATATGGATAATGAACAGTGGTTGGATGAATTGTTTGTAGAAATTGGTAATAAGCTAAATATACCAGTGGTTGGTGGTTTTAAAATAACTCATGATGTTGAAAAAATTACGTTACCATATGGAGCAAAAGCCGAATTGAAGGAAAATAAATTGTACTTGTCGAAATAATTTATTTTTGAGTTAAAATTAGTAATATACACTAAGACGGAGTATAAATATTATGTGGGATTATTCAGAAAAAGTTATGGATCACTATAGAAATCCGAGAAATGTAGGCAAAATTGACAATGCTGATGCTGTTGGTATTGCAGGCTCTCTTTCTTGTGGTGATCAGCTAAAAATATATTTAAAAATAGAAAATGGTATTGTAACTGATGCCAAGTTTCAAACTTTTGGTTGCGGCTCGGCTGTAGCTAGTTCAAGTATTTTGACAGAAATGATTATTGGCAAATCAATTGAAGAAGTCAAAAAAATTACAAATAAAGATATTGCCGATCAGCTTGGAGGTTTGCCACCAGAGAAGATGCACTGTTCTGTAATGGGCTATGAAGCTTTGGAAGATGCTTTAAAAGGGTATGACAACTACCAAGATCTTGAAGATATAAGAAATGACCAAGAAAAGACAGAAAAAATTGTATGTACATGTTTTGGTATTACAGAAAATATAATTTGGGATGCCATTAAAGAAAACGATATTAAAACGGTTGAAGAAGTTACTGCATATACCAATGCTGGTGGTGCATGTGGTAAGTGTAAAGATTTAATCCAAGGTATTATTGACACTTATTACGCGCGTGAGGAAAATAAACCAAAACTTTCTCCAACCCAGCGAATTTTGAAAATAAACAATATTATTGAAACTCAAATATCTCCTGAATTACAAAAAGATGGTGGTGATATTGCGTTGATTGATATTAAGGATAATAAAGTTTTTGTTAAATTACAAGGAAAATGTTCTTCTTGTAAGAACGCAACATTGACTATTAAAAGATTTGTTGAACAAACTTTAAGAACTGCTATGGATGAAAATATTGAGGTTATAGAAGTATGATTTATTTAGATAATAATGCAACGACTAAAACAGACGAAAGAGTTCTTGAAGCAATGATGCCGTATTTTACTGAAGAATATGCAAATCCTTCAAGTATCTATGATTTTAGTAAAAAATCATCTAGAGCGATTAAAGAAGCTCGTGGTGTTATAAAAGATTTTATTAATGCCAATGATGAAAAAGAAGTTATTTTTACATCTTGTGGTTCTGAAAGTGCAAATACTGCAATTAAGGGTGTGTTAAATTATAACAAAGCTAAAAAACATATTGTTACTACCAAAGTTGAACATCCTTGCGTGTTGAATTTGTATAAGTCATTAGAAAAACAAGGATATAAGGTTGATTATATTGGAGTTAACTCTAATGGTGATTTGGATTTGGAAGAATTGGATTCTGTAATTAATCCAGAAACTGCTTTGGTATCTGTTATGTGGGCTAATAATGAAACAGGTGTCATTAACCCAATTAAGAAGGTATCTGAAATTATCAAGTCTAAAAATAGAGATACTAAACTTTTTGTTGATGCTGTTCAAGTCGCAGGTAAAATTCCTATGGATGTCCAAGAAATGGGAATTGATTTGTTGGGGATTTCCGGACATAAATTCCATGCACCGAAAGGTGTTGGAGCTTTATATGTTAATTCTAAAACAATGATCACTCCATTAATTATTGGTGGGCACCAAGAAAGAGGGAAACGTGCTGGTACAGAAAATGTTCCTTATATAGTAGGTATGGCTAAGGCTGCAGAGTTGGCTCAAGATGCTTTGAATTATGAATTAACTGAAGTTAAGCGTTTAAGAGATAAGTTAGAAACTAATTTGTTGAAAAATATTTATAATGCGCGTTTAAATACAGCTGTTACAAATCGTGTTCCTAACACGACAAACATAGGTTTTGAGTATGTTGAAGGTGAATTAATACTTTTGCATATGAGCGATTTAGGAATTTGTGCTAGTTCTGGTAGTGCTTGTACTTCTGGATCTTTAGAACCAAGCCACGTATTGAGAGCAATGAACGTACCTTTCACCGCAATTCATGGTAGTATAAGATTTTCATTAAGTCGTTATACAACAGAAAAAGAAATAGACTTTGTCTGTGAAAAAATGCCGCAAATTATAGAAAAAATTACGGCTATTTCGCCATTTCAAGATGAGTTAGCAGCATTGAAGGCTAGAAAGTAACTAATTGTTAATATATTTTTTAGTGACCTAGCAAAAAATATTTTGCTAGGTTTTACTATTACAAAAGAGGAATAAAAAATTGAGAATACAATATACAAATACCCCAACAACGTTTGGATATAATAAACAGTTAAATAAAGAATTAAAGCAAAGATTGAAATGTGATCAGGCTAAAGATCCTGAGCTTGTAAGAACGATTTCAGAGTTGAATAATTTTTGTAATGCGACAGAAACAAGGTTAAATAAATGTGATATCGAGTATGAAGGTGATGTAACTGAAAAAGATAAATTGCCGTCTTTGTTGTATGGTTCTTTATCACCTGCAAAAATTACTTTGGCAGGATTAGTTGATGCAACTTATCCTGATTTAAACTATACTAAAAGAGAATATGATTCATATATTGCTGAAGCTAATGAAATTGTGAATTCTAAAGGAGAACTTTATACTTGGCAATTTGGTTTGGCTGCAGAATTGGGATTTATTTTACCTCCGGAAGCTACTCTTGACGAACCTTCCGAAGCCGAAGATGAAACTGAAAATTCAAAAAGTTTTGAACTAATTGAAGCTGGTGATTTGACACCTGAACAATGGCAAAAGCTTTTTGAAGCTGAACAAATGAGTGGCAAAAAAGGCCCGATGGTAAATAAAGATGAAAAACCAATCTCTGAAATAGTTCAAAAATTTGAACCTACTTTATCTTCCCCAAAAGGTTTTGAAAGTATTGGGGGGATGGATAGTTTAAAAGAAGAATTATATGATAAAATTATCTATCCAGCCTTACATCCTGAAGAAGCTAAATTGGATTTTGAAGAATATGGGAAAAGATATCCTCGAGGAATTATGTTGTATGGTCCTCCAGGATGTGGTAAAACATTTATTCTTGAAGCATTGTCCCAAGAAGCTCAATTACCTTTATTCAAGTTAAAAATTAGTAAAGCAGGCTCAAAATTTATTAACGAAACTTCAGGTAATTATCAGCGAGCTTTTGATCATGTTGCTGCGTATTCAGAATATACTGGCAAACCATCGCTTCTTTTTATTGATGAAATTGATGGTATGACAAAAGGTAGAGATGGTGATGCATCTGTTGAAGACTTGAAACAGATGGGCACATTGCTAAATCTTATTGAAACCGCAAGGGATAGAAACATTATTGTAGTTGCAGCAACAAATAAATATGATATTGTTGATGAAGCTATTCGTAGAAGATTTGATTCTCAAGTTTATGTTGGTATGCCTGATACTGAAACTCGAGAAGCTGTATTATATAAAACTTTAGCTCAGCGTCTTAAAGGAATTCCACTGGCTGAAGAACCAGAAGATTTACACGAAATTGCCGTTAGAACGAATGGTTTCCCTTCAAGTGCGTTAGTGATTTTAACTGATATAGCTTCTAATACTGCCCGTAAAGATGGCAGAAGACCAATTCGTAAAGAAGATTATTTTGAAGCAATTGAAAATAATCAAAATTTAAAAATTGATGAACGAAAATATCAATCTAATAGGACTCGACCATCAATAGGTTTTGCTCAACCTCGACCACAAGCACAGGTTGTATCAAAGAAATAACCGAATCTTATATGTCAATATAAGAAAATAGCACTAGATTCTTTTTGAATCTAGTGTTTATTATTTAGAACTAAAATCTAATTTTTTACTTTTTAAAAACTCCAAAATGGGTGAATGGTAATTGGTTATAAAAAAAATTATCCTTTCAATAAGGAGTGAGTTATGAAAAAAATTGTTTTGTCGTTATTAATGTTATTTATAATTAATTCGTTTGCATTTGCGAGTACCTATGCTCCTACGTTGGCGAAAATCGAGAATGTTCTTTATGGATTTCAATATGATTATGAAGACGATAATTCTAGGTTAGAACGCATTGAAACTTCTGTTTATGGGGCATCAATGAGTGGTAATATTGCTAATAGGATTTCAAAACTTAAAAAAGATGTTTCTGCCGATCAAATTGGACAAGAAATCACGCCTGTAGAAGATACGTTTGCTGAAGATAATTGGGTTTCGCAAGAGCCAGTCGCCGATGCTAATATTCAGTATCCAGCTGTCGATGAACTTGAAAAGATTGTTTTTGCACAAGCTTTTGCCACAAAGGATATAAAACAGCGTTTAACTGATTTGGAACAAAAAACTTTTGGGAAATCATATAATGACGATTTGGCCTCTCGTGTAGATAGGCTAAAAGCTCAATTAAAACCCAGAAGTTTTATGGATAATTTAATGGCACAATCCTCTAATGATTTTTATTATGATGATGTTGAACCAATGGATATGGATTATCATTTAGAAAAATATGAATCTCCTGTTGAATTTGACTATGATGCTTATAATTCTGGACAAACTAGAGGTAGTTTTTTCCCCGTTAAAAAGGCAAATATTTCTAATGTCGAAAATGCTCTCTTGAAGCGTTCTTATGCTCATGATACTATGCAAAATCGTCTAGCTAGGCTTGAAAATGAGATGTTTGGTACTCGTTTCGATAATGACGATGAACAAATTCGTTTAAATAGAATTTCTAGTGCTTATAAAGCGCAGAAAAGTGCATCAAAATATGACAGCAACAAGTTCGCGCAAAATATGTCAACAGCTGTTCAGATAGGTTCTATGTTGTTGATGATTTTAGCTTGTATTCTTTAGAATTTAAATAGATTTTTGAGTTCTTCTTTAGCATCTAATAGTTGTTGTTTTGAGTCTTGAATAGAGTTCTTTAACGCATCTTTTGTGTTTTGAAAGTCTTGTTTGACTGCGTTTACTGTGTTATTTATGTCATCTTTTATATTTATCGCTGATGTATCGCATTTGGATAACCATTTGAACGATTTTACTGAAGAAGAGCTATCAATTCCTCCATTAAATTCAACTTTAAAATCCTTAAATTCTTCAGCTCCAGTTGTTAGTGCTGGTAAAAATTCAGTATTTTCTTTTGCTGGATCTGTTGTCATTGAATCAATTAAAACTGATGTTAAAGCCCCAAATGTAGGAATAAATGAAGTTAATTTATCAATAGATAAATCGCCCAATGGCCCAAGAATAGAGACTACTTTTGAATCTAGTCGTCCCAATATAATTACATTTGTTGAGGCGTTTAGTAAGTTATATTTACCAGTTATATAGTATGACATTAAAGGACCAGCTGATGTTATAGATTTTATATCAGCCCAACCGTTGTTAAATGTTAATTCGCCTTTTATTGCTTTGAATTCTGCTGTGTTTTGAATTAATGGGACGTTCGTTATTGCTGTAACGGCGGTTTTTAAAATAGCGTTTCCTAAAATATTTTGCGCATATAAGAGATTATCAAATCTACCAATATTTAAGAATTTACCATTACTTATTTCAAATGTTACTTTGCCAAGTAAATTTTTCATAATATCAACATCAGTTGCCCCTTTTGTTTCTATGTCACAAGTAAATCCAAGTGCCCCAGAAAGAGCATTTTTAATACCAGCAGCACCTTCAACAGCTTTTAGTGCATTCATATTTGCCCCTTTTAGGTTGACAGTTGCTTTCCCATCTATAATTCCATAAGAAATATTTCCTGAAAATTTTCCATCGAAGGCATCTCCAACTAGGTTGTTGAGGTAGAATGTACTATAATTTTTTAATGCAAATTCTGTTGCCAAGTTGCTTGCAACTATACCTCCAAATTGGAAAGTTTGTAATGTGCCATTTCCTTTCATTACTGGGCCATTTAAATTAGCAACTAAGTTTGTCATTGTTAGTGCCATTTCTGGCATTGTGATTGTATGAATAGTAACTAATCCTTTTAAATATGGGTTTATTAATGTTCCTGTGATATCTAAATCACCGCGTAATCCCATATTAGACTCTTTAAATCCTGGAATAGGGAAGTTTATGCGTTTAGGTATGGATAATTTAAAGTTTAGGTCTTGAGTTGTTGATAATTTATTAATAGCTCCGTCTAATTTTGCAATCGGTGCGTTTAAGTCGTTTGCATAGATACCTGTATTAATAAATTTGGCTGTATCATTAGCTAATTTTATATTTGAATTAATTAATGTTGATTTGCCTCTTAATCCGTCAATATCTAATATTGAAAAATAATTTGAGTTATCTGCTTTTATCGATAAATTAATGTCTTGAGATTTTAAATTTCCATTAATTATTGCAAGAAGTGGTATTTCTCCTTTGCCTGACACCATATATCGCATTTCTTTTGGAATCATTGAGATTAAATCGTTTGCTAAAATATTGCCTTGAGCTTTAATATCAATATTTAATTTGTCGTTAATATAGTTAGTTATTGCCCCAGTTATATCAATTCTTGATTTGTTGAGTAGCAAGGAAGTTTCATTGATTAAAATATCTTTTTCGTTGATACTAAAATTTCCTTTAGGTATTGCAAGCGTTGCTATTGGGTTAGTGATTTTAAAGTCGTTTGCATAAAGGTTGCCATTAAGTTTATTATCAATTGTATTAATTGTAAAACTTGCATTAGGCATTGTTAAACTAGTATTAGACGGTTTGTTTTTTATGTCTAAATTATTTATAGAAAAATCAACGCTAGGAGTTATGGACGCTAATTTACCTTTAGCGGAAATGTCCATAGATATTGAACCTGAGTTGAAATTATTATCTTTTAACAGTTGCATTTGTCCAGCTGCGGCAACTATACCTTTGATTAATAAGTTCTTTGCGCTTATGTGTAAATCAGTTTCGGAATCCTTTTTGATAGTTCCATAAATGTTTAGTGGTTGATTTAGAATTTCCAGGCTAATATTTTTGATATTTAGCATATCAGTAAAATCAACATCAGCTTTTATATTGTCTATTGCAATATTGTACAATTTGTAGGCAATATTAGCAGATGGAATTTTGAAATATCCAGTTGATTCCAATTTTTTTAGATTTGATTTAATTGAAAAATTAGCATCAATACCACCTGTTGCTGTGAGAGTTTCCAAGTCGTTGTAATTAAACGCTTTAGCAAGGCTATTTATAATTCTAAATAAATTATTGATTTGAGTGTTAGATGAAAAGTTTAAATCAATATTTGCGTTTTTACCAGTTTTAAATTTTCCATCTAGTGTTGTTTTTTCGTTTTGAGCTGAATATAAGTCAACATCTAAATTTAGATTGTTCCCTTTTGCGTTAAACAGGATAGAGCTTTCTGGCAATTTTTTGCTGTCAACTAACATCGAGATGTTGTTAATTGTGGCATATCCATTAATGATTGGGGTTGAAAAAGTACCAGAAGTTTCAATATCTGTTAATATTGTTGCGGTTAATTCGGTTTTACGAATCGAGTTGAATAAATCAATGATATTTATTGTCGCGATCTGCGTTGGTTGAGTTGTTGGTGTAGGTTGTGGGTTGAATACTAGATCGTGTAAATTTAGACTAGGCATCAAACGATTTAGTAATTTTACATCAAATGTAAAAGATTTGGTGTTATCTAAGGTTACAGAACCTTTTGTTGAAACTTTGATTTTTTTATCTAAAATGAAGTCAGAAATTTTGAAATCAGTACCATCTAAAGAGTATTTTTTTGTCGTTGCCATGTCAACAAATGTCAAGCTATAATTATCAACATTGATATTTGGTAATTTGTTTGATAATTTTATACCTAAAGGTAATGAAACGGGTGTTTGGGGTTGAGTAGAAATAGTTTTATCTGGATCTGCTTTTGGTAAAAATTCTTCTAAATAATAATGTCCATCTTTTTGAACTTTAATAGTTGCGTTGACAGAAGAGCAACCTATAGAATCAAGTTCTATTTTTCTTGCAAATAGAGGTAATAAGGATAATTTAATGCTAAACTGTTCTGCTTTTAGAATCTCTTCATTTGTTGGTAATAAAACTTCAGTAGAACCAATTTTGAGTCCTGCAGTTAATTTTGGAGTTGTAACGATGGCAAGTCTTTCGAGTTTGACCTTAAATCCAGTTAGCTCTTCGATCATTGTTGAAATTTGTCCGCTATATGAGTTTAATATAGGTGTCAAAATTAATGGCAAAATTAAAAATATTAAATAGATGCTACCAAGTACACAACTTGTTATAATACCAAAACGTTTTATATTCATTACATATCCCTCTTTTAATAAAATTTTATCATGAGAAAAATTATTTTTTCAATGTTTCTGGGTAAATATTCCACTTGATTTGTTCGTTTTTTCTAAACCAAGTAAGCTGTGTTTTTGCATAACGTCGTGTATTTTGTTTTAATTTTTCTACTGCATCTTCTAAAGATAATGTTCCATCTAAATAAGCAACTATTTCTTGGTATCCTATGGTATATAGAATATTATTTATTCGGCCGTGTTTTGAAAGTAATTTTTTTGTCTCTTCTATTAAGCCATCTTCTATCATGATATCAACACGTTTGTTTATTCTGTCGTACAATTCTTCTCTTGGAAAGTTTCTGCCGTACCATTCAACATCAAATTCGGCTTTGTTCACGCCTCTAACTTCTGAGATTTTTTTGCCTGTTGTTTTTACAATTTCAATGGCTCTGATTAATTTTTTTCTGTCTTGGGGTTCTATAGTTTGAGCTGTCTCTTCGTCAAGTTCTGAAAGCATTTCATATAAATTATCTTCTTGTTTTAGTTTGTTTCTAAGTTCATAATTTGGTTCAACTTGCGGAAGATCATAGTTCATAAGTAAAATATTTAAATATAGGCCTGTTCCACCAACGATAATTGGTGTTTTTCCTCGTTCGAAAATTTCTTTTATGCGTTGTTTAGCCTCTTTGACATATAAACCTGCAGAGTATTCTACTTCTGGTTCAACAATATCTATCAAATAGTGAGGGATATTTTTTCTTTCTTGAATTGTAGGTTTAGCTGTTCCTATATCAAAACCTTTGTAAACTAAGCGAGAATCTGCAGAAATAATTTCGCCATTCAGCTTTTCTGCTAGTTCAATTGAATAAGCAGTTTTCCCACTTGCTGTTGGGCCTACAATGGCTATAACTTTATTGTTCTGTGAATTCTTTGTCATAATATGAGAATATTAACACAACCAAATATACAAGGAAATAGAAGTATAATATCATTATCACAAAATAGATTAGAGGATTCACTGCAGAGAATGAATTCAAAAGTGATAGTACAAAATTTAATATAGTTATGAAAATATATAATTTAACTGCTTTTAAAGGCTTTTTAAATATTTTTTTTATTGATCTAAATAAAGCTTTAAATGTGTTTTTTGAATTATATATAATTTCAGGAATCCAAAGCATAAGCAAAAAGGAAAGTATTGAAGTTACGCCCATTATTAATAAATTCCAGTTGTTTATTTTAATTAATTGTTCTAGCGTTAGGGAGTTTAGGAAAGTTTGAATTTCAGCAGATGAAGATAAAATTGTTTTAAGTTCAGTTGCTTCAATGCCTATATCTCCAATTAATGTAATGCCTGTTTTGTATATTACAAGTCCTGCTATAACGTAAATAATCATTGATATTATTATTTGAACTAAAAAAGATAAAAAATACTTTCCAATTCCTGAAGGAATTGTTTTTAATAAGTTAAATGTAGCTTTAGCTCTATCTGAATCAAGTACAAATACTTGTTTTGAAAGATTGATACCTTTTTTAACCATATAGAACCAGCCAGCCAAAAATGCACTAGTCATAAAAAGTACTGTAATTGATGATAGCAATAGTTGAGGTAGTGAACTTATTGCTTCTTTCGTATATGCAATATATAAGCTCAATATCCACATGAATATGATAAGTGGAGTCGCTAAAATTATATTTTCATTTGTTGTTTTAATAGTATCTTTAAAAAGTTTTAGCATATCTTTTCTCTCTTGTAATATTATATCGTAGAAGTGGTAAGTGTTTTTTTATCCATTTCTATTTTACGTTTTCTTCTTCTCATTAGATCAACAAAAGCTTCAAGTCTTGTAAGGTACCCAGCTTTACCAGTTTGTTCATCCATAATCAATGGGAGAATAGGTATTTCACAGTTTTCTCTCATTGAAGGAAATATGTTTTGTGACATTATTTCAGGCATACAAGTAAAAGGACTTATGTGAATAATTCCATCAATTCCTCTTTCATTAGCGTAAGCGACATCAGAAACGCATTCAAGTGCATCTCCTCCAATATCTCTCATTAAATAAGGTTTTGCTAGCCTATTTGCTCTTTCTAAGTGCGTTTCTCCTTTTTTAAATGCTTTAGGTATAATAGCATCTTTCAAGAAGCTGCTAACCGTTAAGCTTTTTCTTACTTGCACTCCCATTTTACCAAGTTCGCGTTCTATATTTTGGTTTGAAAATGGGTCACAAACTAGAAAAATTTCACCTGTGATATCAACGTGTAGGACTTCTCTTGATTCGTCAATTTTAACCTTATCCATTTCTGCGAATGCTAGTTTCTTCGCGTGTTTAAGTTTAGATAATGAATCTTCGGCTTCTACTATTTTGATAGCTTTATTGAATGCTTTTTCAGCATCACCAACGTTTATTTCTCTTGCTCTTAAATAAGCTAATTTTGTTTCTAAATCATCAATTAAAAATACTTTTCTTATTGCTAATGTTATTGCCTTTGCAAATAATACTGGATTATTTTTTTCTGTAAGTTCTTTTAAAAATCTGTACATTCCTTCGATGCCGTCATAAAGCTGTAATTCAATATATCGAGCATCGTATCCCATATCGTTTAGGGCATTTTGTATGCATTTGCCGTATTCGCCTAGTCTGCAAATACCTGGTGATGTAATCATTGCTACGTAGTCCGAACCACCCTCTAGTGCTTCAACAAAATTGCCTAAAATTAATTTGTAAGGTAAGCATATGGCTTCTGGAGAATGCTTTGTCCCCAAGGATAGTGTTTTTTTACTTGTGTATGGTGGGACAAATGGTTCCACTCCAACTTTTCTAAGTGCAGCAGACCAAGCCACATAGATTAAACCCATATGTGGAAAGGCTACTTTTTTCTTTCTATCTTTACGCTCTGCCATAATTTATTCCGTAAATTTTAAATCTGGGTGCCTAGCTGCTTGTGTTTCATCAACACGTTTTATAGGTGTTGTATGAGGAGCTGAAATGATTTTTTCTGGATTTGTTTTTGCCTCTTGAGCAATTTTGATCATTACTTTTACAAACTCATCCATTTTTTCTTTTGTTTCCGATTCTGTAGGTTCAATCATTATAGCTTCATGTACAATTAAAGGAAAGTACACAGTTGGTGGATGTGTATTTTCATCCATCAAGGCTTTAGCTATGTTCAAAGTAGAAACGCCGCTTTCGTGTTTTTGTTTTTCGCCTGATAGTACAAATTCGTGCATACACGGTTCATCATAAGGTAAATCGTAGTAACCTTTTAATTTTTCTTTCAGGTAATTAGCATTTAAAACAGCGTTTTCGGATGCGTGTTTTAGGTTTTTACCCATCATTAAGATGTATGCATACGCTTTAATTAGAACACCAAAATTCCCGAAAAATCCTTTAACTGCGCCAATTGTGTGTTTTAGGTTGTAGTTTCTATAATATTTATTACCGTCAAATTCAACAACTGGTGTTGGTAAAAATTCTTTTAATTTATCAACAACACCTACTGGGCCAGCACCAGGGCCGCCACCACCGTGTGGAGTTGCCATTGTTTTATGTAAGTTTAGGTGAACAACATCAAATCCCATTAATTTAGGATTTGTGTGTCCCATAATTGCATTGAAATTAGCACCGTCATAGTATAATAATGAACCATTGGCGTGCATCAATTTTGAAATTTCTAATACATTTTCTTCGTAAATACCTAATGTATTAGGATTTGTCATCATTATAGCTGCAACATCTTTATCTAAAACAGCTTTTAAAGCATCAACATCAACTTGACCTTTCTCGTTAGATTTGATTTCAACGATATCAAATCCACACATTTTGGCACTAGCAGGGTTTGTACCGTGTGCAGAATCGGGGATAATTACTTTTTTACGATTGTCACCTTTAACTTCAAAATATTTTTTGATGATCATCATGCCTGTTAATTCACCGTGAGCTCCAGCTGCTGGTTGTAATGTTACAGCATCCATTCCTGTAACTGTTTTTAGAGCTTCTTGTAAGTTATACATTAATTCCAATGCACCTTGTGAATCTTCATCGCTTGATAAAGGGTGAAGATTTCCAAAGCCTTCCAGCGCGGAAAGAAATTCATTAACTTTAGGGTTGTATTTCATTGTGCAAGAACCCAAAGGATAAAATCCTTTTTCTATACAAAAATTTCTATCAGATAATTCTTTATAGTGACGCATAACCTCTAGCTCACCTATTTGTGGTAAGCCAATTTTTTCAGTTCTCACAAAACTATCATTCAGAAAGGATGTGTCTAGCTTTTCGTCTGTTAAATTTATCCCATCTGTCCCACTGCTCTTCTCAAATATTGTTTTCATCTTTTAAAGTATCCCTTGTTTTGCTAAATCTTTTTTAATTTTATCCAAGCCTGATTGTATAATACGCGAAATTCTCGATTGCGAAATGTGGAATTCATCTGCAATCTCTCTTAATTTTTTATCTTTGAAAAATTTGCATTCAATAAGTTCTTTTTCTCTAGGTGAAAGTTTTTTCATTGATTCTAATATTTCGCCTTTTAATTCTAAAAGTTCAACACATTCTTCAGGACTTCTGTCTTGAGATTTTATTTGTGTCGGCACTTCAGCATCTTGCATTTCATCAATTGATAAAATACTTTTGTAAACATCTTCTTTTAATGAAGCATCGTATTCTTCTTCTGTTTGTTTTTTGTTTTTAAGTGAATACCACTTGTAACGACGTCTAACTTCGTTTCTTATAGCCCATTTGATTGCAGTTGTTAAATATGTATTATTGTAGTGGTCTGGACTTTTTTTCTTGAACAAAATATACAAAGTATGATTACCAATGTTAATTAGTTCAGGTAATTCAATTAAATGAGAAACCGAAAACTTTTGGTATTCTACTTTTGCAATCATTTCTATTAAATCTTTATATTCTCTAAGGTTGACTTTTTGTTCTGCCGGCATGTATAGTCCTTACCAATAATTTACACTACCATCATAGCAGAAAAATTTATAGCGAACAAGTGGATGTAATTTCTCTTAACATTACTTATTTAGATTATAAAAGTGAGGTGTTATAAATGAGAGTATTATTTTGTACAGATGGATCTAAAATTAGTTTTAATGCGTTAAAAAATTTTGCCAATTTTGTGACATGTGATTTTATTGTTGATGTTATCAGTGTCATTGATTGGAGTTTTTTGCCAGATAATGTTATTATTGAGGAAACTGGTTTTGTTAATAATTGTAGAAATATTGCTGATAGTATTTTAGATCAAGCAAAATTATTAATTGAAGAACTTGGATTTTCAGTGGGTGATGTCGTTAAGCACTGTGGTGCTGCGGTTGAAAGTATTTTAGAGCAGACGGAAAAACAAGATTATGATTTTATAATACTAGGTTCTCATGGCAAAAAGGGTTTGCAACGATGGTTGGGATCAGTTTCTAGAGAAATTTTAGATTCAACTCCATTGCCAGTCTATATCTCCAAAAATCCAATAAAAGGGTGTAGAGTCCTTTTTGCAACTGATGGCTCAAAGTTTATTGACGATATTCTAGATCTTGTTATCTTAAAATTAAATTTTAGTGAACTTGAAATATTTGTGTGTTCAGTATTTGAAAATCCAGATTTGTTGTTTTTGAATAGAACATTAGATTCTAATTGGTTATTGGCTATCCAGACTCAGCAAGAAATCTATGCAGAACACGCGGTTAATAAGGTTAAAGAAAAATTACAAACAAGTGGTTTTACTGTTCAAGAGGCAAAAGTGATTTCAGGACAGCCTGCAGATAGTATAATAGATTACATTAAAGAAAACGAGATTGATTTAGTTGTTTTGGGTGTACGTTTAAAAACAAAAATGGAAAAATTCCTTATGGATTCAATTAGTAAACGAATAATGGAAAATGCGCAATGTGATTCATTAATCATAAAAAATGATTTTAATAACTAATATTTTATGTTAGACTCTTATGCAAGGAGTAATGATGAAAAAAATATTAGTTATCTTGTTTATCTTGTTAGGATTGGTATCAACATCTTTCGCTAGTAGTATTCTGCCAGCAGAAAGAGGTGTTGTGACTTCTGTAGAATATGCGGAAGTCGGAAATATTACAGGAGGTGAAAACGTTGAAACTAAACAAGAGGTTGTTGTAAAACTTTTATCTGGTCCGTTCAAAGGTGAACAAATTAGGTTAGAAAATATGCTAACAGGAAATCCTGTATATGATATTTGGTTGTCTAACGGAGATAAAGTAGTTTTGCACCAAGAGGCAAATGTAGAATTTGTTGAAGAAGTCGATGATGTGACTTTTTTTATTGCAGATGTTGAGCGCACAGGTGCATTATATTTTTTAGTTGCTATATTTTTTGCGTTGTTACTAATTGTAGGAAGGCGTAAAGGTATTTTCAGCTTTGTTTCGATTTTTGTAACTGTTGCGTTGATATTCTTTGCTTTAACACCAATGATATTACACGGGATCTCTCCAATTTGGAGTGCTTTATTGGTTTGTATTCTTTCTACATTAATAACTGTTTATTTGGTTGCAGGATTTAATTATAAAAGTACATCGGCTGTATTAGGTACTGTTAGCAGCTTAGGTTTTGCGGCGATGTTGTCTTTTTTAGCAATTAGATTTGCGAAACTTACGGGATTTTTTGGTGATGAATCAATGTTTCTATATTCAGTTAGACCTGATTTGGATTTTATGGGTATTTTGTCAGCGTCAATTATGTTGGCAGCACTTGGTGCTGTAATGGATGTTGGTGTATCTATTGCAAGTACTATTAATGAAATCCATCAAACGGATAATTCGTTATCTATTAAGGATTTGTTTAAATCAGGTATGAATGTTGGTAGAGATATAATAGGGACGATGTCTAATACGCTAATACTTGTTTATCTTGGTAGTGCATTGCCGTTGGTATTATTATCAAGTAACATAGATTTAACAAAGTTTTTTAACCTGAATCACGTTGCTACAGAAATATCTTCAGCTTTAATTGGTAGTATTGCTATTTTATTGTGTGTACCAATAACTGCAATTATTAGTGCTTATTTGATAAAAACAAAGCATCAAGATGATTTTGAATTTGAAGATAATGTAAATATCTTATAATTTAACAAACTGGCAAAAAATTATTTGTTGATGTATTATATGGTAAATGGGATATAAACATGTTAGATAGAAAACACGAAGAAAAAGTAATAGGCTTTCCAAGAGCGATGTCGTATTATAACGATTATCCTTTTTACTATGGCTTTTTTACAGATTTAGGTATTAAAGTTGTTTTATCTGATGTAACTACAAAACAAACGATGTCTAATGGCTCAGCTTTAGTTGTTACAGAAACTTGTTTGCCTATAAAAGTTTATATTGGTCACGTTTTGAATTTGATTGATAAGGGTGTGGATAAAATTTTTGTTCCATCTATTCAATCCATTGCACCAAAAATTTACAACTGCTCTAAAATTAGAGGTTTGCCAGATTTGGTTAGGAATGTTGTGAAAAAGCCGTTTATTATGGTAGAGGCAACATTGGATAAGTCTGAAAAAAATCAGGGCTTGTATGTGTTTTTGGCAGAAATTGCGAAATATTATGGTATAACTGATAAAGAAGTTATCAAAAAAGCTTCTAAAGCAGGTTGGAGATGTTATAACAACTTCCATATTATGACAAAGTCTGGCATGAGCTATAAAAAAGCTTTAAATAATGCTTTACAAGGCAAAGTTGTTATTGAAAGTTCTTCTAAAGAACATCCAATTTCGATTGCTCTTGTATCACATGGTTATAATATTTATGATGACAGAACTTGTATGAAAATATTTGACAAGTTAGAAGCTATGGATGTTAGAGTTTATACATCACTTCAATTGTCAAAAGAACAGTTAGATGACGGTATAACCTCGTTAGGTAATGAACAATATTGGGCAAATGAGCACGATATGACAGGTAGTGCTGGTCATTATCTGAAAGATGTGAAAGTCGATGGTGTGATTACACTAACTGCTTTTGGCTGTGGCCCAGATTCATTGATGGTTGAACGGATTACAAGAAAAGCAAAACGTTTCAATAAGCCTTTGTTAAATTTAACAATTGATGAACATACTGGTGAAGCAGGTTTTATAACTCGTTTAGAGGCCTTTGTTGATATGTTATTCCGTAAAAAGCGCGCAAATTTGATTAATAAAATGAATATTTCAGAATCTAAATCTGATTATATTCCAAATACAGATTACATTGAAACAAAATAAAAAGCTCTATTTGAGAGCTTTTTATTTTACTATTTTGTCTGGAAATAAATGCATTTTAAAATCTAAAATTCTTCGATGTCTAATCTAAAACACATATTCCAATTGCGAAGTCGTATGTAAAGTTGCCTGCAGAAAGTCCATAAACGTAGTCATCAACAAATGTGTAGAATGCAGTCATACGTTGACCATATTCATAATTTGTCCAGAGTACTGATGAACCAGCTCTTGTTAGTCCCATTTGTGCAGCTTTATCTTTGTCTAATGAATAGCCAGAATATCTCCCTGTAGATGTTATTTTATCTGTGTTATATACATATCGTGCTATTCTTAAAGCATCAGACGTTGATACTAATTTTGATTTTCCGCCGCATTTTTTCACAGCCCCTGCCCAATAGTCAGTTGGAGGACCGCCACGTCCGACCATACAGTAGTTGATGTTATATTTAGCCATGAATGCTAAATCTTCAGGGTCTGTAGATTCGAAGTTATTACATTCATTCCAAACATGTGGTATAGGAACAAATGGTTTAGAAAAACATCTGCCTTCAAGTTCAATGTAACATGATTCTTTTCCTAAACTTAGAACATTGAGGCTACGGATGTCTTTCCCGCCTGTGTTTGGAGCTTTTAATCCTGTTGTATCATAAAGTAATGCGATACAATCTCTTCCGTATTCTTCATTGTTTAAATGATTTGATGTGCATTTAGGATTGTATGCAATTAAACCAGTTGTTCCATTTGGAAATTGTAATCCAATAACTTCGCTATCCCATTCAGCTTGTCCAAGGTGTGCAGCTTTTGTTATCGATTCTAATTTTACCTCTTCAGGGGTGGCATCACCTGCACCCCAATATACAGTTTCTGAAAAACATGATGCAAGGTTGTCAGTTTTGCACACCTTTGTAATCTTAATATAATCTTGCAATCTGTTCACAAAACTTGCAGTAGTCGTATAACCCATAAGAGCCTTTTTAAGATTCATTATTTTCATTGTTTCAACGAGTTCTCTTTCAAAAGACTCAGATGCTTTATTCCACAAACGAGATTGAATATTATAAGTAAGTGTTGGCATTGTAAATGCTGCTACTATACCAAGAATTCCAAGTGTAATAAGAACTTCATTTAAAGTGAACGCAAATTTTAGATTTAATTTCATACTCATATTTTATCTGTTTTGTTTAGTCATGTCAATAAAAAAAGTTCCTTAGTAGGAACTTTTTTTTATATCTTTCTACTACACTTTTCTTTTGCGTGCAGCTTCTGATTTACGTTTTCTTTTTACGCTTGGTTTTTCGTATCTTTCACGTTTTTTAACTTCAGAAAGAATACCAGCTTTTTGGATTTTTTTCTTGAAACGTCTCAATGCGCTTTCGATTGATTCGTTTTCTCCAACTTTAACTTCTGCCATTTATATTTTCACCACCTTTGTAAGTCTTGTATTGGGTTCAGGACAAATATAGCACAAACCTAAATTAATTTCAAGCAGACAGAGTAAAGATGTCGTAAATTTCTTCGTCTGTAAGCTCTGTAATAATTTTTTCGCCTTCGTAAACGGCCAAATCTGCAAGTTCTTTTTTAGATTTGAGCATTTCGTCGATTTTTTCTTCAAATGTCCCAAGTGTAATCATACGGTGAACCATAACGTTTTTGTCTTGACCGATACGGTATGTTCTGTCTGTAGCCTGATCTTCAACTGCTGGGTTCCACCACAAGTCGTAGTGAATTACGTTTGTAGCGCTTGTTAAGTTCAAACCTGTTCCACCAGCCTTTAATGACAATATCATAACTTTAGTTTCATCATCATTTTGGAATTTATTAATTAATTCTTCACGTTGGGGTACAGTTAATGATCCGTGGAAAAATAGTGGTTCAGTATTACATTCTTGAGCTATTACTTTAGTTAAAATATCACCCATTTCTTTGTATTGTGTAAAAATAAGTGTTTTTTCGCCGTTTTCAAGAATTGTTTGGACTGTAGAAATACATTTTTCCATTTTACCAGATTGCTCTTTACCCATTTCTCCGGATTTTAAGAATTGATATGGATGGTTACAAATTTGTTTTAGCGCTGTAATAAGTTTGAAAATGTTACCACGTCTGTTTATGCCAGTAAATCCACTGATTTTTTCCATCATTTCGTTTAATGTTTTTTCGTAAAGTACAGCTTGTGGTTTTGATAAATAACAGTATTCGTTAAGTACCATTTTTTCAGGCAAGTCTGTGATGACATTTTTATCTGTTTTTAAACGTCTTAAAACAAACGGCGATACTGACATTTTTAATTTTGCAGCTCTAGAGTTTTCTTTAAATCTTTCAATTGGAATTGCATAACTCTTTTGGAAATCTTTTAAAGAGCCTAAATAACCTTTATTGATAAAGTCAAATATGCTCCATAACTCTGTTAATCTGTTTTCAACTGGCGTACCTGTCATTGCAATTTTAACATCGGATTTAAGCATTTTAATTGCAAGCGTTTGAGCGGTATCAGGGTTTTTAATATTTTGTGCTTCATCGACAATGATAACACCCCAGGTGTGCTTTTTAAGTTCTTCTACATCTATACGCATAATTGCGTAAGTTGTTAGGATGATATCATGATTTACATCAAGTTGGCGTTCAGCTCCGTGATAAATAGTTGCATCAAGAGTTGGCGCAAACATTTGAAGTTCTTTCATCCAGTTACCCATCAATGTTGTTGGACAGATTACTAAAACAGGTTTTTTCAGTAAGCCATCTTCTTTCATTTTGAGTAGTAAACTGATAACTTGGATTGTTTTACCTAACCCCATATCATCAGCTACACAGGCACCGAAGCCTTTTGTGATGTTTGTCCATAACCATTTTAAACCGATTTGTTGATAAGGGCGAAGTTCACCTTTTAAATCTTTTGGTATTGAGACTTCAACTGGTTTTGTAAAGTCTTTGATAACTCTAGCAAAAGCGTCATCATAGTCAAAATCATATTCGTCAATTTGACCAGACATTGCCGCATGAATAAGTTCCATTCTGGACATTGATTTAAGATTTGCTTTTGCAATTTGTTCAAAAATCTTTTTACTATCATTTTTGTCAACAAGTACGTATTTATTTTTGTACTTGATTAAACCAGTGCTGTTTTCAACTAGTTTGTTAAATTCCTCAATAGAAATTTTATCGTTACCAATTGCAATTTCATAAGAGAAATCAAGAATATCGTCTAGTGAAATTTTTGACGAAGAATTGCTGTTGAAAATATCAGCTAAATCGCCAGAACGTGAAGCTTTAACTTTTGCGTTAATAGATGCACGTGGTACAACTACATTTACTAGTTCTTTAGGTAATACAACCTCAATTTGTGCTTTTTGAAGATAATATGCAGTTTGTGTAATTATTTTATAAACCTCATTAAGGTTTAAATCAAGTGCAAGTTTTTCTTCATCTTCAAATAAATCTTCCAATTCAGGCATATAGCGAATTGCGTAATTTAATTGTTTTTCAACAATTCTTGCAATGTCTGAAGCTTGAGCACCAAACACTTCTTCATCAGTGTAAAGTTTGTCAATCAAAACGCTTTCATCAGTTTTTCTGTTTTTGATATGAACTTTAAGTTGGAATAACTCGTCTTCAAGTTTGTCTATTTTGAAGAAAGGAATAACATCGTATTTACCAAGGTATAGTTCGTCAAACCATTGAGCAAAGTTTTCTGCTAAATCTTGACCTTTCATTACAGAACGTTGTTCAAGGTCTTTGATTAAGTATGTTCCAGATTTAACATCTTTGAAACGGTAAGCTTTTATACCTAAGAATTTGTAAATTACATAATTGAGGTAGTTATAAATAAATTCATATACAAAATTCTTTGGTTTTTCACCTTTAATAAATAGGTTTTCAGGAATGTTTTCTTCGAATTGGTTAACTATACGAGCTAATTGTTGATTAGAAATAATTGGCTCATAAACTATTCTGAACATCTGTCCATTACGTTTTACTGTTGGAATGAAATATAATTTTTCAATTAACTTCATTACAAAATATGTAAGTTTGTTCATATAGATGAATGTTGGGGTTAATGCATCTAAATCAACTATGTTGCCAAAACCTCCAAAATAATCTAAAACTAAGTCTAAAGCCATAGCATAACCGACATCTTGCCCCATTACTTGTGAGCTGAAGCGGAATAATGAACCTTTAGACTTTAAATAATATTGGAAATTATTTGTTGGTGTTACAAAAAATGAAAGTTTATTATTTTCATTTACCAAATAGAAATTGGTATTACGAGCCGGGGTATATGGGCTTAAGAAAACGCCTTCGAACTCATCTTCAATGATTTGATAAATCATACTAAGCGTGTATCTAAAGTCTTTGTTCTTAAAGCCTTCAGGATTTTCGCTTAGATTAAAAAATAATTCGTCAACGTTATTCTTTTTAAATGAAAAATCTATATCCCAGTTCATATCTTTTCCTACTTAATAAGTGATTCACAATTCATTTCTTTTGGTTGCTCAATACCGAATAATTGAAGTACAGTTGGTGCAATATTGCATAAAGCACCATCAATTTGTTTTAATTCTGTACCTTGAGGGGCGTTGATTAAAACAAAAGGAACTTCGTTTGTTGTGTGTGCAGTTTGAGGTTTGCCAGTTTCTTCATTAACCATTGATTCAGAGTTACCGTGATCAGCTGTTAACAACATTGTAATTCCGTGTTTTTTGCAAGCGTCAGCTATTTTACCAACGCATTCATCAACTACGTGACAAGCTTTTGTTGCGGCTTCTATAACACCTGTATGACCAACCATATCTGGATTTGCAAAGTTAACCAAAATGAATCCATATTGTTCATCTTCTATCGCACCTAGAACTTTTTCGCAAACTTCAGGAGCGCTCATTTCGGGTTTAAGATCGTATGTGGCAACTTTTGGTGATGCAACAAGAACACGAGTTTCATTAGCTTGAGGTTCTTCAATACCACCATTGAAGAAGAATGTTACGTGAGCGTATTTTTCAGTTTCAGCGGTTCTGAACTGTTTAATGCCGTTAGCCTCTAAAACATCGCCCAAAATGTTTACTAATTTTTCTTTGCCAAATGCGACAGGGAATGTGAATGTTTCATCATAAGGTGTCATTGTTACATAACAAATGTTTTTAAGAACTTTCTTTCTATTAAAACCGTCAAAGTTTTCAAAATTGATTGCTTTTGAAATTTCTCTAGCTCTATCAGGTCTATAGTTGAAGAAAATAACTGAATCATTGTCGTGGATTCTTGATTCTTCACCACCAATAACTGTTGGTAGAACAAATTCATCGTTTTCGCCACGAGCATAAGATGCTTTTACACCTTCACAAGCGGATGTGCTTGTTTCACCTTCGCCTAATAATAGTGCATTGTAACCTTTTTCAACACGTTCCCAACGGTTATCTCTGTCCATGATGTAGTAACGGCCAATAACTGTTGCTACTGGTGGAAGATTATATTTTTTAAGTTCGTTTTCTACTGTTTCAAGGTAAGTGCAAGCACTTTGAGGTGGTGTATCACGACCATCTAAAAATGCGTGTAAATAAACTTTTGTCAAACCTTCATTTGCCGCAAGTTTAATTAATGCTAATACGTGTTCAAGTGATGAGTGTACGCCACCAGTTGATACAAGTCCATAAATATGCAATGCTGAATTGTTTTCTTTTGCATGATTAATAGCCATTAAGAATTTATCATTTTTGAAGAAAGAACCATCTTTGATTGCGTTGTTAATTCTTGACAAGTCCTGGTAAACAATTCTACCAGCGCCTAGGTTCAAGTGACCAACTTCACTGTTACCCATTTGACCAGAAGGAAGCCCAACAAACTCACCATCTGCGTGTAATTTCATAAATAATTCTTCTTGTTGTAATTTATTAACATTAACTGGATTAGCTAATTTTGTAGCATCAAACTGTTCAGAACCTGTTGAAATTCCCCAGCCATCCATAATACAAAGTAAAACTCTCTTAGACATATCGTATATCCCCTCTATAATTCATACTATGGAGAATATTTTATCAAGAACATAAATGAATTACAAGTTAAAATTAAACAGGAGGGCAATGCCCTCCTGTTTTTTATTTGGTGCGTATAAACGCACCTCACAAAACTATTAATCTACGCAGACTGCTAGAGCGGTTCTATCGCGATTTAAGGTCCCTGTAGATGATGTACAGTTCGTAGAGGTGCAGAAT
>JAZUAO010000002.1:0-27156 GCA_045638025.1 Candidatus Gastranaerophilaceae bacterium
GGTGTTTTTCAAATATTTAAATATTATTTATAAACTTTTAATTTTTACCAATTTAAAATGTAGTGCCACTAAGCTTTTCCGAATATAAGGACTTAATATCTCAAAATGTTAATTCAATAAACAATATTCATAAATAAAACAAAAAAAAAGAGTCTTTCGACTCATTAGAATTAAGAATAGTTGGAAGTATGAAAAAGATTAATTATAGTAAATATAAAAACCAGGTATATAACAATAACCCACAAGGGTTATTGTTAATTAAGTGTAAATTAATATTCTAGCAAAATTATTTAATACACAGTATGTGCATCAATTTGATACCACAATACATATTTTATTTTTCTATTTGAACAGAGGCAAATAAAATATTGGTAAACTTGTTTCTATAATCCATGTTTTATAAATATAGTTTATACCTATAATTGCTTCATGTTGAATTATCTTCTATTAAATGAATTATTTTATATTAGATAATTCAATATTCTAATTAAATTAATCTTATATCTTATCCTCGATTTAAAGGTAATGTGAATTCAAAAATATTTTTATTCTCCTCAAAGCTGATGGCCCTAATTTCTCCATTATGTGCATTCACAATTTGTTTAGATAAATACAACCCCAAACCAACCCCAATTTTATTATATTTTGCTGCATGAGTAACATATTTTTCAAAAAGATTCGTTAATAGAGATGGATTAATATAAGGACTATAATTTGTAATTTGGATTTTAACAAAAGCTTCTTGTTTAATAATTGCAATTTCAATATTTGTATCACTATACGCATACGTAATAGCATTACCCAATAAGTTAACAAAAACTCTTTTTATTTGAATTTTATCAAATTTAAATTTATCAATTGGTTCAGGTATTTGTACATGAATATTGATATTTTTTTCTTTTAATAATGATTCTAATTCTTGACAAACATCGTTCATTAACTCTACAATATCCAAATTTTCAAAATTTAGTACGTAATCACCATTTTCATATTTATAAGTACTTAGTAAATTAGAAAGCATTTCGTGCATATAAGTACAAGATTCTTTTATTAAAATTAGCATTTCTTTTTGATCTTTATTTAACTCTCCCATAGTATTTGCTAATAACAAATCTAATGCTTTTATTTGAGCAATTGTTGGCGTTTTTAAATCGTGAGTTAATGTTGCAACATATGTTTCTCTCTGGTCTTGAGCTTTTTTTGCAATTTCTATGTCTTTTGTAACGCATAAGATACCAGTGATATTCTTTTTATCATCAAATATTGGACACTTTGTAATATTAAACCATCTAACATCATTATTTTTTAATGTTATTTGTTTATCACGCTCTATACATGATTTTGTTGTCAAAACTTCATGATCTTCTTTTCCAATTTCATCAAATCTGTAATTTTCATAATCCCATTTATTAGCAAATTCAGAATCAGATAGCCCTAGAAAATCTTTTGCTTTTGAGTTTTCATAAGTGATGTTTCCATTTAAGTCTTTTAAATATGTTGCAATAGGCATACTATCTAAAATTGATCTTAACATTTGTTCTTTTCTTGCTAATTCTTTTTGCAAAAATTCTTTTTGCGTAATATTTTTAGCTATAGTCAATGTGCCTTCAATTTCATTATTAACAATTATAGGCGTGATAAGTAAATCAAATTTTTGTACTTGATATCCCATTTCAAGTGTTTTATTTACTGCCCTTCCTTTAAGCACTTTTTTATGAATATCTTTTAACGTTTTAGCATCTTTCTCTGGTAAATGCTCATATGAATATTTTCCTTTAATTTGATCCATTGACAAATTAAATGTTTTTAGATATTGGGGATTACAATAGATATAATGGCCATTAATATCTCTGTAGGCAATCAATTCTTCAGCATTTTTATATAACTCAGAAATAATTTTTTCTTGTTTTGAATATTTAAATGCTAGTCTTTTTAAAATTATTTTATTTTCAATATATGAGTGTAATGCATAAATTACACATATTATAATTACAACAGCGAAGGGGTGTAAATAAATTTTAGGGTGCCAACAAATAAAAACTGTTATTATTGCTATTATTGCCTGAATTAAAAATTTATGTTTGAACCAAAAAATATTGTTAGTAAGATTCTTCATTATTTAACTCCTTACAAATCATATTTAATTGCTTTAACGGCTGCTTGAACTCTATCTGTAACAGAAAGCTTTGATAAAATACTACAAACATGTACTTTTGCGGTGTGTGGGCTTATAATTAATTCTTTCGCAATCTCTGTATTAGATAACCCTTTAGTAATAAGAGATAGGACCTCTTTTTCTCTTTCTGTTAAATTAAAATCTTTCTTGTGTAAAGTTTTTGAATTAACAAAAGTATGATTAATTATAGATGCAATTTTAGGGTGTATCCATATGCAACCTTTATAGGTGTTTATTATTGCATTATGTAAATCATTAATATCTATATCTTTTAATGCATATGCATTAGCCCCAGAAGCAAGGCTTGATATTATTTCTTCTTGATTATCATGAGAAGTTAACATAATAACTTTTATATTAGGATATTTTTCTTTTATAATTTTTGTTGCTTCAATTCCTGTCATATAGGGTAATCCTATATCCATTAAAATTACATCTACTGGTTCTTTCTCTAGTGCTTCTAAGCATTCTTCTGCTGTTTCAAATGCATTTTTTATTTGTAAAGAAGAAAACTGTTCTAAAGCTTTTTTATAAGTTATTCGTGCTAACAAATAATCTTCAACAATATACATAGATATAACATTATTCATATCATTTAAATCCTTTCTTTTTATTTGATATTATAATAATAAAATATTACCTTATTGGCTATAACCCAGTTAGGTAATATGGTAAAAATTTAAAACTTCTTTTTATTTAGTTTCATATTGTGTGAATTTTATTGATTTTAAGTCTTTATTAAATAATTGAAACATTTTGCAACAATTAATTTAATAGAAATTTAATTGTATAATAACGATATTCTTTTGCTAAAGTTTTAATCTGCAAATTATATTTAGATAAGGAGAGAATCTTAATGAATGAATTTAAAAATAAGGTTGCAATAGTTACTGGTGGTGCATCAGGTATTGGTAAAGCAATTGCAGAAATGTTTAGTCTTAATGGAGCTAAGGTTGTTATTATTGATCGTGATGACAATACTACTAACTGTGATTATTTTTATAAAGGAGATTTAACTCAAAAAGAAGTTCTTGAAGATTTTACTTCCAAAGTTAAAGAAAAATATACTAATGTAGATTTTATTATAAATAATGCAGGATTAACTAAAGGTGGACTTTTAACTTGTGATTATGAAGATTTTTTGTATGTTCAAAAAACAAGTCTTGCTGCACCATTTATGCTAACTAAATTATTAATGAATAATTTTAATCCAAATGCATCAATAGTTAATATTTCATCAACTAGAGCTTTTCAATCTCAACCAGATTGGGAAAGCTATGCGGCAGCTAAAGGAGGAATTGTTGCATTAACTCATTCAATAGCTGTAACATTAAAAGGGAAGGCTCGAGTTAATTGTATTTCTCCAGGTTGGATTGATACATTAAACTCAGATTTTTGTACAGAAGATTTATTACAACATCCTACAAATAAAGTTGGAACTCCAAATGATATAGCGAACTTAGTATTATTTTTATGTTCTAATAAAGCACAATTTATTACTGGTGAAAATATTACTGTTGATGGGGGTATGAGTAAGTTGATGATTTATCACAATGACTACGGATGGAATTATAACTCATAATTTTTTGGGGCATCACTTTGCATGTTCCTATTACTACTCCAAAGCGGATTACAACTAGAGGCCAAATCATCGAAATACTTATGGTCTCTGAATTACAAAAGGACTCTTTTAAATTGGCGAAAGAGAATTCGCCTCAAATAACAAAGAAATTCTCTGAAATTTGAGTTTTAGAGATTCTCACAAAATCGCCAAAGCCCATGTAGTGCGGGATTTTTGCATTAAAAAAGAGACCTTAATCGGTCTCTTTTTTTTAATGGTGGAGGTTAGGAGATTCGAACTCCTGACCCCCTGCGTGCAAAGCAGGTGCTCTACCAGCTGAGCTAAACCCCCACGGGTGCAACCTTTAATTTCGGCTACATTTAATATCATACATGATGATTTTTTTTTGTAAAGTACTTTCTTAAAATTTTTTTTCGATTTTTTCAAAAATTTCTTTTAATCTCGATTTATCGTATGTATACCACCAGCCAATTAGTGTCTCAAAAGCTGTTGCCTGTCTGTATTCTGCCTGATTTGAACGTCTTGCAATTGGTACAGGCAAATTTCTACCACGTCTTGCTATTTCTTGTTCTTCTTCTGTTAAAATTTCTTCCAAAAACTTCAACAATTGAGCTTGATGTGATGCTTTAACCTTATCTGTTGTTATTTTATGCAAGTCTTTTGAATTCTGCGTCAACAAAACAGTCTTTTCTCTGATGTGTAACTCCCACACCGCATCACCTAAATATGCGTAATTTCTCATATGCATTTCTGTCATATCTAAATTCTACTATAAAAATTTTTGAGTTGTATTATCTGTAAAATCGTGCAATAATTAATTCTAAGGAGAGAGTTATGAAAAAAAATTTGTTTATTATTTTATCTTGTTTACTTTTAACAACAACATCTGCTGTCGCAAAATGCAACTGCGCTCCTGCTTGCAATTGTGTTTCTAAAAAAGTTGTTAATGATGATTTAAAATTCTATAAAAACTACGCTGAAAGTGTTAAAAAAGAACGTGCAACCGTTGTAAATGCACTTCAATTAACAGATGAACAAGTTCAAAAAAGAAATGAGCTTATGTGCGAAAATACAATTCTTCTTGAAAACAATTACAAAAAATTATACCAAGAAACTCTTAAACTCAATAACTTAAAAGCACAAAAAGCCAACTTAAAAGAAATTAGCGCTCAAGAAAAAAATGTAACTTGTATTAAAAAAGAAATTAATACCATCGTAAAAAACGAAAACAAACAATTCAAAAAAATCCTTGATAGACAACAACGTTCTAAGTTAAGAATGATTCAAAAACTTCAATGCAAATCTATCAAAGATCTTGATAACAAAAAAGATTATTATAAATCAAATCCTAAAATGCGACCTTTTGGACAAAAAACAAATTGCAGATGTAAGTAAAGTTTATTGCCCAATTTGAGAAAAGTGGCAGGATAAGAAATGACAAAGGTATTAGTGACCAATGTAGGTTGGGTGAAACCCAACAAAGAATTAAGACGATAAGTCTATAAGTGCAATAATTAATATGTTTAAACAAAAACTAATAAACTGTAATGAACTTAACATCCAATCGTCTTAAAAACTTAACAACTTATCGACTTATTAACACATAATGTAAGTATTGTAGGGTGCATTTATACGCACTACATAAAAAATAACTGTTTAAGTTGCATAATTTTTTCAAAGGACTTGTTGATATTTTCAGCAAGTTCTTTATCTTGTTCAGCATGTTTTGCAATTGTTTCAATCATATCCATCGTATCTGTATCTGAATTCCTGTATATAAACATATTCAATCCCGCACGAATACCCATTTCAACAGCCTCAACGGCACCGAAGTTCGCAACACCTTTCATAATCATGTCATCAGAAATCGTCACACCTTCAAAACCTAACTCATTTCGCAAATAATCAATTGCTTTTTTGCTTAAGCTTGTTGGTATAACATCTTTTTCAAAACAAGTACAATGCAAATGTGCCACCATAACCATTTCAATTTCTTTTGCACATTCTTTGAATGGTCTAATATGAGTTTTTTCCATTTCTTCTAATGTCAAATCAATTCTAGGTAAAGTCAAGTGACTATCTGCATTTGCATCTCCATGCCCTGGGTAATGCTTGACGCAAGGAATAATTCCATTTTTACGATATACCGTTGAAACAATTTTTTCAGCATCAACAACATCTTCCACTTTATTAGAAAACGAACGTTCTCCAATAATTGGATTGTTCGGATTTGTATTCACATCAATACAAGGAGCAAAGTTTAAATTTATTCCATAAGATTTTAACTCTTTTGAAATTTCTTCGGTTTGATTTGCTAAAAACTCTTTCCCTTTTTCATAAGCAAATTTTGCCGATAAATATTTTTTCCCACCATGAATATTCTCTGTCCTTTCAACCCTTCCACCTTCTTGATCAATAGACAAAAATGGATGTATCATAGCGAGTTTTTTGCATTCTTGAGTTAAATTTTTAAATTGCTCCGCTGATTGAATATCATTAGTAAAAAAAATCACACCACCAAGCCCCTCTGCTAAAACCTTTTTATAGCCATCACCAAAGGTGCCTAAAATAAACATTTGGTATAATTTTTGTCTCAAATTCATAAGATTGTTCCGTAAATTTCAAACAACTCAACTAAATTTCCAGTTTTAACAACTTCTTGAATTTTAGAATTTACAAGTTCCATATCTTCAGGAGTTTTTAAACTTTTAGGAAACTTGATATCATCTGTAGTTTTAGTATCAACAAAAGCCTTGTTTAAAGTTAAAAATTCTCTATAAACTTCTAAAACTCGGAGGCACCTTTCATCAACAACATAATCAAGTCCCAAGTAATATTTTGCATCTTTTTTTAGTTGTTCAAAATATTGCATTGAGTAATCAATTTCTTCAACCGCTTCAGCTTCATTATAAGTATCACCTAAGCACGGATTATTCAAAATATTTTCAGTTCCCAAACTTTTTATATATTTTGCCCAAAGCATACAGCCTAAACAAAAACTTACGTTGTTTTCTACAAGTTTTAACAACTTAGTATAATACATTTTAAATTGATTTTTACGCTGACCAAGATTTTTAAATCTTGATACAGATGCATAAATATATTCAACGTTTACTGATAAAATTCCAGTATGTTGGGCATAACCCGGATCAAATAAAACACTCATAATTTCCTCACTTTTGTAATTTATTTTAACATAATCGGTAGGCTTTTGGCAAAATATATTTTTACGAGATTTAATGTACATAAGGAACGTTCTATGATTACAAAAATTGGATATACACCAATAAAAAACTACTCTAATATCCAACCTTTAAAACAAGAATTTAAAGAGCAAAATAATAGGAATATACAAGATATTTCAAATATTTATTACTCTCCGATTAGCTTTAAAGGGAAGCTTACTTTGGAAGAAAAGCTCAAAAAAATTGAGCCTTTACATTGTCCTGTTTGTGGTGTGGAAATGCTTTCCAAAGAAAAATTTGAAGAAATAAAGAGCAAAAAATGCGAAACAATGGAAGAATTAGTTAATCACGTACGTGAAAACAAACGATACATTCCAGTTGCAGCACAAGGAGTTTTAGAAAAATTGGAATATTCTTATAGCCTTAGACCTGATATCCCTCCACATATTACAATTGGCATTATATTTAGTAAATTAATTAATTCTGAAACATATTATCTCAACAATTTAAAAGGCGAACTTAAAAAATATTCCGAAGAACACAAATTTAACAAAAAAGATAGAGAAACATCAAGACAAATCTCTCTAACTATCAATTCTTATTTAAACAAAGAATGCACTATAACTGAATGCCGAAAAAAAGTGTTAGAGCTCGCGACTTCCTTAGAAAATGAAGAAAAAGACCCAATAATTAAAGAAATGAGTAAAACTTTCAAAAAAATTATGATGGAGAGATTTTGTTTAACCGCAAAAGATTATGCAACAATATCTCCAGAAGAAAGGGTTGAAGTATTTTTAAGTAAACTTTTCACTAGCTCCCAAAAAGATTTTCACATCTTAAAATCCGAATCTTCTAGATTCAATGAACATCCTGTTTTGACTTGTAATGGATGCAAACAATCAAAAGATTCTATAATTGACAGAAACTTAACAGCTGCAGACTCTGCTGCAAATCTCGCAAAATATTTTGAAGATATTTATGCATACAAAGAACTTGACGATAAACTTAAACAACACGTTTTAATGGTTAGATATGCAGCAGAAATAATCTCTAAAGAAGAAGTTAACCTTACAAAATTAACTTCACCAGAATTTGATGAAATTAAAAACGAAATATTCAACTCGGAATCAATATCAGTACAATTTGACCTCGTAAATGAGTCAGGAATTCCTTGTGCTGCTTGCAACACCACAACACTTACTTATGAAGAAAAACAAAAATTACGTGCTGAAGTTGCCGAAGCAAAAGACATGCATGAACTTGGAAAACTTGTAAAAAGAAATTTAAAACATATTAAGCCATTATACCAAGAAGTCTATAAAAAATACGACCAAATACTAGAAGAAAATCCTAATATCACAGAAGATGAAATGGTTGAAAGACTTCGTTCAATTTATAATAACAACCTGACACAAATATTCAATAATATCGCTAATTTTGCAAAAGAAAAAATGACTGATCCAAAAACTTCATATTTTGAAAAAACTACTTACGAATATTATTTAGAAAAAACAAAAGATAAATATACAGAAATAAACGACATTATTTGCGTAGATGACTATTTCCAAATATTTAATGACACACTTGCCAATATTGATAATAGAGAAGATAAAAACCAATTTTATAACTTAAAAGATGGCTTGTGGGAAAACTCAATGTTACAATCTTTGTTACATCCACCTTCCGAATATACAAAAGGAGAAGAATCCAAACTAAGAGATATTATAAACTTTACTTTTGCTAAAGCTTCAGCTTCTGCTGACCATATAGTCGCAAAAAGTAACGGCGGCGTAAACAAATTTCAAAACTTAATGGTGCTTTGCAATGACTGTAATAAACACAAAAAGAATAAAAAGTTTAGCTTTTGGTTAAGCAAAGAACCTGAAGCTGTTGAAAACATGCAAAAATATATTTATGCAGTAGATAGAATTATTAAAGAACGCGGTCTAACAAAATATCGTAGTTACATTAAAGATTTTGCATTTAATATCAGCAGATTAATGAAAGATAAAATCAGATTTGACATCCCAGATAATAAATAAAATCTTTGATATATAATCAAAATATGTTTTATTTTGATGAAATTAATGGAAAGAAAATCTTAAAATCAGATTTTTTACAAAATTTGGAGCATTTTTTCACAACCAGAGAAACAGTTATTAAATCTGCTGAAGTTGAAATGCAAAACCTTGTAGCTACAAATAAAAAATTAATCAAGGATTACTTAGGCATCCAAGAACTGGTTTCACCCACACAAACCCATAGTGACAACATTGATTTTGTAGAAGAAGGTAAATTTGACTATCCAAATACTGATGCCTTAATCCTAAATAACAAAAGCCAAGCAGTATTTCTAAATTTTGCAGATTGCACACCGGTAATTTTGTATGACAGCAAACAAAATATTGCTGCAATTGCCCATGCCGGTTGGAGAGGAACAGCTCAAAAAATTGCACCAAAAACAATCCAAACAATGAATTCAAACCCAAAAGATATTATTGCAGTTATTGGACCTGCTATTTCGCTTTGTTGTTATAATGTCGGAGAAGATGTTTTTAATCAATTAAAATCAACTGTCGAAATTTTTGATAAGTTATTTAAAATAAAAAATAATGAATTCTATGTTGATTTAAAAGGAATTAACGCAAGTCAATTAAAAGAACTTGGTGTCGAAAAAATAGATATTTGCCCATACTGTACAAGTTGCGACAATCATCTTTTTTATTCGTTCAGAAAAGAAAATGGAACAACTAATCGACACAGTGCTGTAATTAAGCTATAAAAACACGACCCCTGTCGGAGTCGTTTTTTATTTAGTTTCGTTATTATTTTTCACCTCTGCCAACATACATTGGTAACCAGTAAACTTGTGAATTATTTTTCAATATATAATCTACTTTACCATCACCTGATTGTGTTGTTGAATTTTTAGTGAATGAAACTTTACCATGATCAGCTGTGTTTTTGTATGTTAAGTTGCCCATAGCACGAACCACACCACTTGTATAAATATTGTTTTCAGTACTTCTTACAGTCACATTGTTGTAACCATCAACTGTACCTCTGATAACAATACCACTTCCACCAGATTTAGTTGTATCTTGAATTGTGATATTACCAACTTTATCAGCTTCAATTTTTGGTAAGTTTGTAACCATTGCAGTTTCTTTAATATAAACACCATTGCTATTCTTTTGAGAAGCAATATTGATATCTGTATTATTACCAATTACGTGACCATCAACATACATTTGACCATTTTCATTAACTAGGTTTAATTCACCTCCAGCGTTAATTACACCGTAAGCTTTGAAACCATTTGAACCTTTGTTAACAATATTAGTTTTGCCTTGAGCATTTTTAACTGTTGAGTTTTTAGTTAATTGTAACATTGTACCTTCGTTTGTAATACCCATGTTACCTTTTTTAGCATTAACAGTACCATCAATTGTTAAATTACCGTTAGTATTTTTGATAGAAATAACTTCACCGTCATTTTCTACATTACCGTAAACTAACATACCGTTAGCACCAGTATTTTTCAATACTAAGTTACCACCTTTAGCTTCTACTGATGCGTTTGATGATATTGCAAGTTTATCACCAGTATTCATCAAACTTAAATTACCATTATTTGTACTAACCTTATTATTAACTGTTAAATCACCTGCTTTGTTATCTAAAGTAAGAGCTTTATCAGTCATTACAGTACCGTTTATAAATAAACCACCTTTACCATTGTTTTTAATATAAACAGCTTTATCTGAATTAATTTTTGCTGATTTAGCAACCATCAATTGAGAGTCTTTAGCATTGTTAACGATTTGGAATTCATCGCCACCTTTATAATCTACATTACCAGCAATGTAAAGCTTACCTTTATTATTTTCGATAGATACATTTTTATCAAGGCCTTTAACATCACCATAAATTGCCAGACCGTTAGCACCATCATTTTTAATTTTCAGACTGCCAGAGTTTGCAATTACTGATGAACCAGAGTTAATGTGAATACCAGCACCATCATCTGTCATTAATAATGTACCACCGTTGTTAACCAATGAGCCTTTAATTAAAGTTTGGCCAGCGTGGTTCTCAACTAACATGCTACCATTTGCGTTCAAAACATCACCAGTAACTTTAATACCATTTGCACCTTTTTCGTTAATAAGTTTAATGTCACCATTGTTTAAGTTTTGAATTGTACCTCTGATATTTAACATACCATCAGCTGAATTTGATTTTAAAACGATTTTGCCATCGTTTTGAGACAAAGAAGTTGCTGAATTTAAATTTTGAGTATTTACAAGATTTTTAAATAACAAATCATTCGCTTCTTTTAATGTTGTCAAAACTACATTATCTTTAACCCCATTTAAAATTGTAGCATTTTCAGGCAAAATAACATTTGATGCGCGAAGATTTACATCACCTCTAGAAAGAATTTTACCTTTTACAAGAATTTCACCATTTGTTTCATTTTGCAATTTTGCTAAATCTGTTGACATAGGGTCTTTTTTAAGTGCATCATATGTACTTGAATTTGGTGTCAAAACTGATAATGAACCTACGTTCAATACGCCATTTTGACCAATTACCATACCCTTTGGTGAAATAAATACGGCATGACCGTCAACAAATTGACCGTTTCTTACTGTATTTAACAAACCTTGAATATTTACTTTATTATCAACAAGGTTGATAAAAGTGCCAAGGTTTCTGCTTCCTAATTTCATAATTAGGTTTGCAACATCACCATCACTTAAATAAAAGTTGTCATAATGTCTAAAACCAATTGAACCTTTGTGAGTTTCAGGGTCAATATTATAGACACCATTGATACCACTAACACCTGTGATGTCAGTAGCTAAACCGGCCTGTACCGATAAAACGAATGCAGTTGCTAATGTAATAAACTTTTTGCTTTTCATAGTTTTTCCCTTTTTTTTATACACATTCCTATATATATATATCTCTAGATATCTTTCAGTTTAAACCGAAAGAAAACTTTTTTTGCCATGCTATCTAAAAAAAATAACATTTCGTAATATTATTCTTTATCCGGTACGAATACATTCATCATAATCCTTTTAAACGTTGCTTCATCGATCTTTTCACGGCCTTCATACGGACTTAATACATCTATTAAATCTGTATAATTAATCTTAGCATTTTCTTCACTTGCTTCGTTAATATATTCTTTCACGCCGTTTAGATATTCTTGAGCTAGTCTTTCTATTTTTCCAATACTCAAACGTCTACTTGCTCGCAATGACACTTTTTCTTGTAAGCTGGTAGAGTCATAAGTTCTAGTCTCAGATGGAAACTTTTTCACTAAACTAAAAATTTCAATATTATCACACAATTCTTCAAATTGCATACAATACACATTTTCATCACCTGTACTTTCATATAATACATCGGCCAATGCCTGTTCTATAATTATTGAATATAATTTAGCTTCTTTGCTCATATGCTGTTTTGGGAATACAAGCAATCCTGCATGATCATTTGCAGTTTTGCGTTTTTTACAACATCTTGCTTCAAAATTATTAAGCAAATGATTATTTTGTCCCCTCATAATTTTTGAAACTTCTTTTATGTAAGAGTCCATGTATGCTTTAGGAACAAAACTAAATCTTTCTGCAAATAATAATCCACATTTTCTAATTTGTTCTTCTTTTTCAAAAGCGCCTTTTTTTTCAAATAGACATTGAGAAAAACTTTCTTTCAAATCTTCGGGTGCATTTATTTTTAATTTGTTATAAAACGCTTGTTTAACCTCTTTTGGATATGCACTTTTCTCTGAGAATAATATTGTCAAAGAACCACCATATTGACGTAAATACTCTTTCATTTCTTTGTATTTGAAGCCATTAATATTGAACGGAACAATTGATTCTTGCATAAGCTCTTTTAATTGTTCATTTTGTGGCAGACTAAAATATCTGTCAATAATGTCGTCCAACTCCATTTCATCCAAATCCTTTTTAGAGTGTTCATAAATCGCATTAACTCTATCCATATTAATTTTTGGATTTTTAATTGTTAAATTATACATTTTATCATTTGCATGAGAGAGTAATCTTATTGGAGACTCATTGCGTTCCAAGTGATACATCGCAGTTTTAACATCTGAAACACTCATTTCAAAAGCAGAAGGATCTTTTGTAGAATTATAAAGAGCATCTGCAAATGCAGATTCTAAAGCATAAGAAATACGATTTATATCTTTATTTTTACCTGTATTTATTCGTTGGAAGATTTGGTATTCTTCCTCTGTAATACTTTCACCTTTCAAACTTTTGATCCAAACTTTTACACTGTCTTCAGGTAATTTATCGACGATTTTGGCCATATCATCTACATAAGCTCTAGGTGTTGATTTGATCTTACCTAATCGTGAACGCAAATATGCATATTTAAATTCAGCAGCCAACTCAGATGTTGCAGGAGCGGAAACATTTTCCGACTTTAATTCTTCTTTAAACCTGTTTAAATCACGAATTCTCAATTTTTGATCACGCAATATTTCTTTTTTCAAATATTCAAAAGTGCCATTTTTGATAGACGCGTTTACTTTTTCTTCTGATGCTTTAATATTATTACCTAGCTCCTCAGTATATTCTGGATGATTGTCCCAGAATTCAGTCATAACTTTAGATTGGAACTCACTAAATTCTTCTGTTGAATATAACAAATCCGCTGGTTTAAAAATTTGATTTTGTTTTAAATGAGTGGATAAATCCTTTATAATTTCAACACTATTATTCCAAGCATCAATCATAGTAAATCTAAGCGGTTCAGAACCAGCTTTCATTTTAGAAATATAATCGGTTCTTTCCGCAGAAGTCATACTTGCCCATCTTTGGGTCAAGTTACGCATTCTTTGAATGTTTAAATTGTATTTTTCTTGATCACTCAAACCTTCTTCATAAAGTTTAAGATTTAAAGTCGCCCATTTTTTGAACAATTCATCATCAGCTAGTTTCTTAGAACCAACATGGACATGTTTTCTCGGTTCTTTCTGTTCTGATGAATCTTCAGTTTTTTCTTTTGTTTTTGAAGAATCAGTTCTATTAGGATGAGTTTTTCTGTAACTTTCGTACATTTCTTCTAAAGAAATTTTTCCTGACAATGCATCCATTTTTACATTATGAGGAATAGATTCCCACCAATTTTCAATTTTTTCAACTGATTTTTTAGAAAGAGCCATTCTCTGTTCTTCAGTTAGGGAATCAAAGAACAATTCACGACCTTTTTTAATATTTTGACCAACTTGATCTGAATAACCATCACGAGTGTACCTTAAAGACTGTTGATATTCTCGAGATGGAGTTTTGATACCTAATGCCTGTAAAGTCGATGTGTAAACATACTGACTGTCAGTATCTTTACCTTTATTTTTAGACTTGAATTCTGCTTTTAAATCTTCATTCAAGTCTTTTTCTAAATCTTCATTTATTTCTTCAATTGTTTTAGCTTCTAAAAATACTTTTTTAACTAGATATACTGTGAAATCTTGATTATCTTTCAAAATACCCGCACCAAACATCTCTAGTAATTCTTTATCTTCTTTAATCAGACGCAAAATGCCACGAGTTGCTTTTGTTTCCTCAGTTGTTTTTAAATCTTCAAATAATTCTTCATTAGGAAATGCTTTTTTGATATCTTCAACAGTTTCCGCATCATTCAACGCCATAAACACACGTCTTTGAGCTTCTAATGGAGTAAGACGCGTTTTATCTTCCAATGAATTAATATAACGACTAACAGGAATTGGCATTCTTTCTTTATTAGCTTCGTAAAAACGTTCCAAACCTTTATCAACTCTAGCTTCAAATGAAATAAACTGATCATTAAACTTGTTTTGTAAAACAAAATTTGGATTAGTTGAATAATTTTGAGGGGTATTTTCCTGTTTAACTGGTTTCTGTTTAATGTAGTTTTGTCTATACAAACTACTAATTGTTTGAATATTCATTTAAATTCTCCTAGGGGTTGGCATGATAAAACCAGTAAATTTTAATTTTTGCTAGTCCAACTAAAGCTAATTTGTAAAAAAATGTAAACGAAAGTTTATCAAGCTAACAAGAAAAAAATTTTACAGCTTTATCATGGGTGTAGGGTAAAAAGATAGGAGTATATAATGAAAATTTCAGCTGTGTTGCAGAATACTTTCAAGCGTAATTTTACGACGAATCGTAATGTTGATTTGACGAGTTTCGGTGGTGAAAACAACCGTTCACAAACTTCAAGCATGACAGATAAAAATGCAAACGAAGCATTAAAAAATAATGGCATGTCACATGTTTCATTTACAGGTATAACTCAAAATTGGTATTTAAAATCAGTGCCCTTGGGTGGAACTTCCGGAACTAACTATTATTTAACTCTTGAAGATGGCGACAAGGAACACTCAAAAGATATCGGCAACTCAAGATACGTTTATTCTGTAGCAGACAGTCAATTAATTAAACAAGAACACGATTTTTGGGCTATTATATCAGAACACTCTCATCGACAATCTAATTCACTAATGGTAAGAACATCAAATCCATATATAACAAACCGCATTTATTTTGCAGATCCTGAAGAAGCAGTTTCAGCACAAACAAAAAAAGACCACGATTTTGTTGTTTATGATACTCGACCAGTTTATCCAACTTTAGCATCAGTAAGAGAAATCTATTACAATCCAAATACTGATGCTTTTGATTTAAGTAAATCTTTTAAAAATGTTGGTGAATACTATTATAGATTAGAAATGGCTGATAAAAAAGAACATGACAAGTTAGTTACAGAAAGAAAAAATTTCCAATCTGAATATGATCAATCTCGTTCTTACAAGGAAACTATTGATGCAAGAATTGAAAACACTCCTTGGAACTCTAATAGAACAAACAACGACAAAGAAAAAGCTGATTATTATTTCTCAATGAATCATGCAAAAATGGAAGATTTAAATCAGAAAATTGGTTACTACCAAGATCGTATAAATTTTGCCAAAGAACAACAAAAAAAAGCATCTGAAGGTTATAAATTGTTCCAAGAAGTTGGTTTAATTTTATATGAACGAGATGAAGCAAGAAATACTTATCAAAGATATGAAGAATTGATTCCATACTATGAAAATAAACGAATACCTGAATTGGAAGAAGATATTAAAGAATACACTAAAAAGAAAGAAGAAGCCGAAGCGGAACGAGATTATTATCAAAAACAAGTCGATGCTATCAAGACATATCGAGAATTAAAGAAAAATTCTCAATATGGATTAAGCGAACAAGATAGAATTAGATTTGATACTGACGAACATAGCATAAATTGGAGAATTCCACATGCTGCAAACGAAGTTGAAAAACAAGAATCTTATATTGCAAGTACGAAACGAGCTATTAAAGAAGCGTTAGAATATATTGAAAAAGGAAAAGAAGAAATGCCAGCATTAAAAGAAAAATTCTTGGCAAAAGCTGAAGAAGCAAAAACATACTATGCAAAAATGGAAGAATTCTATAGAAATAACATCGAAGAATGGCAATGCGCATAAGGAGAAAATATGAAAATCTTAGCAATCTTAAACAATTTAAACAAAACAAATCGCAGAGCTGATTTAACAAGTTTTGGCGGAAATAACAACAAATTCAATCCATCATTTGATGGCAGAACACTTGAATATCACTCAGAAAATACTCGTTATTACGGAAGTGATGGTAGAATGAATGTTGTAATTGATGATTACCATCACGCCAGATCTGAAGAGTTTTCATACGGTTTAATGGGTGGTAGTATATCTTACTACAACGCATTACATTATGGAGCCGAATCAGCATTACGAAATCACCCTGACTTACCTAAAAAACATAAAATAGAAAAATGCTATTCGTATTTTGATGCCAACACAAAACCAGCTCGCTTGTATATTGCAGATCCTGGAGAAAGAATAACTGATAGTATTAGAGAAGATCACGCTATTGTCGTTCACAATTACGACAGAAAAAGATATTAACTAAGATTCTGAAACAAATTCAGAATAACGTAAATAAACACAAACCAAAAACCCACCATTGGTGGGTTTTTAATTGCGTCATATTGCGTCATATGATTTTAAGCTAAGATATCATCCCAGCTTTCTTCAGGAATTGTATTGTTATTTTGTTCATAGAATTCTAGAATTGCTTTGTGCTTATTAATGATAGGGTTTTTGCCTGTCAAATAATCATAAGCTGACAATCTATGTTCTCTTTCCATAATCGAACGGTTTTCATCAGCTGCGGCAACACTTTTTTGCACACCAACAAGCCAAAGTTGTCTTTGCTGATCAAGTCTAATAACTTCTTGAGCCAAATCTTGTCTCAATTGTTCATTATCTGGATCCGCTCCAAGTCTTGATTCCAAATCAGCAATATTTCCTTGCGCTTCTCTAATATTTGCCTTAACTTGATCCATTTGTTCCCATAATTCGCCAAGTGGTCTAATATCAATATCTTTGAATAATTCTACGCGTCGATTGAATTGTTTTTCAACTTCTTTAAATTCTCTATCAACAGCTTCTTCAATTCCAGGATATCTTCTTATATTTGATTTGTGAGTTTCTAAGACAATTTTTCTAGCGACTTCAGCTTGGTTACCTTGATTAGGAGCAAGTGAGTAAACATTAATAAATTCTCTTAAAAGTTCTGAATAATCTGCACCAGCAACATCTAAAAGCTTATGTGGTGATAGTACTTGAGGTTTTACTTTAACATTTGGATCAACACCAGATTTTACAATTTCGATTAATTCTCTTGTTGAATATTTACCATCTTTATTGATATTATTTTTTTGAACCGAATGCCAGAATTTTGTATATTTTTCTTCTTTCATCAATTTTTTATCAAAATATTCTTCTTCTAATTTTGCTAAATTATCAAAATATTCAATTGCTGGTTTATTTCTTTTTGCTTCTGATTCAATTTGTGATTTTAATGTATTTAGAACAGAGTTTATGTTACCTCTTTTCGCTAAACTTTGGTTAAGAGCAAGCAATTCAGGACTTGATGGATTTTGTTCCATTAAATCATCTCTTACTGAAAGTTGTGTAATAAGTTCTGCGCGTTCATTATTCAATCTAGCAAATCTATCTAATTTTTGACGTTGTTCCAATACCTCTAACAACGCTTCTTTTTCATCCGCATTTTCAGGCATTTTAACACTTAATCTAGTTGCCCAAATGTCCTGAGTTAACATTATTTTATATTGATTTTTACGAACTTCTTTTCCACTTGCCGTAAAAGAAACTGTATCCATTGTATTCATATTAACAATTGGACTTGAAACTTTATTTTGTGCTAAATTTCTATTCACATTTTGGCTTTTAGCCAGTGAAACTGGGGCGATATACATTTATATTTCTCCTTTTTGTTATAAACACTTTGTGTATATAAAACAGGTGAAAATATTTTTTGCTATATAAATTTCAAATTAACAATTATCTTATAAAAGCTTAACAAAAGCCTCATCTTCTTTACCAATACAATAATATTTAAACTGTTTTTCTTGCAATCTTTCAGGATTATATTGATTGCGACCATCAAAAATAATTGGTGAGTTCAAAAGGCTTTTAATTTTTTCAAAATCAGGTCTTCTAAATTCATTCCACTCTGTTAAAAGCAACATTGCATCTGCACTTTCTAAAGTTTCGTAAGCATTTTTGCAATAGGTAATTGAACTTCCAAAGTAAAATTTTGCGGTTTCCATTGCCTTTGGATCAAATGCTTTTATCTTCGCGCCACGATTTAATAAATCATTAATAATCGTAATTGAAGGAGCTTCTCTCAAATCGTCAGTTTTTGGTTTAAATGCTAAGCCCCAAACAGCGAAGGTTTTATCAGTTAAGTCTTCACCTAAAACAGTTGTTATTTTTTCCAAGAACACATTCCTTTGGTTTTTGTTCACATTATCCGCCGCAGTAATAATATTCATACTACAGTTGTTGTCCAAACCTGTTTTAATGAGGGCTTTAACATCTTTTGGGAAACAACTTCCGCCATAGCCTAATCCTGGGAAAAGGAATTTATTTCCAATACGGCTGTCTGTAGAAATTCCAACACGAACCATTTCTGCATCTGCTCCAACTTTTTCACAAAGATTGGCAATCTCGTTCATGAAAGAAATTTTTGTCGCTAAAAACGAATTAGCCGCATATTTTGTCATTTCAGCAGATTTAACATCCATAACAATGACTCTATTTCCTGTACGGAAAAATGGAGAATAAATATCCTGCATAATTTTACTTGCTTTTTCAGAATTTGAACCAATTACAACTCTATCTGGAGATAGAAAATCATCAACGGCATTTCCTTGTTTCAAAAACTCAGGGTTTGAAACAACATCAAATGGATATGACGTATATTTTTTAATAATTTCTGTAACTTTTTCAGCCGTACCAACAGGAACTGTGGATTTATCAACAATAACTTTGTATCCATTCATTGCTTTTGCAATTTGTTCGGCTACTTTCAAAACATATTGCAAATCAGCAGAGCCGTCTTCTCCTTGAGGAGTTCCAACAGCAATAAAACAAACTTCAGATTGTTTTACTGCGATATCTAAATCAGCAGAAAATTCCAACCTATTTTCTGTCACATTTGATTTGACAAGTTCTTCCAACCCTGGTTCATAAATAGGGATTATGCCATTTTTCAGCTGTTGAAGCTTGTGTTCGTTGTTATCAACACAAATAACATTGTTTCCCATATCTGCAAGGCAAGCCCCTGCCACTAATCCTACATATCCTGTTCCTATTACTGTTATGTTCATAATTCCCTTCTTTTAGAATTTATCAATAATTCATTATTTAAATCTAAATAATAGACGAACAAGTCTATAATTTGGATAATTTTTCTCAACTCGACATCAGTTTCTTTAATTTGTGAATAAAAATCTTGAATATTATTTGAATACCGATATTTAAGATATTGTTTAATATCGTCAACACTTATTTTTTCTCCATTACAATTATCACACCAACTTGGAAAACTTGTTTCAGTATCTTTTGTTGTCAAAGTCTTGAGTAATGGCCTCGAAAAATAACTTATATGAATTCCACATAAAGGCCTATAAGTACAATCCTCTGTAGAAGGAATTTTATAATTTTTATTCAACATTAATTTATATAAAATATTTTCATCATTATCTTTGACTACATTAATATTTTTAAAAATGATAGGGTACATTTTTTTATATTCAATAAAATGCAAACCAGAAAGTTTTTCTAATCCTTTTCTTTTGATATTTGAATAATCTAATTTATATTTTTCAATATTTGGCAAATGTAATGAACATATATTATCCAAGACTATTAAATCAACATCTCCAATATAAACATATCTTGCTTTACATATAGGTTGAGATAAAAATCTTATCGCACCAGATGATACCTTTAAATATTTTTTATCAATTTGAGTAAAATAAACTTGATTTGGATAATTATCATAATAATACTTGATAAGATGACTATATTTTTTATTAAATAAATTCAAATTTTCTAGTGCAATTTCAACACAAGTATCTGGGTTGCTTAATAATACCCAAATAGGATACAATATAGCAAAATCATAATATTTTTGATTTGCATATGTATAAACTAATAAATTAAAGCCTTGCAGTTTTGCGCTCTTTTTAAATTTATCCCAAATCATAAGACCATCCCTTCTTATGCCCGAATACGTAATAGTTTTTAGTATCTAATCTAGTATTATTTATATTTATATCTTTAGGTTTTATATCGTGTTTCCACAAAACATATGTAAAAGATAATTGATCGCGTTTGGAATATTTGTTTATAAAATTCCACCACATATCCATACAATTTATAATTTTTTCGTTATGATGTTTTCTGTATAAAAGATTGGTTTCTGCAAATCCATAATTTAGAGGCATACCATCATTGGTAATCAAACTCAACTCTTGGTTAATAAGCTCTTTAACATCTAGCTTTGCCTTCATTACATCTTGGTATTCTGTATATATGCACAAATTCTTGAAATGCTCTGGAACTAAAATATCCAAGTCTGTATTTTTAATAATACGGAACAACTTATCTGTTAAAATATTAATATTTCCATCAATCCAAATAGATTCTTGATAATCTGGAAACAAAATGTGTGGATGTGTTTTATGCCAACGTTGATTTCTAGTATTATCCAAAGTGTTAAATTGTAATGGTCGAACTTCCCAAATCCCACATTTGCCTTGATTGATAAATTCTTCATTATCTGAAAAACAAACATAATCCCAATCTTTATTCACATATTTGTATATTTCAATTTCTTTCAAATCATCATAATCATTAGTTATACAAGTATAAACGACTGATTTTGCTTGACGTGTTTGTTTGTAATCAAGATATTCTTGAATACGTTGAAAATCATTTTCTTCCTTATAATTATTTTTGTTATCTGGGAAAAAACAAACTTGCTTGCTATGATAAGCGATTATAGGATTTACATTTCCACAAGCAGGTGCACAAAATTCTACATTAAGGTATTTTGATGGACTTTCCCCCTTTTTCCAGCCTTCTTTACACCAATATTCTAAAGCTTCGTATCTTGTAAATTTATGACCATATTTTTGCACATACCACAATGCATCCCAATAAGGTGAATTTGCAATTATATCTTTTTCTATCAATTTGAATTTATCAATAACGGAATTTACGTCATTTTGAAACTCTCGACAAAATAACCTTTTTATCTTCTTCATTCTTACCCTTTCCAAAGCTATACCAATTCCCTAAAAAACATATATCTTTTTGTTTAAAGTGCACTCGTAAAATTGATTTACGTATTGTTTTTAAATAGCCTTTTACAACCGAATATTTGGCTTTATTTGTATTTCTATCTATTCTTATTAAATTGTAATTATATTGTGTATTTGTCTTTATTAATTTTCTTGTAAATGTCGGACAAATAAAAGAAGCTTCTTTGAACAAAATAAGATTGCGTTTTAAAAAAGGCGATTTATTTTGTTTAATTAATTTTTTATAGGCATAAATATGAGAAGCCTCTATTTTTTTGCTCAATTCACAATAAACGTCATATTTAAAACCTTTTTCAATAAGCAACTTACTCAAGCCAACTTCATAATAGGCTATCACTTCTTCTTTTGTTTCTTTTTTCTTTATTGAATTAACAAAGTCATCAAAAACCTTTGACTTAAATACTTGAGGCTTAAAAACCACAAAATATGATTGCACATGTTCTTGATTATTTTGCCTAGGTATTTTATTGACTATTTCAAGTCCTTTTGGATTTGCTGTTGCGCCCCAAAAATCAATTTCTTTAGGAGACATTTTAGAAAACATTTCTTCAAACGGAAATAATGGAGCATAACAACTATCATTTGCTAAAATAAACTCCTCGGCATTTTCTAAAAGCCCATTTTGATTTGCCCATTGATATCCTCGTTTGTAAGAACCAAAATCATATTCACCGTGATGATTTGCTATAGAGTGAATCACATAAGGTGCTATTTTAAGCAATTCTTCATTACTCAAATCACAATCTGAAACAAATACTATTTTTTCTGCAACTTTTTGAAGTTCTTGAATATAATAAACTACATAATCTTGAATAGTATTATGTGTATCATAATGAGCAAATACTGCAACTCTTTTCATTTTGCTCCTTTTTTAAATTGTACCATTTACCCCAAAAGTATATTTTATCAGAGTGAATTCTAATAAAAAATTTTCTAAACGCATTTAGATTTTTCATAATTTTTTTAATGGGTTTTTTATGATAATTAACACTATTAAGTTGATACGTAAATTTTAAATCTTCTAATGGTTGCACTTCACTTGAGATATAACTATCTTTATGCATTCGCCAATTTGTCAACTTTTCGTTGACAAAATAAAAATCATTATTTTTAGCAATTTGACTCCAAATGTAGTAATCCAAACAAGGTTTTTTAGCTACATTAAAATCTATTTCATCAAATAGTTCTTTCTTCAACATTACACAAGAAAAAGTTGGAACTATGTCTCGTTTAGCAAACGCCTCCGATACATTGGCAGGAAAAGAATATTTTTTCAAATCATTATAAATTTTACTAAAATAAACTTCTTCCATGTGCTTTATTCTATCTTCATCGCCAAACATATTTACATCATTGAATATAAATTTCACATCCGGATATTGCTTTATAATTTCTAGCTTGGTTTCCAAATAATCCGGTCTGATTGTATCGTCAGACTCCAAAAACGCTAACCATTTATTTTGTGCCTTTTCAATACCTAATTTGACTGTCTCAATCAAACCTTTGTTCGCACCATTTTCGTGTTGATATAATTTTATACGACTGTCTTTTTCACAATAAGATTTTATAACTTCTACAGAATTATCTTTGGACCCATCATCAACTATCACCATCTCCCAATCGGTATAAGTTTGTGCAATAACGCTTTCAATTGTCTCTTTTATATATTCTTCATAATTATAACTTGCCGTAATTATTGATATTTGCATCTAAATCCCTATTCTCTACATATCAACTAACAGATTAAATTAGGCTCAACGCCTCAACACCTTTTAAAATAATACTAGCCCCAATAGGATTATTTTCATATTAGACAAATGGCTAATATTTGAGTTTTATATGATATAAGTTTTAAAAATAGCTTCATAAAATCTTGGCCTTAAATAAAAAATCGGTCTATGTTTTATATATTCAAACAAAGAAGCTATTTGATTATCCTTAGTCCAATGTTTATATTCTTCAGCACTCAATTTCCAAGGAGTAAGTTGCAAATATTTAAAATACAATCTTTTGTGAATACTGAATGATGCCCAATGCCAAGGCTTTCTACGAGCAACAAAATGTACAATTTTCGGATTTTTTGTATAACTTGAACGATTTGTAAAATTACTTGATTGTACATTCCATTCATCATCGAGTATCGTAATTTGATTCTCACAAACCCTATTTATAATTTCTTGATCACCTAATTTAATACTCTCAAAATTTAATTTAGTCCATTCAAAAATAGTCTCTTCTAAATTTAATTTACGAATATTATCTAAATCCATTACTAAAACCCCAGAATTAATATAATTAGGATTTTTCTTAAGCATTTTTCTGTTTATATCTCTTACGCCACCAAATGGATTATTTCCCAATTCACTTTCAAACAATTTATTTAAAGAGCAATTGACAACTATATCACAATCTAAATAAATTACACGGCTCACATCTGGTAATAAACTAGCCATCTTCAATCTGTAATATGCTGGTAATGAAATGTATGAATGCGTACATATATTTTTGTAATCTTCAAATAAGCCTTGATCAACTGCCACAAAACTAATCTCAGAATCCTTTATATCTTTTAGTGAAAGTATTTCTCTTTTATGTTGGTCTGAAACTCCACCATCTAAAATATAAATCGATATTTTATCTTCACTAGAGGCATTTGCAAAAATCGATGCTATAACGACTCCAGCATATTTAGAATAATTATCATCACATGATAGACATACATTTATATTACTCATCAAGACCTCTTAAGAACTCTTTTCTTCTAACTTCTCTAATCAACATCTTTTAGGCAAATTGCCTAACCTCTAATTTATACTATCCCCAAAAGGTTCATTTTCATATTAGACAAATGGCTAATCTTTTTCAGATTAGCCATTATCAAAAACAACATTTTATTTATTCTTATTTGTTATACATATTACCGATTACTTTTTCGTATTTTTCAAATACTTTGTTTCGTTTAACTTTTTGTGTTGCACTCATTAGACCGTTTTCAACACTAAAAGATTCATTCAACATTGTAAATTGTTTAACTTTTTCAAAAACTCTTAAGTTTGGCTTGTTAACAATGTGAGTATTAATTTCATTTTTAATTAAACTTTCCAATTTTGCATCTGTCAAAACATTACTGTCTTTATAACTTGAAAGGTCTTTCATGCTAATTCCACATTTTTCTAAAGCTTCTTTTGATGGAACAACCAACGCCCCAACACCACTTCTGTCTTGACCAACCAAAACTATTTGATCAATATATGGACTTAACAAAATAGCTTCTTCTATCGGTACAGGTTCAACGTTTTCACCACTTGAAAGCACAATTGTTTCTTTCAAACGACCAACTAAAACCAAGTTATTTTCATTTGTTAACCAACCCAAATCGCCTGTAATAAAGTAACCATCTTCTGTGAAAACTTTACGAGTTGAATCTTCGTCTTTGTAATAACCTTTCATTATTTGAGGCCCTTTTACAATTACAAGACCTTTTTTGAATTTAGGCAATTCTTCAAACGATTTAGGGTCAACTATTTTCAAATCAGTTCCAGGTAAAGGACTACCTGCAGAACCTAAAAAGTTTTTATCATATACGTTTCTCAAAGTTAAAACAGGAGCGGTTTCTGTTAGACCATAACCAATTCTTAAATTCACACCAATTGCATCGTAGAAAAGTTCATCTTGCATTGACAAAGCTCCTCCACCAGAAATTGAGGCTCTAATATTTGAAAGACCGACAGCCTTTTTAATTTTTTTATACAATGTGTTTGAAAATAACACGTGTAAAGGTTTGATAAATGAACGGATAATTCTATGACGCATTGTCGATAAAGCGTTATAACTCAATTTATTCGTAATTCTTCTTTCACCATACATTTTGTGAGTTTTGTATGAAATTGAAGTTTTGATTGCAAAATCAAAAATATTATACATAATTGGTGATGCTTGTTTTAATTTTTGATAAACACCTGTTCTGATTGATTCCCAAATTCGTGGTACAGACATAAATGTATCAATATCATAATTTGCCAAATCATTTTTCAACCCTGTCAAAGTTGTATAATGCAAATGACAACCACGAGAAATATAATAACATTGGCCAATTCTTTCATATGAGTGCCAAATCGGTAAAATCTGAAGTGTATTTTCCCCAGGTTGTGCCAAAAATCCTTCGTGAACAACTTCCAATTGATAAATTGTATTTTCGTGGTTAAGCAAAACGCCTTTTGGATTTCCTGTAGTTCCTGAGGTATAAAGAATTGAACAATCGTCACTTCTTTCCATTTTTACAGGAGTAAATGAGTTTTCTCTACCTAATTGAATAATATCTTGATATTTATAAACCTTAGATTTTACATCTGTTGTATCTAAATCACTATTAGAATATGTAACAATAACAAAATCTAAACGATATTGTTGCAGAAATGGTTTCATTGCATTGTATAATTTTTCATCACGTAAAATTAAACCTTTGCAATCAGCATGCGCTGTAATATAGTGAAGTTCTTCTATTGGAGCATTTGACCCACGGATTACATCAACCGCACCACATTTAATAATAGCCATCGATGTTGACATCCATAAACCATTACTTTCAGCGAAATGCCCAACTTTATCACCTTTTTTTACACCTAAAGCTTGCAAACCAATTGCAAAAAGGTTCATTTCTTCTCGCAACTCTCCGTATGTCATTGAAATATTGTTATATCTATCAGTAATTGCATAGTACGTTGAATATTTTTCCATACAACTTTCTAGCACTTCTGCTAAAGAATTCATCCCTACATAAGATACCGTTTCATAAATTTGTTTATTCATATTCTTAACCCCTACGGTTAGTATTCTACTAAAATTTTAAAAATTGGACAAGAAAAAAATTGCTATCTTATAAAAAAGTAACATATTTTTATAAGATTGCCCAATTTGAGAAAAAATTGTAAAATTTGAATGTGAGTGAAGTAAGTACTTATCAGGATATTGGACTTAACCAAACTATAAACAACATTACTTACTCTACTAACTCTACTTACATTACTGACTCAAACAAGGAGAGAAAAAGATGCTAAAAAAAAGAGCTAGCGAAGTGACAATAAGTAAAAAAAGAGGTGGAATCTTAGTGCCTCAGTGCCTTAGAGCCCTAACGTTTTCTAAATGCGCCTTTACCTTAGCTGAAGTTTTAATAACTTTAGGTATCATTGGTGTTGTTGCTGCATTGACTATTCCTACATTAATGGTAGATATTAACACTAGACAATGGTCAACAGCTAAAGATGTATTTAATAAAAAGCTTAACGAAGCTATGAAAAATATGAACACAACTCAAGTTATTTCAGGTCATACTACTACCTTATCTTTTGTTAATGAATTAGGAAAACATTTTAAAATAAATAAAATTTGTAAAAACAACGATTTGCAAAATT
>JAZUAO010000003.1:0-66653 GCA_045638025.1 Candidatus Gastranaerophilaceae bacterium
AATTTGTTTGTATTCTAATTCAACTGGAGTTTCACGTCCAAAGATTGAAACATTTGCACGAAGTTTAGATTTATCTGGGTAAACTTCGATAATATCAGCAACAAAGTCTGAGAATGGTCCTGAAATAATTCTAACTTTATCGCCAGCTTTAACGTCAAGTTCGATTTTTTCAGTTTGTGAAGATGATCTATGGATAATCTTTTTAATTTCGCTATCACGAGCTGGGATAGGTTTTTTAGCAGAACCTACAAATTTTGTAACGCCTGCTGTGTGTCTTACAACATACCAGCTATCTTCATCCATAATCATTTCAACTAAAACATAACCAGGGAAGATTTTTTCTTCACGTTCTTGTTTTTTACCAGCTTTCATCTGAGTAACAGTTTTTTGTGGAACTTCTACTCTGAAGATTTTTTCGCCCATGTTCATATATTCAATACGTTTTTCAAGATTAACTTTTACCTTGTTTTCGTGTCCTGAATAAGTGTGAACAATATACCAGCGTTTTTGATTTTTCTTAGCTTGTTTTTGCTCATTTTCAGCTTGTTCAAGAGCTGCAGCTTCTTCTCTTTCTGCTTGCAAATCTTCGTTTAGCTGTTCTTCCATTGTTTTTTCTCTTTTAGTCATAAGCCACCTTTATTTTATTAAGCCAAATAGGCCTTTAAAGATAATATCCATTAAATAAATCGCTACAGTAAAAACAAACACGATTACTACAACAAAAATAGTTTCTGAGACCACTTGTTTTCTTTCTGGCCAACTAATTTTGCCCCATTCAGCTCTTACGCCTCTAAAATATGTTTGTACTGAATTAATAAATTTATCCATTTAAATTTCCTTTTAATATAAATCGCGCCCTGAAGGACTCGAACCCTCGACATCCGGTTTTGGAGACCGACGTTCTACCAACTGAACTAAGGACGCAAGTGGGGGTAATCCCCCTTAAAACTTGCACACTTAAACTACTTAGTTTCTTTGTGGTTAGTGTGTTTTTTGCAAGTTGGACAATATTTGCTCAACTCTAAGCGTTCTTTAATATTTTTTTTGTTTTTAACTGTTGTGTAGTTTCTTTCTTTGCAATCTTCACATGCAAGAACTACCATTCTGTCATTTTTTCCTTTGATACCCATTTTTTATTTCCTTTTACTTATTACATTTCATCCTATTTAAAATAGAATGTGATGACTTCACATTCTATTCTATCGGCTTATAATACAATATTAAAACAAACATAAATAAAATGCAAACAAATTGTAACAATTCAGACATAAAAAAAAGCCGACGTCTGTCGGCCTTTTTTATTTTATTCTTTTTTCTAGAAGCTAATATTTCTTGATTGTGCTGGTTCGTAAGCTCCTAATGCATCTTTACGCATTTTTTCTAGGTAAATTTGACCATTTTTCACTTCTTGTTGTTGTTCTGCCAATTGAGCTTCCAAACGAGTAAGAACTTTTTCTGCGTAAAGATCTGCACCTTCACGAGTTTTCATAGCTTCAGCTCTCGCTTGACTACGAACACTTTCAGCTTCCTCAAACGCTATTCGTTTAATTTCTTCGCATTCTTCTTGAACTTGTGCTCTAATTCTATTGCCTTCTCTTTCTAAAGCTTTAATAAAATCTGCCTCTGATAATTTTCTATCTGCTTCTTTTTGAGCTTCAGAAATAATTTTTTCAGCTTTTTGTTGAGCTTCAATTTGAAGTTCTTCTCTACGGCGTAAAAACGCTCTTGCTTCTTGAACTTCCACAGGAAGAGAAGAATAAATTCTATCAATTAAAGTTTCAATTTCTTTTGTTTTAACAATAGTATATTTTTTTGGAATAATAGGAAAACCCTCTTCCAAAGAAATTTCTAACATTTTAAGTAAATCGTATACTCCGTTTTGTTGCATAATCCCCACATGCCTTTCTTTATACCATGAATTTTAACCCAGCAAAAAGCCTATGTCAAATAATTAAGCTACATGTTAATACATAATTTAACATAATTAGCGATTGGTCAAAAATTCAAAAACAGGAGCTGGCACAAATTTTGAAATATCGCCATTATTTAATAAAATTTCTCGGACAGTACTAGACGAAATAAAACTGTTTTCTGGTTTTGTAATTAAAAATACTGTTTGAATTTCATTAGCCAAAACACTATTTGTTTGAGATAACTGCATCTCATATTCAAAGTCTGACACCGCTCTTAAGCCACGAATTAAAATTTGAGCACCACGTTTTTTCGCATACTCGATTGTCAAACCTTCAAAACTATCGACTTCTATATTAGGCAAATGTTTTGTGCTTTCTTTGATTAAATTTAAGCGTTCTTCGACAGATAGAAATCCTTTTTTTTCTGAATTTCTAGCCACCGCAATAATAACCTTATCAAAAATTTTCGCACTTGTTTCTAAAACATCCAAATGTCCTTTTGTAATAGGATCAAAACTTCCAGGATAAATCGCAATTTTCATAAAACATTTCCCTTTCGCTAATATTATATCACAAACTACAATTTACATAATAACCATTATGTGAAGTTGAAGGGTTGAAAGATTTGAAAACTATTGCGGATTTTTCTTTTCTTTCGTCTATTTCTTTTCTTTTTACTTCGCAATAAAAAAGAAAAGAAATAGACAAGCTAGGTATGATAATAGTTATTATATAAAATTAAGTTATGTAACAAAAAATTACCATTCTTGCAATTTTATATATTCATTTTATTTTATTAATATATAAGAAATATATAACACAAGATTTTTTATACACACTACCTACTAACCTTTTACACGAGGAATAAACAAAAATTCCAAGGCTTCTTTTTTCAGAGAGGTCTTTTTTTTGGGGCATCAATAGAAGTGAAATAAACCTATAGCAAAAGAGCCCTATTGGGCTCTTTTTGCTCTCTAATTATAACAATTTCTAAAACTATTTAAGTCTTACAGAAACTGAAGCACCTTTTTTAGAAATTTCAACTTTATCTTCTCTAGCTAACCAGCCAAGACCTAAATCAGCAAAGTTACCTTTAAGGTCTAATTCTTTTTTCATTTTTGAGAAAGTTGATTCACCATTGCTATTCAAATATTCATAAATTTGTCCAGCTGAAAATCCGATTTGTTCTTGTAATTCTTGCATGTTTGCCTCCATTTATTTACAATGTATATCCATTTACTATACTCCTAATAATAGAATAATTGGAAACAAAATGCAATAGTATATCAAAATTAGTTTTTGACAGAATTTTTATGATAAAATACTCCATAGGGGGTATTGATTTTGATTATTAACGGAAGCGTAAGCTCTGACAAAACAAATATATTAATTTCTAAATATGCTGAATTACTAAATTCTGGCATCCCTGCTTCTAAAATCCTTGTATTAGTGGCAAATTCAAACCTCAAAAACCAATTCATAAACAAAACCTTAAAACTATTAAACATAACCGCATGCGAAAAACTACAGGTTTATTCATTTTTTGGATTAGTATATAACACGATTTCTGACAATTGGGCTTTTTTAGAAAATAGAAATACATTTGATAATCCTGTTATTTTACCAAATCTTGCAGGATTAGAAATTTCACAATTTATCCTAAAAGACATATTAAAAGAAATTCCATTCAAAGGATACAATTCAAAAAAATCATTATTAAATCAGCTTTTCAGAAGATATTCACTAATCGTTCAGAACAATTTGTCCGATCAAGATGTTGAAGAACGTTCAAAAATACTTGGCGAATCATTTGCTGACGACGCAAAACTCGCGTTGAAAAAATTATTAAAAGAAACTTTGGCTCTCCGTGATTTTGACTATTTAAGGCAAACATTAGTTTTTAATTTCGTTTACCAAAATACCGATTATTTTTCTAATATTGAATATTTAATAGTCGATGATGGGGATGAAATTACACCAGTTTGCTTTGATTTTATCAACTTTTTAGCCCCACAGTTAAAAGACATTTTTATTGCCTTTGACAAACAAGGTGGTAGCCGTTCTGGATATTTAAGTGCCGATAAAAATACTGTTTGGGCGTTTGAACAATTATTCAAACAAATGGCAAAAAATATTGACTCCCAAACCAAACTTCAATATGATGCACAAACTTTATTTGACAATGTTATCAATGACAAAACTGATAAATTAAAATATTTTTCTGTTTTATCACCTTCAAAACGAGCTAAAATGATAGATCTGGCAATTAATCAAATTAAAGAACTTGAAACTCAAAATATCAAACCTAATGAAGTTTCTATCATTACCCCTATCATTGATGATATGCTAAGATTTACTTTAAAAGAAAATTTTGGCAACAATCTATTGTTTTTATCAGGCAGTGAAAAACTTATACAAAACAGAATTGTTCAAGCAGTTCTTACTATTTTAAAAATTAATACCGAACTTAAAAACAACTTGTCCGAATTCGATATTAGAGTAATCCTTTCAGAATTTTTAGGAATACCAGTTAAGTATTGTAGAGAAATTTTACAAAACTTTGAGAGCTCTAAAATTCTAGTTGAATTTGATTTTAATGATGGAAATTTTAACGAAAAATATTCTACATTATTAAACTTAATTAAAGAACTTTCAACCTCTAATGTTAAATTATCAGAACAAGTTTATGAAATTTATAATAGAGTTATTGAATTCACACAAATTACACCTGATGAAATAAATAAATTTAACTTTTTCATCAAACAATTAAGAGAATTTGAAAATATTTTTGGAAACAAATTTGATTCACGCAAAACTGAAATTATCACACAAATTGAGAACTCTATTATTGCAGAAAATCCATATTCAACACTAGAAATTAAAGAAAATGAAATTGTTGTAGCAACACCACAAAAAATTATTGATAACCAAATTAGAACAAAATACCAATTTTGGCTAGATATATCAAGTGACGAATGGATTAAAAGCGACACAGGGCCACTATACAATGCTTGGGTATTCCAAAAAGGCTGGGAAAAAGAAACTTACACAATCGAAGATAATTTGGAACTTAGCAAAGATAAAACTGCACGAATTTTAAGAAAACTTACTCTTTGCGCAGATGAGAAAATCTTCGCATTCTCAAGTTTATTCGACAGTAACGGCGCGGAAAATTTTGGTGGGATTGAAAAATATTTAAACTTTGAAGTCGAAAAATTTACCCCACAAAATTCTCGCCCTATAACTCCAAGACCTGATCAAAAACCAGTTTTAGATTATAAATCTGGCCAAATGGCAATTTCTGCCGTACCTGGTGCTGGAAAAACAACAATTCTTCTGTCATTAATTCTAAAACTTCTTGAAAAAGATATCCATCCAGAAAACATTTTTGTCCTTACTTACATGGAATCAGCTGCTAGAAATTTCAGAGAACGCATTAAAAATATTCATCAAAATCTAAGACAACTTCCGAATATTAGTACTATCCATGGACTTGCGCTTAGGATATTAAAAGAAAATGGCAATTTTGAAAGACTTGGACTAAGTTCTGATTTTGAGATTTGTGATGATACTCAACGCTCCAGAATAATAAAAGAAATTGCTAACAAAATGAAATTAAAACAGAAAGAATCTGAAGAGTTTGACCGCGCAGTTTCAGTTTATAAATTAAGTGAGGGTTCATTAAAAACTTCAACAGATACAAAAATTAAAAAATTCACAGAATTTTTTAACGCGTATCAGCAACTTTTAAGCTCTCAAAACCTAATTGATTATGATGACATGCTAACATCTTCAGTCAAACTTTTAAGAGAAAACACTGATATTCTTGAACATTACCAAGATATTTGTAAATATATAATTGAAGACGAGGCTCAAGATTCATCCTCAATTCAACAAGAATTAATTGGCCTTTTAAGCGGTAAACATAAAAATTTAATCCGATGTGGCGATATAAATCAAGCAATCACAACAACATTTTCTAATGCAGATGTGGAAGGATTTAGAAAATTCATTTCCGAAAGCAACGATATTAGTATGAATTGTTCACAACGCTGTACAAAAGATGTTTGGCAATTAGCAAATAATCTTGTAAAATACGCAAGTACAAAAACGGAAACGCAAAATGCTTTCTTTGAAATTTTTATGCAACCAGTTGAAGGTAAAAACCCAGTCCAAAATAACGCTATCACTGGTAAAATTTTTGAATCTCCACTTGAAGAAAGAAATTACATTCTAAAAGTCATAAAAAACACATTCAAAGAAAATCCAAAAGCAACTGTTGGTGTGCTATTAAGAAATAACTATCAAGTTGCACAATGGCTAGGATATATAAATGATAGTGGCTTAAAAAGTATAACAAGAAGTGAATCACTGGAACAAAAAGTTATATTCAAAACTATTTTTGCGATCCTAAAAATGATTCTTAACCCATTTGATAACACTACCATAGCTGAAAATTACGAAATCTTAGCTGAAATGGGCTTTTACAAAGCTCGACTTGGAGCAGAAATCCGTAATTTTGACAAACCTTTTATTGAAATTAACTGTGATGATATAGAAAACCCTCACTTATGCCAATTTTATTGGGATTTGAATTATTGGCTTTCTATGCCACATTATGCTTGCGAAGAACTTGCTGTAAAAATAGGGCTTTCTCATTTTTCTAGCGAAATTGAGCGTTCGAACGTGTATTTAATTTCTACACTAATAAAAAGAATAAGTGCTACAAATAACAATCTTCAATATATAGTTGAAAGATTAGGAGAATTGGCTAAAAAGCCGTCATTGAGTGGTTTTAAATTTTTCTCTGAAGAAGATGAAAGTAACAAAGAATTTTTAGAAGGTAAAGTTCAAGTTATGACACTTCATAAATCAAAAGGGGATGAGTTTGATTTAGTATTTTTACCTGAAATGGCTGAAAAGAATTTAACTCTAGACTTTAATGAAATAAAATTAAAATCATCCGATTTTATGGAAGAAATTCGAAGATCAAACAATAAATACAAAGCCAAAACAGAAGATGAACTAAAAAGCGAACTTCTCGCCGAAAACTTAAGATTGCTCTACGTTGCCATAACTCGCGCCAAACGTAAATTATTTATTACCACAAGTAAAAAATCAACGTCTTTTGGCAAAACAGTTGAGCAAGCGCCTAGCATAATTTTTGAAGAACTTTTAGGAGGTTGCAATGAATAACAATTTTTCTCCAAATATGTTAAAAACATTCAAAGAATGTCCGAGAAAATACTACCTAAAATATCTTCAACAAATATCCGCACCTCAAAAATCAACCCCTTTTGAAAAAGGTAAAAAAATCCACGCTCTTGCAAATTATTATCTACGAGGTGACGACATTTCTAAACTTGAAAAAACTCTCACACCTGATGAAAATACCGCATGGCAATTATTAAAATCCAACGAATATTTTCAAAAACAATATATTAATTCTGAATACAATCTTTCATGCAAAATTGGTGAAAACTGGATTGGTGGTAGAATAGACGCACTAGTTCAAGATAAAATAGGTTTATATATCCTTGACTATAAAACTGGCTCCATCCCTAATAATCCAGAATTTGATTTCCAAACAATGATTTATTTATTAGCAGTGGATGAGTTCATAAAAGATAAAAAACAACTTACGTTTGTCTATATAGATTTAAAAAATAATAAAAATTACTCAATAGAATTAACAGAAGAATTAAAAACTAAATATCAGACAGCAATCAACAAAATATGTTCTGAAATCAAATCAATTACTGAATACAAAAAACAAGAAAATAGTTGTAAATTCTGCGAATGCAGAAAATTTTGCTATTCGTTAATCTGACAAGTAGTTTCGTCTTTTTTTACTTCTGCCCAAGCCTTTAAGGCTTCGTTTTTATTTTCAGGGTCCACTTTCATAGCAGATACCAAAGTATTAACCTGCTCTCTAGATAGATTACATGAAAAATCTTCAGCTTTTCCTTCTTCATTAGTATAAATCTCAGAATATCTACATTTATGATCCCACCAATTTCTAAGTTTGCGTTCTATCTTGATAGTACCTTTTTCTGTGGCAATAGTCTGTTCCATCTTACAAGGAATACATTTCAAAAATCTTGATATAAAAATCGGAGTATAAATTTCAACAGTATTTCTTGCAATAACTGCAAATGCTGAAAGTCCTGAAAATACTAAAACTAAACTTACAATCAAAATCTTTTTATTCATAAATGCCTCCAACTACATAATAACAAATTTATACAATGTTTGCAACAAAAAAGAGGCCTTAAAGACCTCTTTTTTACACTTTTGCGAAAGTTGATTCTTATTTGAATTCAACAGTTGCGCCAGCAGCTTCAAGTTGTTTTTTCATAGCTTCAGCGTCTTCTTTTTTAACGCCTTCTTTAACTGCTTGAGGAGCACCATCAACTAAATCTTTAGCTTCTTTCAAGCCAAGACCTGTAATAGCACGAACTTCTTTCAATACAGCGATTTTGTTAGCACCAGCAGATGCTAAAACTACTGTAACTTCAGAAGCTTCTTCAGCTGCTTCTGCTGCTGCAGCTACTGGAGCTGCTGCTACAGCTACTGGAGCTGCTGCAGATACGCCGAATTTTTCTTCCATAGCTTTTACTAATTCAGCTGCTTCTAATAATGTTAATTTTTCAATTGATTCTAAAATTGCTTCTACGCTCATTTTTTTCTCCTTTATGTTTTTTGTTTTGTGTACTAAATATTTTTTTGTTATTAACCAAACTGACTATGCAGCTTCTTTTTGGTCTCTAACAGCTGCAATAGCTCTTGTAAGTGAAGCCATAACAGCATTGATTGAACCAACGATACCAGTAGCTGGTGAGTTGACACAACCAAGCATTTTTGCGTAAAGTTCTTCTTTTGATGGAAGTTCTGCCAATGCTTTTGTTTCTGCTTCTGTTAATAATTTACCATCTAAAGCTGCGCCAATAATAACGCCTTTTTTAGAATCTTTGATAAATTTAGCTACTGCTTTTGCTGGGCTTACAGGATCATTGTAACCAAATGCCAATGCGATTGGACCAGTCAATTTTTCTGTAAGAACTTCGTATTCAGTACCTTTAACAGCGATCTTAGCCAAAGTGTTTTTTACAACTGTATAGTCGCCACCATCTTTTTGCAAAGCACGTCTAAGATTAGTGATTTCTTCAACAGTATAACCTTTGTACTCAGTAACAATAGCTACTTGGGCTTTTTCAATTTTTGCTTTTAAAGCATCTATTTTTTCAGATTTGAAAGCTTTTGTTGCCATGTTTGTTTCCTTTACTATTTTGTATCGACCTATAAAACCAAAAAAGATTTTTTGGCAGTTCACCACAAAATCTTACACAAGTTGATACTAATATATTTTCGACTTAATGTAACCTCGGTTGGCGCTATTTAAGGGTTCTGACGGTTGTCACCCACCAACGGTCTGTGGCTATAGCCTTATGATACGCAAAAAATATAAGAATGTCAAATAAGACTTTACAAAATGTAAATTATATCTTTACAAATTATCGATTATTGTCATTAATCTTTGTTTTTTGTATAATCAAAGTATGGATATAATTAAAAAATTAAAATTAAGGGATTTTGAAATCGGCGGAGAGAAGCTAACTATTCTTGCCGGCCCATGCGCTATAGAAAGCATGGAAATTTTAGATGAGACAGCTAAAGGCTTGAAAGAAATTGCACAGAAATTAGATATTAATTTTGTATTTAAATCATCTTTCGACAAAGCCAATCGTTCTTCTATTGATTCTTACAGAGGACCTGGTATGGAAAAAGGACTTGAAATGCTTGCAGCTATCAAGGAAAAATACGATGTACCTATCGTAACCGATATTCATACGCCAGATCAAGCTGCACCCGTTGCAGAAGTTGCTGATATTATACAAATTCCGGCGTTTTTATGTCGTCAAACAGATTTGTTAGTAGCCGCTGCTAAAACTGGTAAAATTGTTAACATTAAAAAAGGACAATTTTTAGCACCTGAACAAATGGGACCTTTGGTTAAAAAAGTTGAAGATGCAGGCAACAACAATATTTTATTAACCGATAGAGGCACTTCTTTTGGTTACAATAACCTTGTTGTTGACTTCAGAGCAATTTCTATTATGCAAGAATTTGGCTATCCTGTAGTATTTGATGCAACTCACAGCGTACAATTACCTGGAGCTAACGGCACATCTTCAGGTGGCGATAGAAGATTTGTTCCACCTCTTGCAAAAGCAGCAATGGCAGTTGGCGCAAATGTATTATTCTTTGAAGTTCACCCTGAACCTAACAAAGCACTTTGCGATGGCGCAAATATGGTTGCTTTAAAAAATGCAGAAGAACTTTTCAAACACTGTAAAGATATTTTTGAGATTATAAGGAAATGAAGATACAAACTTTTGAAGCTGGTCCTTTAGGGGCAAACAATTATCTTCTAACAGACGGCAATGAAGCCGTTCTGGTGGATTGCTCAGAAGTAAAACCTGAAATTATAAAAGAACTAGAAGGCAAAACTCTTAAATACGTGCTGCTTACCCACGGACATTTCGATCATATTCTTGGAGTTAATGGAATGAAAGAAAAAACACGTTCCAAAGTTCTAGTGCACCAAGCAGACGTTCCTAGAATGGAAGAAAGTGCAAATATCATGCAAACTTTTGGCGTTGTTGGGGTAGAAACTCCGAAAGCCGATGAGTTTTTACAAGATGGTGAAATTTTAAAATTTGGAGAGACAGAAATTAAAGTTATACATACTCCAGGGCACACAGAAGGTTGCGTTTGTTTTCAAATAGGAGATAAACTATTTTCTGGCGATACTTTATTCAGAGATAGTGTTGGCAGATGCGATTTACCTGGTGGAAACTTCTCAAAAATGACAGATAGCATCAAGAACATTCTATTTAAATTAGAAGATAATACTGTTGTTTACCCTGGACACGGCCCAGAGACAACAATAGGTTACGAAAAAAAATATAACGAATTAATATAAAAGGATAAACTATGAAAACTCAATTAGAAAATATTTACACTAATGCAACAGAAGAAATTCAAAAAGCTTCTTCTATTAACGATATTGAAGAAATCAGAGGCAAATATTTAAGCCGCAAGGGCGAATTTAACGAAATCAAAAAAGGCTTAAAAGACCTTTCTGACGCTGACAAAAGAATTGTTGGTGCATTGGCTAATGAAATTACTCAAAAACTAGAATCTGCGTTAAAAGATAAATACAATGAGTTTTACAAAAAAGAATTAAACGAAAAACTACAAAAAGAAAGATTAGATGTAACATTACCTGGTAAATACACTCCAGTTGGACACATTCATCCTCTTACATCTACCACAAATGAGATTGTTTCAATCTTCCAAAATTTAGGTTTTTCAGTTGTTCCAAGTGAGCATTCTCCTGAAGTTGAAACTGAATATTACAACTTTGATATGCTTAACGTACCAAAAGATCACCCTGCACGTGATATGCAAGACACATTCTACACAAAACTAGCTAAAAACGTAGTTTTAAGAAGTCAAACTTCAGGCGCGCAAATTCACGCAATGGAAAATCAAAAACCACCTATCAGAGTTGTTTCTCCAGGTAGAGTTTATAGAAATGAAAACGTAAATGCGCGTAAAAACAATTTCTTCCACCAAATTGAAGGTCTTTATGTTGACAAAGATATTACTTTTGGCGATTTAAAAGGTGTTTTAAACGAATTTATTAGAATATATTTTGGTGCAAGCCGTCCTACTCGTTTTAGAAATAGCTTCTTCCCATTCACTGAACCTTCAGCTGAAATTGATGTTCAATGTATTATGTGTGAAGGAAAAGGTTGCAGAACATGTTCTGGAACTGGTTGGCTAGAAATTCTTGGCGCTGGTATGGTTGATCCAAATGTTCTTAGAGGCGTGGGCATTGACCCAGATGTTTATTCTGGTTTTGCTTTTGGTATGGGCGTCGAAAGACTTGCAATGCTAAAATATGCAATTGACGACATCCGTTTGTTCTTCAATAATGATGCTAGATTTTTGGATCAGTTTTAATTGTAAAAGATTATTTACATAACACTACAAATTAGCAATAAAATTTCTTTATACGTTTTATATAAGCGTGTGGTAGTAAATAAAGGTGAAGCGTATGACAACAGTAAATAACGTATCATTTACGGGTACAGCAGTTACAAAAAAAGGTAATATCTACAACAATTGCAAAACTGGTCGTAGAGTCGGAACCGTTACAGGTTTATTATTAGGTGCAGGTGTTGCATCTTCTCAACTTGGTGGTTTATCAGCATTAGCGGCTGCTGGTAAAATTGTAGAAAAATTACCAAAATTAAATCCTTATTTTGTTCCTATCGCTGGAGCAATTATCGCATTAGGAGTAGTTGCAACAACATTGGCAGGTCGTGCTTTAGGCGCATTACCAGATGCTCTTGTAAATAGAGGTAGAAAAAAAGAAGCTGACTCTAGAGCAATGAATACTCAAGCATAAGCTAACAAAAACTTAAATTTTCAAAAAGAGGTCTAATAAGACCTCTTTTTTATTTTACAACTTTATCTAACCCATGAGGTTTATCTACATTTCGTCGTAGTTTTAGAGCAATTTCTAAAGCTAACAATTGTATCATTACTGCAACACAGAAATACTTAACTATTTTGCTTTCACAATCAATATTAACATTGAATGTAGAATTAATCTTAACATTTTTATTACCCATTATGCAAATTGGAGGGTTATAATCTTTTTTAATTTTATTCAAGTTCTTTGTCGCAGTGTAACTTAAATCATCTACCAAAATATAAATTAAAGCAGATTTATTATTCATAACCGCAACATGTCCATGCATAAATTCACCCAAAATACTTGAAGCTACGTTAAGATATGATGTTTCCTTAATTTTTAAAGCCGCTTCTTTTGCTAATGCATAAGAAATACCATCCGCTGTAACTATAATATTTTTGTACTTTGAAAGAAATCTTCCTACCTGTTTAAGTTTTGGTTGTAACTTATATGTTTTTTCAATAAATGCAGGCACTGATAAAACTTCATTAATTGTATTTTCAGTATCAATACCTTGTATTTGAGCAAACTTTAATGCCAAAAGAGTAACACACATCATCTGAGAAGTTAAAGATTTTGTAGCGGCAATACTTCTTTCTACTCCTGCATGGCAACAAACCTTATAATCAGAAGCATTCCAAATTGTAGAATCCTCTTTATTTGTAACACAAAGAGTTCTGACATCAGACTGTTTCGCCTTAATTAAGGCTTTATTGGTATCAGAAGTTTCACCTGATTGAGTTATAAACACATACAGCATATCTTCTGAGTGTGGTATAACAGCTTTCAAAAGAAATTCACTGGAATAAATAGCACGAGCTTCTAAATTGGCAATGCTGCCAAAAATATCTGCCGCATAACGTGCACAATGATAAGATGAACCACTTGCTACAAAAATAACTTGCTTAATTCCTTCTGAAACCTCAATATTAACCTTCTCATCTTCTGTAACATAAACATTTATAAGATGCTCTAAGATTTTTGCTTGCTCGAAAATCTCATATTCCATGCTACTTTTTTTTCTTTGAAAAAACATACTATAACCACCTAAAATATTGTTACCCCCCCCCTTATAAGGGAGGGTAAAATTAATCTTAACCTAGTAATTCCTTAACAAGTTCGTTAACCGTTTGCGGATTAGCTCTACCTTTAGTTTCTTTCATTACTTGACCAACAAAGAAACCTAACAATTGAACTTTACCACCTCTGTATGCTTCAACTTGGTTAGGATTTGCATCAATAATTTTTTGAACAATCTCTTTAATTGCTCCAGTATCAGAAATTTGGCTTAAACCTTTTTCTTCAACAATTTGAGATGCTTTTTTACCATCTTTCATCATTTCTAGGATGATTTGTTTACCAATATTATTTGAAATTGTTCCTTTTTCAATCAAGCCAATCAACTCTGCTAAATTATCAGGAGTTAATTTTGTTTCTGTAATTTCAATATGTTCTTCTTTTAAATAAGCTGCAATTTCACCCATAATAAAGTTTACAGCGATTTTTGGAGTTGAGCCTAACTTAAGAACTTCATCAAAGAATAATGCTAATCCCATTTGTTCAACAATAACATTCGCATCATATTCACTTAAACCTAAATCCATATAACGCTGGCGTTTTGCATTTGGAAGCTCAGGCATTTTACCACGAATTTCTTCAACCCATTCTCTTGAAATTTCCAATGGCATCAAATCAGGTTCTGGGAAATATCTATAATCGTGAGCATCTTCTTTGCCTCGCATAGAACGAGTTTCACGAGAATTATCATCCCATAATCTTGTTTCTTGAACTACTTTGCCACCTTCTTCAACGATTTCAATTTGTCTATCAATTTCAAATTCAATAGCTCTTTGAAGTGCAGAAAAACTGTTTACGTTTTTAATCTCAGCACGAGTACCAAACTCTTTAGATCCTTTTGGCATAATAGAGATATTGGCATCACATCTCATAGAACCTTCTTCCAAGTTACCATCACAAACACCAATATATCTAACAATACTTCTTAATTCTTCCATATATGCTCTAGCTTCATCAGAACTTCTCATATCAGGTTCAGAAACTATTTCTAAAAGCGGAGTACCCGCTCTGTTTAAATCAACAAGGGAATAACTTGAACCTGCAAGTCCATCCGCACCCGCGTGAACTAATTTACCTGCATCTTCTTCTAAGTGGGCTCTTGTAATACCTATTCTTTTGCCTTTAATATCAATGTGTCCATTTACACAAATAGGTTCATCATATTGTGAAATTTGGTAACCTTTTGGCAAATCTGGATAGAAATATTGTTTTCTATCAAATTTACAACGTGATGGGATTTCACAGTTTAGTGCCAAACCAGTTAAAATACCCATATTTACTACTTCTTTATTTAAAACAGGCAAAACCCCAGGCATACCCAAAGTAATAGGGCTTGTTTGTGTATTTTGTTCTTGACCAAATTCTGTACCATCTGGTGCAAATATTTTAGATTTAGTTTTCAACTGCGCGTGAACTTCTAAACCAATAACTACTTCATACTTATCTCTCAAGTTTTCCATTTGTTTCTCCTTATTGTAAGAAAATTATATCATAAAAATTATCTTGCATATATTGCGTTTTTATCAACATTCAACTCTGAAGGCTTATAATTCTTCAAATATTCAATTGCATCTTCTGGAGTTTGTGCAATGTAATAAATACTTCTCATATTCTTATTTGCAAATTTTTCTTCTATGACCACTTCAAAAAATTCATTTAGTTTATCATAAAATCCATTTGTATTTAAAATTATTACAGGTTTTTTATTATAGCCTAATTGTTTTTGAACTATCATTTCAGAAAGTTCTTCTAATGTACCAAAACCTCCGGCTAAAGCAATAACGGCATCAGATACCTCATCAAGCTTAGCTTTACGCTCTCTCATGCCAGCTGTTACATAGAATTCATCACAACCTTCTGTAAAAACACCCATTTCTTGTAGCTTTTGAGGCATAATCCCAATAAGTTTAGCACCCTTGCTTTTTGCTTGTTCTGCACAAGCCCACATCAAACCAAGGTTACTACCACCATAAACCATATCATAACCGTTTTGCCCAATTAGCTCACCCAATTTTCTTGCATCTTCGTAATAAACATCATTCAAAAAATTTGATGATGATGCAAACACGCATACTTTTTTTATCACCATCCACCACCTATTCTGTAATAATATGAACAAAATAAACCAGTTCCCTCTTCAGAACAGTCCATTTTTAACTCATCCATTTCTTTGTTATACCCAAACGGAACAATTTTGCCTTTATCGTATATAAACAAACCGTAAATATCACGCCCCCAAACATTTGGAGGTAAAAATCCATTGACATCAATCATTAACATAAACCAAGCAAAATTCTTTTCGTTCCTTGCAATATCTTTTACTCCAATAATCTGCCCATCTGATAAATATATATCACTGAAATAAAAGAAATCCTTCTTTGGCACTTTTTTACCACTTAAAAATTCTGGTTTATAACGCCATGGTTTTTTAGTTACAGCCTCCAAACGCATATACGGTTTTATTAACTGCAAAAGCAATTTTTCTCTTTGTTCAGGGTCTTGTGCATGAGCGAAACTTTTCAAAATTTCATCATTTGTCTGTACATCAATAACTGAAAACATATAGGAAATCTTTTCGTATTTATCATTCCATTTGGAAATCATACGAGCCTGAAAATAATTTTCAAAACGTACAGGCACCAAAAGCATAAATACACCCAAAAGTATAAATATAACTATAGAATATTCAAGTTTCCAAAAATGTTTCTTCATAAATTAAGCCATATCAATTAACTTTTTTTCCTTGATAAGCTTGTCATAAACCCATTCAGGAACAAAGTTTTTCCCCAATATGATTTGACCATTCATAATGTTCGGCGTATGGAAATCCGAACCACCTGTAACAATCAAACCTAATTCTTCAGCCATTGATGAAAAATATTCAACACAAGCTGGAGAATGTTTTCTATGGTATGCTTCGATACCACGCAAACCATAATTCATTAAATCTTTAATCAAGCTTTCAGCGATATCCAAATCATGAGGATGCGCAATAACAGGAATACCGCCAGCATCATAAATAATTTCTACTGCATCTTGAGGTGTTACTGTTTTTCTTTGCACATATACAGGAGAATCTTCATGTATGTATTTTGCATATGCATCCATAACACTAGTTGTTCCTCCTGCATTCGTAATAGCTTTTGCTATATGTGGACGACCTATACTACCACCTTCCGCAACAAGTTTTTTAACATCTTCAAATTTAACTTTAATACCTTCTTTTTTAGAAAGAAGACCTAAGATTTCTTTTGTTTGCTTAATTCTGGCAGCTTGTTGTGATTTTAACATTGACTGAAAATCACTATTAGTAGGGTCCATAAAATATCCTAATATATGAACTTCATGATTTTTATATAAAGTATTAACTTCAATACCACGAATAACTTCAAGCTCTAAACCTTTTTCTTTAATATAATTTTGAGCTACATTATACGCAAGCACATTATCATGGTCAGTGATTGCAATCGCCTGGAGACCAACATCAACGGCAGTGTCGACGATTTTTTCAGGCGTGAATACACCATCCGAATAATAGGTATGAATGTGTAAATCAGTCTTCATTTTCTCCCTCTTTATCTTTATCTCTACTACAAAAAACTCTTCTTATAGCGACAGCTTCACCTGTTGAAGGAGTAATCTCAACTTCAACTGCGTTCAATTGAACGCTTGTACCACCTGCTACTTCATAACGTTCAGGAATTCCTGTTAAAAATCTTGCCAAAGATGTACTGTATTCCATCCCAATAACACCATCAGATGCACCACAAAAACCAGCATCTGTTATGTAGGCCATTCCGTTTATAACACTTTCATCAGCTGTTTGGACATGTGTATGCGTACCGAAAAAGGCACTAACACCAAGTTCAGAACAGTATTTTGCAAAACAAATTTTTTCTGCAGTTGCCTCTGCATGAAAATCTACAATTACAATTGGAGTAATTGATTTTAAACGTTTAATTTCTTCAGTAACCAATTCCCACTGAAAATCAACTGCATTAATAAAAACTTTTCCTAACACATTAATTACAGCTATTTTGTATTCTCCACAATCGAAAATTCTACTTCCAACACCTCTAGTTCCTGTTGGGTAATTTATCGGTCGAAGCAATTTATCAGCAGAATCAATGTATGTAAATATATCACGTTTATCCCAAATATGATTGCCTGATGTCATACAATTTACACCATAATCAATTAAATCATTATAATTTTTTTCTGTTAACCCAAAACCATGAGATGCATTTTCAACATTGGCAATAACAAAATCATAATTTTCTTTATTCTCTGCCAAAAAGTCACGAACTATAAATCTGCCGGGCTTGCCGACCATATCACCAAAGAATATAATTTTAATTGTATTTAGACTTTCTGACATTTATTATATCCCTTAAAATAAGAGCAGGTTTTCCTGCTCTTATTTTGCAATCTCTGTAGCTCTAAATTCACGAACAACTGTTACTCTGATTTGACCAGGGTAATCAAGTTCATCTTCAATACGTTTTGCAACATCTCTTGCAAGTTTTTGAGAAGCCAAATCATCAAACATTTCAGCCTGAACAATAATTCTAACTTCTCTACCAGCTTGAACTGCGAATGATTGTTTGATACCTTCGTAACTATTTACAATCTCTTCAATTTTTTGAAGACGTTTGATGTAAATTTCCAAAGTATCGCGTCTTGCACCTGGGCGACCTGCGGAAATAGCATCAGCTATTTTAACTAATACAGCTTCGATTGTATTTGCAACAACATCATCGTGATGCGCTTCAATAGCGTGAATAATTTCTGGTTTTTCACCAAATCTTGCCGCAATTTCAACACCCAATTGAATATGAGTACCTTCTTGAGTTTGGTCAACAGCTTTACCAATATCGTGCAAAAGACCAGCACGTTTTGCAACTTGTTCATTAGCTCCAAGTTCAGCAGCCAACATACCAGCAATATGACCAACTTCTAAAGAGTGTTTCAAAACATTTTGACCATAGCTTGTTCTGTAATACAAACGTCCTAAAGTTTTGATTAATTCTTTATTTAAGCCCATAACGCCCATTTCAAAAGCGGCATTTTCACCCTCTGTAAGAATTTTCTTCTCAATTTCTTCTCTTGCTTTTTCAACCATTTCTTCAATACGAACAGGGTGAATACGACCATCCACAATAAGTTTTTCCAAAGCAAGTTTAGCAATTTCACGTCTTACAGGATCAAAACTTGATAATACAACAGCTTCTGGAGTATCATCAATAATTAAATCAACTCCTGTTAAAGTTTCTAAAGCTCTAATATTACGACCTTCACGACCGATAATACGACCTTTCATTTCATCACTTGGCAAACCTACAACTGAAACTGTCGTTTCAACAACCTGTTCAATCATACATCTTTGCATTGTTGTTGAAAGAATTTCTTTTGATTTTTCAAGTGCTGATTCTTTTATTTTTGCTTCGTTTTCACGAATTAATTGCATTTGTTCTTGTGCTAAATCATGTCTTAATTGTTCCATCAACATATTTTTAGCTTCTTCAACAGAAAGACCTGCAATACGTTCAAGTTCTGAAGTCTGCTTTTGAACAATTTCGGCAAGGTAATCTTCTTTTTCTAATAACTCATCAAGTTTTCTTTGTAATTGCAAATCTTTATCAGTATATTCTTGAATTTTATCCTCAAGCATATCTTCACGTTTTGCTAACTTTTGTTCTTGACGAACTAATTCCTGTCTGCGTTCTCTTTCTTCTTCGTTTAATTTTTCTCTGTCATTTTGAAGCTCTTCTATAGCTCTAATTCTAGCTTCTTTTAATAAAAGTTTTTCTTTTTCTTCAAGATCCATACGATCTTTTTGAGTGCTTTGAAGGACACTCTTAACTTTGATTTGCTGAATTATCAGCACAGCGATTAAGATTATTACCAAAATAATCGCGGCAACTAATATAAAGTCCTGCATAACCTTATCCTATTCTATTTTTTTTATAATATATGCAACTCCCGATACATATAGCCTATCGGGTCTTACTTAAATTCAAAACTTAAATAATTTTATCGCATATACTCTCAAAAAATACTTACTACTACATCTGTCAATATTGTACCATGACAATTGGGTTTTGTATAGTAGTAATTGCAAAATTTGATACTAAAGTTTATATATAAAAAGGGGCTTGACGAATATGCTATAATAATTTTATAAGAAGGAGAAAATATTATGGAAATTAAAGTATCAAATGATGTTAAAAATTATGCAGTTGATGCATTAGTAATCAATATGTTTGAAGAAGAAAAAACTTCTCAAGAATTGGCAAATACATACGCTATTAAGCGCGACGAATTCAAAGGTAAATTAGGTCAAACTTATCTTTTGCAAACTTATGAGCAAATTCCTGCTAAAAAAATATTAGTTGTTGGTTGTGGCAAACGTAATGAATTTTGTGAAAATGAAGTGAGAGCTGCAGTTTATAAAGCAGTTAAAAAACTTCAACAAATGCACGTAAAATCAGCCGCTTTTGATTTTGAAGTAGGATTTGATTATGGTAAATCTGCAGTTATAGGAGCAATGCTTGCTGATTATGCTTTCGATAAATATAAATCTGAAAAAGCAACCAGAGTTGATGAAATTACTTTCGCAAACGTTTCAGAAGAAAGTGTAAAAACAGGAAAAGCATTTGGAAATGCAATGAAATTTACTCGTGATTTAGCAAACGAGCCAGCATCATTTGCAACTCCAACAAAACTTGCAGAAATTGCTCAAAGTCTTGAAGGTATCGAAACAAGAGTTTTTGAAAAACCTGAGATTGAAGAAATGAAAATGGGCGCATTTTTAGCAGTTGGACAAGGAAGCGTTCAACCGCCTAAATTTATCCATATGAAATACACTTGCGAAAACCCTAAAAAACGTATCGCAATTATTGGTAAAGGTATATGTTTTGATTCAGGCGGATTGGATATTAAACCAGCATCTTCAATGCTTACAATGAAAGATGATATGTCAGGTGCAGCTTGCGTATTAGGTGTAATGAGCGCATTAAAAGAATTCAACCCTCAAGTTGAAGTTCACGGAATTATCGCAGCTTGTGAAAATATGCCATCAGGAAATTCATACAAACCAGGTGACATTTTAATTGCCAAAAACGGCAAAACAATTGAAGTTGACAATACAGATGCTGAAGGTAGATTAACACTTGCTGACGCATTAGTTTACGCCTGCGAACTAGGCGTTGATGAAGTTATTGACATCGCAACCTTAACTGGCGCTTGTGTAGTAGCACTTGGAACTTTTGTTACAGGTATCATGGGTAACGACAAAGAACTTGTTAAAAACATTATAGAGACAGCAGAAAGCGTTGGAGAAAAATATTGGGAACTTCCAATGTTTAAAGAATATTTTGATTGTTTAAAATCAGACATTGCTGATATGAAAAATACAGGTTCTCGTCAAGGTGGAGCATCAATTGCAGGAATCTTCTTAAAAGAATATGTAAAAGATGTTAAATGGGCACACATTGACATTGCAGGAACTGCATTCTTAGAAAAACCTCAAGGTGAATGCGGCAAAGGAGCGTCAGGGGCAGGCGTTAGAACATTGTTAAGTTACATACTTAAATAAAATATCAACAAAAAATCCGGCTATTGCCGGATTTTTTTTATTACTTTTATCATTTATTAAATTTTCGAACATTATCCATTAATTTTTCCAGCTTTGTAAATTCCTGCCGCAATAAAACCTAGAGCAAAAACGCCTGCGGCAACAACCATAGCTCCAATTGATTTATTTCTTTTCAAAATTGATTCAGGAATCTTTTTCTCAACTTCAAACATTGAGAATTTTCTCATATTTGTAGAATAATCTTTCATAGCTTTGCCTAGTTTTGTATTTTCTGCAAATAATTTATTGCCCATTTTGTGGAAGAAATCAGATACTTTTGCACTCTTTTTCATTGTAGTACGAAATTGTTCAGCACTACCTAAAGCCTCATTCAGGCAAACTGCATTTGCAATCTCTATACCTTTTTTCAAAGCAAGGCCAGCTGTTGCAACACCACCAGCTGTAATTACAGTATTTGCCATATGTCTTTTAATTTTATTTCTGCGTTCATTAACGTTAACTCTGCCTACCGTATTACCATTAATTTTATTCATACTATTAATCCTTTCTATTAAATTTTATTTGCAATTAAATTAAACTCCAGAAATAAAATAATTTGTCACTTTATTGAATAAATTAAAATTATATTTACAATTTGAAATGTTTTTTTAGAAACAAAACAGCGTTTTATATATTGTTGACTTTTCATAAAATCTCATTAAATATCATACAAAACCCATACAAATGGATGATTTTTTATTATTTCATTAAGTAAATACTAAAAATATCCGAAACTATAAGTAGAGGTATAATTGTATGAAAATTAACGGTGGAATTAGATTTGTAGAAAAAGGCATAACTGCTTCAATAAGAGCTATGCATGTTGACAGTGAGCTAATTTCTGTAGCCAACGAAAATATAACAGGGTTTGACAAAGTCGGTTATCAGAGAAAAGATGCCGTAGTATCATCTATGACAGAATTCCTTGGAGTCCATGGATTATCAACAACTGTCGATGACAAAGTCGGACGTTTAAACATTTCTGCAAATCCACTAGATATCTCAATTGCATCAAAGGGTTACTTCCAAACTCAAAGTGCAGAAGGTATCAAAGTCACTCGTGACGGTAGATTTAAGCTTGATAAAGAAGGCAACCTATTAACTCTTGATGATTCTAGAGTACTTTCAAATACAGGGATGCCAATCAAGCTACACATTGTACCTGAGGATTTAAAACAAATAAAAATCAATGATAGAGGTTTATTAAGCGTATTCAATCCATCAACAAATAAACTTGAAGGCGTAGCTTATTTAGGTGTAGTTGATGCAGACGGTGCTTTAATAATGGACCCAAAAGTTAAACAAGGCTACAACGAATTTTCTAACGTTAGCTTACAGGAAGAATTCGTTAACTTAATGCCTATAATCAAAAACTTTGATGCAAACAGACAACTGTTTATGATTCAAAACCAAAACTTACAAAAAGTAATAGCCCAATTGGGTTCTGCAACATAGAAAGGATTAGCTGATGTACACAATACAAGGCGTAATTAGAAAAGGTATCAACAACGCATTTACTCAATTTGAAAGATTGGGTCAAGTGGGTAACAACCTTGCTAACATGAACACAAATGCTTACAAAACAGTAAGATTTGAACAAATGTTAGGAGAAGATGGTTACCTAAAAGGTGCTATCAGAACTGATTTTGCGCAAGGTTCAATCAAAATCACATCAAATCCATATGATGTTGCAATTGACGGAGCTGGTTTTATCCCTGTAACTTCTCCAACTGGTGAAGTTCAATACACACGTGACGGCGGATTCAAACAAGGTAAAGACGGTTTCTTAGTAACAAATGATGGCTGGATGGTTGGTGAAGGTATTCAAATCCCAACTAACTGCTATAGATTTCAAATAAAACCAAATGGTGACGTTTACGCATCTGAAGCAGGAAAGAAGAACGAAAGATTATTAGGTAACATTCCTTTAGTAAGATTTGCATCTCCTGAAGGCTTGGAACAAGCTGATATGAACAGATTTAAATCTACTGAAGAATCTGGCGAAGCAGTTTTAGTAAAAAATCACGACTGTTTCAAACAACACAACATCGAAACTTCAAACACAAGCGTCTACAATTCAACAAGCGAAATGCTTAGACTAAACGCATCAATGATTGCAAGTACTCGTATGTTGAAAATAGTTGATGATATGTACAACAAAGCGATAAATATTCGCGAAGGTTAATAAGGGAGGCTAGGTAGTGTACACATCTTTAAACAGTATTGGAAAAGTTTCATTAATGATGGACTTGATTTCTCAAAGACAAAGAGCAATCGGTTCAAACATTGCTAACGTTGATACACCTGGTTACGTAAGACGCGACATCAACTTTGGAACTTATTTGGGCACAATGAACAGCCCATTAGAAACAAGACTTTCTGAAAAACTTGGACCTTCTGCAATTATCGAAGATAGAGTTTATGAAGAAATCAATCCAGCACAAGAATTAATAGCATTACAAGAAAACTCATTGCTATATTCAATGGCTACAAGAAGAATGACTAACATAATTACAGAAATGAAAACAGTAATTAACGTTGGTAAATAGAGGTTAAATCATGAGTATATTAGAATCATTCAACATAGGATCAAATGCATTAAGAGCACACGGTTTAAGACTTGATATTCACGCAAAGAACGTGGCTAACATTGACACGCCTAACTATGTTAGAAAAATTCCTGTGTTAAATTCAACTGATGAAATTTCATTCCACGGTTTAATGAACACTATGAAAGAAGATGTATTTGGAGTTGGCACTCTTCCTTATTTACAAGGCGGAGTAACAATGAGTGGTTGCGTTGATGATCCAACTTTAGGCGAAAAAATATATCGTCCAGGGCACCCTGATGCTGACGAAAACGGCTACATTAGAGCCTCAAACGTAAATCCTATGGTAGATATGGCAGATGCAATTATGGCCCAAAGAGCTTATGAAGCCAACCTTGCATTAGTAAACATAACAAAATCAATGGCACTAAAAGCTATTGAAATCGGTAGATAATTTTAATTTTATATATAAAAGAAGTAGGGTGCAATCTATTGCACCTTACTTGTTTGTTCTTCTTTATCCTTTTGTTTTTGTATTTTTTCGTATTCTGGAGTCCCCTCTAGAATAACATATTCTTTAGGAATTACCCCAACACAATTCCTATCTATCCATACTTTTAAATGTTTTATAGCAGAATTTTTATGATCCAAACAATTACATTCTGAAGTTACAATAGGTTGAAACTCTTTGAATTCAACACATTCTTTTTTACAAACTGAATAAGCTATTTTGGTATAACCTTTTTGAGTTACTGGAAGCTTCGATTTTTCGTAGACATCAAATGCTTCTACAAGTATTCCAATAATAGCAACAATACCACTCAAAATAATTGCTGTCTCTTTACTATAGCTCAATCTTCCCTCCTATGGTATTTAATTATAATTTATAGTTCAGAATATAAAATGGTGTCGTTAAAGTGCCAAAACAAGAGCCCTACGACAAGAATATATTAGCAAATTTAGATGGTAATTGCAATATTTATCATAAGTTGATATTGCTTATGAAATTAGACACTCAGACTTATTATAATCTTAGAATGATTTTAGGGCTTGAAGATTGTTCTACTTAATTTTTTTTATTAAATATGATACCAAAAGCTGTAAAATAATGAAAACAATTATGGCAACAAACAGTTCATTACTTGCTTGAGATGTTAATGCTATTTTTGCAAGTCCTGTTTCTATATGCCTGTCACCGTTCCAATATATCACAAGAGTATATACTAAAAAGGCTATTGGTAATATTATTTGTATAAGTGTCAAAAAATTATACATAATTCTGTCAATAATAATGGTGTCGTAGGCGGGACTTGAACCCGCACGGATCTCTCCACACGCCCCTCAAACGTGCGCGTATACCATTCCGCCACTACGACTCGGATTTCTCCACTTCATTTTATTACAAGAATTTATTATTGTAAAGGTTATTATAATTTTCAAAGTAAAATTTGAAATTATCATTTTCTATGGCATAATGAAATTATGCAAGATACTATCAAGATAAAGGGAGCTCGTGAACATAATTTAAAAGATGTTTCTTTGGAAATACCAAAGAATGAACTTGTTGTTTTTACTGGCGTTTCAGGTAGCGGAAAAAGTTCTCTTGCTTTCGATACAATTTTCGCAGAAGGTCAAAGACGTTATATAGAAAGCCTTTCAACATATGCTCGTCAATTTTTGGGACAAATGGATAAACCCGACGTTGATTACATTGACGGACTTTCTCCTGCAATTTCTATTGATCAAAAATCAACCAGTAACAATCCTCGTTCAACTGTCGGAACAGTCACTGAAATTTATGATTATTTAAGACTTTTGTATGCAAGAATTGGCGTTCCTCATTGCCCTAAATGTGGTGAAATAATTAAACCTCAAACAATAGACGAGATTGTTAACAGTATTATGCAACTTCCTGAAGGTACTAAAATCCAAATTTTAGCACCAATAGCAAGAGGTAAAAAAGGTGAATTTGTTTCAACTTTTGAAGAACTTCGCCAAGAAGGTTTTGTTCGTGTTAAAGTCGATGACGAAATTTATAACCTTGATGAAGACGAAGTAAAGCTTACTAAATCACAAAAACATACAATCCACGTTATTGTAGATAGAATTGTAGTGAAAGAAAGTGCCCAATCACGTATCGCAGATAGTGTTCAAATTGCAATGCAAAAAGCCGACGGAATTGCGATCGTTGATGTTATCGGTGAAAAAGAAATTGTTTATAGTGAAAAATTAGCATGCCCCAAATGCAACTTGAGTTTTGAAGAATTAGCTCCAAGAATTTTCTCATTTAACAGCCCTTATGGAGCTTGCGAAAAATGTTCAGGACTTGGTGCAGATTTCGTTATTGATCCAAATCTTATCGTCCCTGATAAAACAAAATCTTTAGCTGACGGCGCAATTTATCCTTGGGCTAGAACTTCAAACACTTATTATGATGATGTTTTAAAATCTGTATCAACTCACTACGGAATTGATATGAATAAACCTTTTGGTGAACTTGCTCCAGAAGAACAAAATATAATTTTATACGGTGGAGATGATTTAGTGCCATTCCATGTAAAACGCTTTGGAACTAAACGCTATCACACTCAGAATCACAGACACATTGGCGTAATCCCTTATATGGAAAAACGCTATAATGAATCTAATGGTGAATACTGGAGAGAAGAAATTGAAAAATATATGGTAACAACACCGTGCCCTGCTTGTAATGGAGCTAGATTAAAACCTTTCTCTTTAGCCGTAACTGTGAACAATAAAAACATTTATGAATTTACTTTAATGTCTGTTGAAGAAGAATATGATTTTATTGAAAATCTTTATCTTGAACTTTCTGATTATGATATTCAAATCGCAAAACAAATCTTAGATGAAATAAGGGCTCGTTTAAAATTTTTAAAAGACGTAGGACTTGGATATCTTAATTTAGCGCGTATGGCAGGGACTCTGTCTGGTGGTGAAGCTCAACGTATTAGGCTTGCAACACAGATCGGAAGCGGTTTATCAGGCGTTTTATATGTGTTAGACGAGCCCTCTATTGGCCTACACCAAAAAGACAACGACAAATTAATAAAAACACTGATTAGACTTCGCAACCTTGGAAATACTCTTGTAGTTGTTGAACACGACGAAGAAACTATTCGTAACGCAGATTACATTGTCGACATTGGCCCTAAAGCAGGGATAAATGGTGGTAAAATCATTGCAAAAGGTTCTATTGAAGATATTATAAATTCTTCTAAATCTATTACTGGCAAATATTTAAGTGGAGAAAAATTCATTCCAATTCCTGATAAAACGAGGGAAGGTAACGGGAATTTCTTACAAATCAAAAATGCACATTTGAACAATTTAAAAAATATCGATTTGGATATTCCATTAGGCAAAATAGTCGTATTAACAGGAGTTTCAGGTTCAGGTAAATCAACATTAATGCAAGATTTAATTTATGAATATGCCCTTCACAAACTTCGTGGCAATAAGCCAAAACCTCAAGGAATTGACGAAATTTCTGGTTTTGAAAATATTGATAAAATTATCGATATTGATCAATCACCAATTGGTAGGACTCCTCGTTCAAATCCAGCAACTTATACTGACGTTTTTACTCATATTAGAGAGCTTTATGCCAAAACAAACGAAGCCAAAGTACGAGGCTACAAACCTGGAAGATTTAGTTTCAACGTAAAAGGAGGACGTTGTGAAGCTTGTAAAGGCGACGGTTTACTAAAAATTGAAATGAACTTTTTATCTGACGTATATGTAAAATGCGATGTTTGCAAAGGTAAACGTTACAATAGAGAAACTCTTGAAGTTAAATACAAAGGCAAAACAATTTCTGATGTTTTAGATATGAGTGTTAAAGAAGCGTTGGAATTTTTTGACAGCATTCCTGCAATTAAAAACAAGCTTAAAACTTTAAATGATGTAGGCTTAGACTATATAAAACTAGGACAAAGTGCAACAACATTATCTGGTGGAGAAGCCCAACGTATAAAATTAGCTTCTGAATTAAACAAACGAGCAACTGGGAAAACCTTGTATTTATTAGACGAACCTTCGGTTGGTTTGCATTGGTATGATTTAGACAAACTTATTAAAATACTTCAAAGACTTGCAGATCAAGGTAATACCATTTTGATTATTGAACACAACTTGGATTTAATAAAAGTCGCTGATTACATAATAGACTTAGGACCTGATGGTGGAAATAACGGTGGGCAAATAGTAGCAACCGGCACACCAAAAGAAGTCGCAAATGTTAAAAACTCATACACAGGACAATACTTAAAAACAATATTCAACAAATAGGAGTAAATATGAAAAAAATATTATTAATTTCAACATTATTACTAGTAGGGCTACAACCTGCATTAGCGGTAAATGTAAAAGTTCAAGCTATGAGCGATTTTTCTACTGCAAATCCTCCTAAAACTTGGAAAATTAAAATTGTAGAAAACACAACCCTAAAAAATGGAAATGTATTGAATTCAGGTTCTATTATAGAAGGTAAAATCGAAAATGTTAAAGATCCAGCAAGATTAAAAAGAAATGCATCTTTTGTGTTTGTACCAACAACATATTATGATGTAAAAACTCAAACATCTACAAGCATAAAAAAAGATTTCGCAGGCAAATATAATGCTAAAGGAGATATTACTGTAAAATCTGCTGCAACTGAGGGTGCAATATTTGTAGGTAACCAATTGGCAAATGGTGTTGTTGGGCCTGCGGTTGGATTAGTCCAAGGCGTTATCAAAAATGAAGAAGGTAACCGAGCAAAATCTGCAGCCATTGGTGTTTATAAACGAACTCCTCTATCTTATGCAAGCAAGGGAAAAGAAATTGAGGTTAAACAAGGACAAACTTTTGTGATGAGCTTCAAAGAAACTGGCGATAATAGTAAAGAAGCAAACAAACCCAATTATCAATACACAATGGAAGAATAAAAAAATGGGCAGATGCCCATTTTTTTATTCTTACTCTCCTAAAAGAATATTATCAATTAATCTAACATTCCCAATTTTTACGGCAATAAAGACCCTTGTATTATTATCCGCAACTTGCTTTTCTTCCAAATCATTTTCATCTCTAAAATCCAAATATTCAAGACTATGAGCTGGAGTTAAAAAAACATAAGCCGTTTCAAATAATGCTCGGGTGTCTGTAACACCTTTATCATAACAAGCTTTTATGTTAAATAAAATTTTACTCAAAGCCAACGCATACTGTTTTTCTTGCTCATTCAAATATTTATTTCTTGAACTCAAAGCCAATCCTGATTCTTCTCTAACAATTGAACAAGGAATAATTTCAACAGGAATATTTAAATCTTTAACCATTTTTCTAATAATAATTAATTGTTGTGCATCTTTTTGACCAAAGAACGCAAAATCGGGCTGTACAATATTAAATAATTTATTTACAACGGTACAAACACCATCAAAATGACCTACACGAGATTTGCCACATAATTTGTCAACATAAAAATATGGTGGTATTACATAGGTCAAAAAATCATTTGACATAATATGACCTTCACCATACATTTCTTTTGGTGATGGAGCAAATACAATATCGACACCAGCAGCTTCACACATAGCATTATCAGCTTCTAGAGTTCTAGGATATTTATCTAAGTCTTCACTCGGACCAAACTGAATAGGATTAACAAATACAGAAACAACCGTTTTATCACATTTTTCAACAGATTTTTCTATAAGACTTTTATGCCCAGCATGCAAAGCACCCATTGTTGGAACCAAACCAATAGTTAAACCTTGTTTTCTCCATTCTTTAATTTGCTCTCTAACTTCAGATATTGTATGTAAAATCATAAACGACTCCCTTCCTAGCCTATGATATCACAAACAACCCTATAAACCAAAAGACAAAGGAACATATCCTTTGCCTTTAAAATTAACAATAATAAATCGTTGTGTTAAATATGTGGCCTTTTTCACCTTTAACTCTTACTTTATCGTGAGAATCTACATTGATGTGTCCATTGTTATCGCCAGTGATTCTAATATAGTCTTTATGAGCGGTACTATCATCACCATAGCCTTTACCGGCACCTTGTTGAGCTAAAATACCACCATTAAAATCACCTCTTATCATAATATCAGCATAGTCGCCTTTATTACCTCTTCTAAACATAGTAGGACCTGTTTGGATTCTTGAACCTGTTCCCCAGAAATGGCTATATCTATCGTATGAACAATTATCAAGAAGTACTCTATCTTTTCCGCTATCTGTTGAAACAAATGACACATGGGCATCTTTCACAACAAGCTTATCATCACCTCTTGTACCGGCTATACGAACCTTTTCACCACCGTTAACAACTACAACGCCATTATCATTTACTTGAACATTACCTGTTCCTTTTTTCATTTTAATAAGCATACCATTATCTGTTCTATAAACAGATGTTCCAAAAGAACTTCTTACAGGAGATAATTCCATAAATATAACCTTTCATACTACACCTACATGTTTATAAAAACAAAACAAACAAAATATTTGCCCTTAAAATTATAAATAACATTTAACATCCTTATTATAACCAGCTTTTATAAACATTTAAGCCATGTTACATTTAGTTACACTTTTTGTTTTTTGTTTTTAATTCAATAGCAATCTTATTATTTTGCGACAATACATCTAACGAATTCAAAAGCTTCTTTTCATTTTGTTTTTCGATTAACTCTATATCTTTGTTTTTTAATTGTTTTTTCTCTTCTTTTTGTTTTGTTTTCTTTTTATTTTCAATTTCTTTTATTAACGCTAAAGCTTGTTCTTCTGTCATTCCACGAGGTATTGAAACACCAAGTGCCTGAAGCTTTTTGCGAGTATTAAAACTCAACAAATCATCCTGCAATGGCACAATAGGCATACTTATATTTATTCCTAAACACGGGATATACATTAGAGACCTTTCTTACCCAAGTACATATAGGTAAGTACGGCATAATTTTATAAAACTTTAAGCATATTAAGAAATATGACTTTCAATATTTCTGTGCAAGTTCAATTGCTTCAACTCATCTTCACTTAGCCTAAAAACTTCTTCATCTGCAGGATATTTACCATTTTTAACATCTGAATCGTATTGTTTAGCGCACTCTAAAATTAAAGACTTCATATCACCATATTTACGCGCAAATTTGGGTTTAAACTCTGAAAACTTACCTAACATATCATCAGACACCATAACTTGACCAGAACAATATCTTCCTGCACCACAAGAAATTGTTGGGACTTTTAAATTTTCAGAAATAAATTGTGCACTTTCTTCTGGAACCATTTCTAAAACTATAGAGAAAACGCCTGCCTCTTCCAATTTTTTAGCTTGTTCTAAAATTGCCAAAGTCGCATCAAATGATTTGCCTTGAATATTATATCCACCAATTGTATTCAAAAATTGAGGCGTAAACCCTAAATGACCCATTACTGGAACACCCGATTCAACACTGCGTTTTATAACATTTAAGATATAGTCGCTACATCCCTCAATTTTAACCGCATTTGCGCCATACTTAACCATATTACAAATATTGGTCAAAGCAGATTCCAAACCAATATTATAGCTCATAAACGGCATATCAGTAACAACCATTGCATGACTGACCCCACGAGACACAGCTTTTGTAAAAATTGACATTTCTTCTACTCCGATTTTATGAGTAGAATCATAACCCAAAGCCACCATCGCAAGACTATCACCAATCAATATTATATCAATTCCTGCTTCATCTAAATATTTAGCAGTTGAATAATCATAAGCAGTTAAAACAGAAAATTTTTCACCGTTATTTTTAATTTTTTGGATTGTGTTCACAGTTACTTTTTTTATCATTATACGTTACATTCCTGTTTTTCTTCACTTTTTATCGCAAAAAAGTCATCGCCATCGCGCAATACTTTTTTATACCAATAATAAATAGCTCTAGCAACTCTGTATGAGCTATGACGGACAAGCCCTTCTTTGCTATCTTCAATCAGTTTTTTAGAACACAAAGTCACACCCAATTTTTTAAGATTTTCACAATCCAAAGAAACTGGATAAGAACCTGCTTGCGCGTATTTTTCTGCTAAATTTTTAGGTAAGAAGTCATTTACCAAAACAGCATCAACAATTTTTGTGCTACCAGCATGTTGCATCAAAGCCTGTACGTGATTGGAAACTGTATAACCATCTGTTTCACCAGGTTGTGACATTATATTACATACATATATTTTTTTAGCTTTTGACTTAGCAATTTCTTGTGCAATTTCTTCAACTAATAAGTTTGGAATAACACTTGTATATAAACTTCCAGGGCCTAATATAATTAATTCAGCCTCTTTTATTGCAACAATTACATCCTCTAAAGCTTTACACTTTTTAGGGTCAGTATATAATCTTTTAATTCTCCCATGCGCTTCAGGAATATTAGATTCACCTTTAATAATTCGGCCATCTTCCATTTCTGCAACAAGTTTCATATCATCTAACGTTGAAGGCAAAACTCTTCCACGAATTGATAAAACATTAGAAGATTCTTTTACTGCCCGAACCATATCACCAGTAATTGAACATAGCGCTGATAAGAAAAGATTACCAAAACTGTGCCCTTCTAGGCCTTCACCATTTTTAAAACGGTATTGAAATAATTTTGTAACTAAATCTTCATCGTCAGCTAATGCCGCAATACAGTTTCTAATATCACCAGGTGGTAACACACCCATCTCTTCACGCAAACGTCCTGAACTGCCACCATCATCACCTACTGTTACAACAGCAGTAATATTGTTTGTTATATTCTTTATACCTTTTAGCAACATTGAAAGCCCTGTTCCACCACCTACGGCAACAACTCTAGGCCCTCTATTTAATTTTCTTCTTCTATACAAATTTTCTAATAAAAGACTGTTATCTTTTTCATTACCTAAATCTAAAATTGAAAGATTGGTCTTTTGCCAGCCTTTGAAAAACATTGCTGCACCAAACATACAAATACCGAATGCCAACCATTCTGTCGAAACAATTTTAGCAATATGTCTAATAAATTCCATAATATAGAATATCGGTCTAATATCAATCAAAATTAATATACCGATTGTCATTAAAATTGTTCCCAAAAGAATTAGAGCGAACCATCTTTTAACTTGCAAACCAGGAATTAACCAGCCTGCATCACGAGGTATTCTCATATATGATCTGACTTTTTTCATTAAAATCCTATTCTACCCAACCTGATGCATACACATTTTTGTAATTAACAGGAACCGGTGTTATTATCTCTCTAGCTTGTGTAATCAACTCTAATGAGTTTGAAATTCTATTTGTAAAGTGAATTGTATCAGCTTTTACAATAGTTTTACCGCAGGCATTATTCATAACCTGAGAGCTATTTAATAATTCTTTTAATCTGCTTATTGAAACATTAGTGTTTTCAATGTCGTTAGCAGTAAAATCAATAGAGCCGTTATCATTATAAGATTTTTCCAAACAAATTTCATGAGCAACAGGAATATTAATTTCTTCACCGACTCTTTCTGTTACCTCACCAGAAGCTCCATAATATACGAGCCAATTAGAGCACTTTTTAACAGCTTTTGCAACAGAAGCTGCAAATGTAAAATCTTCTGCCGCCATTTTATACATAGCGCCATGGGGACGAACATGTTCAATTTCAAGTCCATAAGCTTTTGCAAAAGACATCAATGCTCCAACTTGATACATAACGAGTGCATCAATTTCATCTTCATCCAAATCCATTGGTCGATAACCGAACCCTTGGATATCATCAAAACCAATGTGCGCACCAACTACAACATTTTTTTCTTTTGCAGCTAAAATAGCCTCTTTTATAGTTGCAGGATCACCTGCGTGAAATCCACAAGAAATGTTAACAGAACTAACATAATCTAAAAGATTATATTCTGAATTATTTCTGTAAACCCCAAAACTTTGTGCCAAATCGCAGTTAAAATCAATATTTTTAATTTGTTTTCTCTCTAAAGTTTGTTGCATAAATTTTTCCTTTTGAGAACATTATACAACATAAACATCACATTTTGATATCTTTATATAAAATTAATTTACAAACGTTATTTCTGTACAAAAAACGTTTTTCATAGTATAATAAATATATAAATAATAAGAGGGGTAGAGGATGGAAACTTTAACAAAAAGCGAAGGGGTTATTACAAAAATCATTGGTCCAGTCATTGACGTTGAATTTCAACAAGGTGAATTGCCAGAAATTTATACTGCGTTGAATATTTTCACAGACGATGGACAAAAAATTATTACAGAAGTTCAACAAATGCTTGGCTCTAACAAAGTAAGAACCGTTGCAATGTCATCAACAGATGGATTAAAAAGAGGAATGAAAGTTATTAATACAAACGAACCTATCAAAATTCCTGTTGGTAAAGAAATTTTGGGAAGAATTTTAAATGTTACAGGCGACCCTGTTGATGAACTGGGGGAAGTAAATGCTGAAACATACCTTCCTATTCACAGAAAATCCCCTGCTCTTGTTGATCAAAATACAGAAATTGAAATTTTAGAAACAGGTATTAAAGCAATCGACTTACTTCAACCATACCAAAAAGGTGGTAAAATCGGCTTGTTTGGTGGTGCTGGCGTAGGTAAAACCGTTTTAATTATGGAACTTATTCATAATATTGCAATGGAACACTCTGGAGTTTCAGTTTTTGGTGGTGTTGGTGAAAGAACTCGTGAAGGTAACGACCTTTGGAACGAAATGAAAGAATCTAACGTTATTGACAAAGTTGCTTTGATCTATGGTCAAATGAATGAACCTCCTGGAGCTCGTATGAGAGTAGGACTTTCAGCTCTTACAGCCGCAGAGTATTTTAGAGATTTTTCAAAACAAGATGTATTATTATTTATTGATAACATTTTCAGATTTACTCAAGCTGGTTCTGAAGTATCAGCTCTATTAGGACGTATTCCATCAGCCGTTGGTTATCAACCAACTTTGGCGACGGAAATGGGTGAACTTCAAGAAAGAATCACCTCAACAAAAGATGGTTCTATCACATCAGTTCAAGCAATTTATGTACCTGCAGATGACTTAACTGACCCAGCTCCAGCAACAACATTCTCTCACCTTGATGCCTCAACCGTTCTTTCAAGACAGATTGCATCATTAGGTATCTATCCAGCTGTTGATCCATTGGAATCATCGTCAAGAGCTTTAGATCCAAATATTATCGGTGAAGAACACTACAATGTCACCAGACGAGTTCTTGAAATCTTGCAAAAATACAAAGAATTACAAGATATTATTGCAATTTTGGGTATGGACGAACTTTCTGAAGAAGATAAAGAAACTGTTAACAGAGCACGTAAAATTCAAAGATTCTTATCTCAACCATTCTTTGTTGCTGAACAATTCTCTGGTACAGCTGGTAAATACGTAAAACTAGAAGATACCATTAGAGGCTTCAAAGAAATTATTGAAGGTAAACACGATAATTTACCTGAACAAGCGTTCTATATGGTTGGTACTATTGAAGAAGCTGTTGAAAAAGCTAAAAAGTTACAATAAAGTGACCACGTCAAGAAGTGACCAAGTGACCAATAAAATCGCTTGATCACTAAATTACCTGATCACCTGATCACTTGGAGAAATTATGCACTTAAAAATAATCACACACGAAAGAGTTGTTTTTGACGAAGATGTTGATGAAATCTATTCAAAAGGTGTCAACGGAGAGTTTGGTATATTAAAAGGCCACATTCCTTATATGACAGCATTAGATATCGGTGTAACAAAAGTTGTTCAAGGGAAAGAAGCTAGATTTTTTACAACAATGGGTGGCGTTTTTCAATTTAAAGATGAAGAAGCTTTAATTTTAACTGAATGCGCCGAATGTGGAAAAGAAATCGACGAAGTTAGAGCAAGAGATGCTTTAGAAAGGGCAAAAGCTAAACTTGCTGAAGCTGATGCTAAAGTGGATGCCAAAAGAGCAGAAGCAGCAATCGCAAGAGCAATGGCAAGATTAAAAGCTAAATTAAATGAATAAAAAGACCTCAATAGAGGTCTTTTTTATTAAACTTGTTTCAATAATTTACGAGCTAAAGGTCCTAATTTCTCAACAGCATCGCCTATATTATTTTTCCAACATTCAACCATTTTACCAGCCTCATCAATTTCGCCGTGCATTGATAATGGGCCATCAAACAAATCAAAAAGCATTCGCCCTTTTGTAGATTTAGACGCAGGAATTATTGTAGATTCTCTGGTGGTTTCAAACTTATCATTAAAGCTCTTACGCAAAATTGTACCATCAGGTAAATACCTTTTCTTTCCCAATACTTTATGAGTTTCAGCATCAACAAGCATTAGACTATTATTATTTCTAAACAATACAGTTTTTCTACCATTAGGGAACGTAAAAAATTTAATATTTTCCATAAAAACCTTTCATACAACACGACACTCAAAAATAAAAAGTCAACTAATTTTTTAAATTGCTTGAATTTAAAAATATATTAATTTTTTGTTACATCAATACAATATTTATGTTAAACTAAAACCGATGAATAAATCATTTTACACAATATTTAAAACATTTTTCAAAGTAGGGACTATGCTTTTAGGTGGTGGTTATGTAATTTTACCACTGCTTCAGTCTGAACTTGTTGAGAAAAAAGAATGGATAAATTCTGACGAATTAACAGAATATTATGCACTTAGCCAATCAGTTCCTGGCATAATTGCTGCAAATATTTCTGTATTCACAGGATACAAATTAAATGGAATAAGTGGTGCATTTGCTTCCGTTTTAGGAGTAATAACTCCAGCATTTTTGGCCATTATACTTTTAGCTTCTCTATTACAAACAATAGTAAGTCTAAACATTGTACAAAATCTATTTTGGGGCGTCAGTATTGGTGTTATTATGTTACTATATTTGGCAACAAAAGAAATGTGGAACAAAAGTATCACGGATAAATTCACAGGTATTTTATTCATAGTATCGTTCTTTTTATCAGCTTGTTGCAAAGTTTCACCCGCAATAATTATTATTGGAGCTGTAATTACAGGAATTTTATATAAATCTGATATTTTTGATAGAGTAAAACAACTTATAGGAGGGGAAAATGATTTATCTTAAACTCTTCCTACAATTTTTTCATATTGGATTATTCTCATTTGGTGGCGGATACGCAACATTACCATTTTTGTATCATATGGCCGAAACTCAAAAATGGTTTACAACTCAGCAATTAGCTGATATGGTAGCGATATCTTCCATAACTCCAGGGCCAATCGGAGTAAATATGGCAACATTTGCGGGATTTACTACTTCTGGGATTCTGGGTTCTATGATTGCAACAGGAGCAATTATTTTACCATCATTTATTATTGCAATTATAATTTCTAAAATTTTAGAAAAATTCAAAACAAATAAACACGTACAAGCAGCAATATATGCTTTAAAACCTGTAGGATGTGGTCTTTTAGCCGCCGTTGGTATTGATATGTTTGTCTGCAACACAAACTTATTAGCAATGGCATTTTTGCTATTATTATTTTTCATAAGTAGACAACAAAAACGCGATCCATTATTTTACCTTGGAATTTCTGCTATATTCGGAATTTTAGCAGGATTTTTAAATTTAACTGCTTAACATATCGAAATATTTTTAAAATTCTAGGCAATTTTTATTTTCATAATTCTTCATGAATATGCAAAAAAGAAAGGTGTAGATATGATAAACAGTGTAAATTATTCAACTCCAAGCTTTGGCTCAACAAGATTACCATTTGACGATACAGACATGAGAAAATATTTAAAAGTCTTAAATGAATATTTTGAGGTTAAAGGATTTTGGAGAAGTAAAACAGCCCAAGAATGTGCTGATCAAATAGATTTTGGGAAAGCAGCCTTTGTTAACGACGGAAAAGAAATTATGGTAGTGGGAAAAGATGGCGGACCTGGTGGAGCAGACACATTTATTTATAAAATACTTAAAAAAGTTAACCCAGAAGCAAAATATGTAGATGATGTTAAACCAGTAAAAGTTGATGGTCCAGTTATTGACTTAAACATTTAATTCATCTTTATCAAACATTTTATACTGTAAAGCTTGCATCAAATGTTTTTGTCCGATAATTTCTGCACCGTCTAAATCGGCAATGGTACGTGCAAGCTTTAACGTTCTATCATATCTACGTCCTGATAATTGATATTTAACAATTGCTGCTTTAAAGATTTCTTTAGAAGCTTCATCTATTTGACAATACTTTTTGACTAATTCAGAAGTTAATTCTGCATTTGTTAAAATATTTTCAGATTTATAGCGTTCAGCCTGAATTTTTCTTGCATTAATTACACGCTCTCTAATTTGCGCCGAAGTCTCTGCATTTTCATCAATGTTTATGAGTTCTTTAGCAGACAATCTTGGTACATCAATCTGCAAATCAATCCTATCTAACAACGGGCCTGATAATTTTGCCAAATATCTGTTAATCATAAATTCAGAACACGTACATTGTTTTTCTCTATCACCTAAAAAACCACAAGGGCAAGGATTCATAGCACCCAATAACATAAAATTAGCTGGGTATTTAATCGAATGTTTTGCTCTAGAAATTACTATTTCTCCATCTTCAATAGGTTGACGTAAAACTTCCAGAACGTTCCTAGGGAATTCCACCATCTCATCTAAAAACAAAACACCTCTATGCGCAAGAGTAATCTCCCCTGGCATAGGATTACTTCCACCACCAATGATACCATTTGGAGATGCCGTATGATGGACAGTTCTAAATGGACGCTTTGTCATCAACGGCTTATCAGCGGTTAAAAGTCCACAAATACTATAAATTTTAGTCAATTCCAAAGACTCTGACAATTCTAATGGAGGCAGAATTGATGCAAAACATTTTGCCATCAACGTTTTACCTGACCCTGGAGAACCTATCATCAATAAATTATGTCCACCTGCAGCAGCTATTTCTAGAGCACGCTTGGCTTTTTGCTGACCTTTTACATCTTTAAAATCATATTCAAAATACTCATTTAAGTCAGCCAAGTATGATCGTATATCCATTTTTTGTTGTTGCAATGGAGTTTCAATAAAATGATTAACTACATCACCTAAACATTCAGCACCAAAAACGTTTATACCCTCAATCAATGCAGCTTCTTTAACATTTGTCATTGGAACAATAACATTTTTAATGCCAATTTCTTTTAAGCCAATAACAATTGGTAAAACACCTCGCACACCACGCAAATCACCATTAAGTGAAAGCTCACCGATAAAAGCATAATCTTTCGTTTTATCTTCAATTAAAACTTCTTCTTCAATCAAAAGTCCTATTGCCATAGGCAAATCAAAACTTGTACCTACTTTCTTCAAATCTGCTGGCGCTAAATTTATAATAATTTTTGTCTTAGGAAACGAAAACCCTGAATTTTTCACAGCAGAACGGACTCTATCACGAGCCTCTGTAATTGCCGTATCTGGTAAACCTACAACAGAAAAAGCTGGCAAGCCGTTTTGCACATCAGTTTCAACAGAAACTTCGTATGCATTCAAACCAATTACAGTTGCAGTTGTTACCTTATTTACCATAAGCACATTATACTACAAATTTTTGAGTTATAATTACATTATGGAAAAAGTTAACAAAATACTTGCAATAAATTTTGGCGGAATTGGTGATGAAATTCTGTTTTTACCTGCTCTTATTTCATTAAAAAAAGAATTTCCCAATGCTAAAATAACTATTGCTCTTGAGCCAAGAAGTAAAAGTGTCAAAGACTTAACAAGTATTATTGATGAATTAATTTTAGTTGATATAAAAAATAAAAGTAAATATGTTGAACTGCTTAAATTCATACTCAAAGCTCGCTTTGGTAAATTCGATCTTGCTATCACTGCTGGTGGAAACAAATTTATGAGCATTATTCTTTGGTTAACAGGAATAAAAAAACGATATGGATATGATACAGGTAGCTTAAGTAGAAAATTGTTAACTAAAACTGTACCATTAAACAAAAATCAATATGCGGCAAAAATGTACCACGATTTGGTCGTACCTGTAACCAAAAACATTACAGAACTTCCACAAATTAATATTGAGCAACAAGAAAAAATTCCAAATTCAGTTTTAATTCACCCTGGAGTGAGCAAAATGAGCGTACAAAAAGGGATGATTAAAACCATTACACCACAAGTTTGGGCTGAAACTATTAATCTATTACTAGAAAACGGTAAACACGTCATCCTCGCTGGTGGCCCTGACGATGAAGAATGCATACAAGAGATCTTAAAACAAGTCCAAAACGTAGAAAATTTCACTAACCTATATGGGCAAACTAAAAACCTAAAAGAATTGGCTGAATTAATTGGCAAAGCTGAGAAATTCTTATGCTCCGATTCTGCGCCACTCCATGTAGCTGTTGCTATGGGAACAAAAACTTACGCAATCTTTGGCCCAACAGATGATAAAAAACTAATTCCTCCAAGTGTAACAGCTATAAAAATTGAGGATGGCTGTCCTTTAAAACCTTGCCTTTGGGAACGACGTCAAACAACCTGCAAAGAATTAGGTTGCCTAAAAATTACGGCAAATGATATTGTTGAGTGTTTATTATAAATTTTAAATACATCTATTTACAAAAGTTTAAAAAGAAATTATAATATAGAAGTTAAATAAATTTTACAGGAAACAACTACAATGAAATATTTGCAACACTTTACTCATTTTTTAATGCACTGGGGGGGGGGTAAACACTCTCCTAGACAAGGTTTCAGGGGCTTTACTCTGGCAGAAGTTTTAATTACTTTAGGTATAATTGGCGTTGTAGCATCAATGACAATTCCAACTCTTGTACAAAATTATAACACTCGTTCGTGGGATACTGCATACGCTGTTTTTACTAGAAAATTAGAAGAAGCACTCAAAACAATGAACACGCTGCAAACATTAGCTGGTCATACAACAACAGAAAGCTTTGTCGAAGAATTATCTAAACATTACAAAATTAATAAAATTTGTAGTAATGATGAGTTATCTGATTGCTTCAGTGATATTGTTTATTGGGGTGGCGGTGAAGCTAAACTAAAAGAAGTTGATATGTCAAAAGTAAAAACTGCAAAAAACTTTGGACAATATGATTGGAATACTAATATTGTTGGAGTTCAATTTGCCAATGGTGTCAACGCTATGATTGCATATAATCCTCTTACATCAGGAGATAACGCTTGCACACAAGACCCTTATTCTAACGAAATAACAGGAGATGATTGCCTTGCTATTTTGTATGACACCTCTGGAGAGAAGAATCCAAACACTCATGGCAAAGATTTGCGTTCTAATGGTAATGTTAGAAGACTTGGATCTAATTGTTCATTTGAAGTTGGTGGTACTTGCTATGAAATTGTTGCTATAAAATCAACCTCACATTCTTGGAACAATTGTGTTTCAGGAGGAACATCAACTGATCCTGACGACAAAGCATATATGGAAAAATATGGAATTACCTATTGTACAACTTTATCTAATAATAAAGATTACTGGGCTGGCGCAGTTGAAGCATGTGGTGGCACATCACGAATGGTTACAGAATCTCATTTAAATGAACTTGCAAACTACGTATATAATGGCAATCCCTATGAAGAAAATGTACTGTCATTAGGATTTACATTAAATTCCAATAAATACTTCTATGTATGGGCTGGCTTGGAACAATCCTCCTCTTATTCATATCTTGGATATTTTGGGCCAACAGGTTTTGGCTATAGCTACTATAACCGAAACATGACTGGTGTGTCAGCGGTCTGTTTAGGAGATTAGCAATTATGTAGATGGCAATTCTCTGCACCAACAAATATAGATGGAATAAATTCTGGATGATAATATAAAAAACAAGGAGGGTAAATGCCCTCCTTGTTTTATGTTCTTTAAATATACTTAATCAATAACTAAATTTTGACTATTCTTGATAAACTAATCTTCAACTTTGCCTTTTAATTGTCCACAAGCTGCATCAATATCTGCTCCACGTTCAAGACGCACTGTAACCTTTTTACCTGAATGTTCCAATAAGCACTTGAATTTCATAATAGCATTGTTTGAAGGACGCTTATAATCGTTTTGAGCAGTCGGGTTGTATGGGATTAAGTTAATATTACATTTAATATCGTGCAAATATTCTGCCAACTGTTTCGCACTTTCTGTCGTATCATTCAAATCTTTAATCAACAAGTATTCAATCGTAATTCTTCTACCAGTTTTTTCAATATAATTTTTCAACGCAAGTTTCAACTCACGCATATTGTATTTATTTTCAATTTGCATCAAAGATTTTCTAATTTCGTGATTAGGCGCATGCAAAGACAATGCCAAAGTAGATTGCATATCAAGTTCAGCTAGCCTATTAATTCCTGGAATAATTCCACTTGTTGAAACAGTCAAACGTCTTTGTCCAATCTGGAAACTATCATTAAAAATTTCCATAGCTTTTAAAACGTTATCCAAATTTAACAATGGTTCACCTTGTCCCATAAACACAACATTTGTAACCTTCAAACCTGTATCACGTTGGATTGTTAAAACTTGCTCTATAATTTCTTTATAGGTTAAATTTCTTATAAATCCACGTTTACCAGTTGCACAGAAAGAACAATTCACAGCGCAACCAACTTGAGAACTTACACAAGCTGTTAAATTTGCACGATTATCAAATCTCATAAGAACTGTTTCAACGCACTCACCGTCCGGATATTCCAACAAATACTTAATAGTACCGTCAGAACTTACCTGTTTAACTTTTATTTTTATATCAGTAACTTTAGCCACTTTTTTAAGTTCTTCTCGAAAATCCTTTGACAAATCAGTCATTTCATCAATGTCTTTCGCTGATTTTAGATAAATCCAATTATGAATTTGTCTTGCACGAAACTTTGACTGGTGCAATTCGTCAGTAATTTTTTCAATCTCTTTTTGGCTAAGCCCTGTTAATATTTTCATTTATTTTTTCCTTGTAATAATCAATAATTTCTAACATAGAATGAAGCATCAACGCAATCGGTTCAACTTCTTCTTTCCATTTTACATAACCACAAGATTTTGGCAAGAGAGCCAAAGGATTGTCTGGAAAATCACGACAAATCTGCGGTCTATTTTCATAATCTGAGCATCTATTGCATTCAGTCAACTTCGGACAATGATAAAAATAAACGTCATCCTCTTTATTATCTTCAAGCATTTTGATATATTCAGGATAAATCACACGAGCTTCTTCTTGTGAATTATATGGCACAAAAACACTCGAAAATTGTGTAGCAAATCTATCACCTTTTTCAGCCTTTTGTTTTAGCTGCTCTGGCGAAAATTCACTACATGCCAGCTTGCAACAAGTTCCACAACCAATACAATTGAACTGACTTCTATACGCTAAAATTTCCATCCATTTACGATGAATTTCTTTTGAAATATCTTCCTCAAACATTTTCAAAACATCTTTTTGCCATTTTTCACCGACAGAATTTGGCTCATATTTGTCGAAAATATCTGTGCAATCTTCAGGTTTTAATGCATCAATTCTTTTTTGCAAATGTTCAACAGAATAAGCAAATATCTCACGATATTTTTGACGCAAAGTATTCACTGATGTTGTTAAATCGTCCATAAAAACAGTTTAACACAAATTATGCATTTGTATCAAAGAATGTATCATATCTATCTTTTAAAAGCTCATCTAGCTGATTTTTTTCTTCTGCAGCTAATTGAACTGAAACTCTAGTATAATCATTTACAGTAATTATACCATTTAAATTACTACCATTATCATAATCCATAACCGCCAAAAGTGCTGTCATTTCTTTCTCATCAATTGTAGTTCCACCGTTTAAGTTTAGTCTATCAAACGCAGCTTTAGCACTTTTTTTCATCGCTGATTTTGTTTCTTCATCTGCTTCTGCTGGGAGATCCGCCAATTGATATTTTTCAAATTCTTCATATGTTAATAGGCCATCACCATTACCGTGTTTGGTATCAACACCTTTGATAAAACTTGAAGCAAATGCTTTAACTTGAGTTTTATAATTAGCATCAACATCAGGTTTCTTAGCTTCCGCATCAGCTCGCCAAGCATCATCTGTTATATTTACACCAGCAGCTTTATCAGAAAGAGCACTTGCTTGTTGAACTGTAAGATTTGATGCAACACCACACATCGCCTCAAATGCATCGAAAGGATTACGTTTAACACCATTTGCATCTGCATTTATATAATAATTTTTTGGAGTCACTGTTGTCATTGTTGGTAAATTTAATAATGGTGATGTCGATGTTGTTCTATACGAACCTAAAATATCCCAATAATCAGTTGAACCTGTAGAACCTCCACCTGTAGTAGAAGCATAATTCAATGAAGGAGCAAAAAATGATGTTGTATTTACTGCTGGATAATAACCAGACATCAAACCATAACGAGAACCTTCAGGCATTTGCATCGAAGGGAATATGCTATAAGGCATATATGAACCTGTATTTTGGCACGAACTAGTCCCTCTGCGCAAACTTTGTATCAAAAGCATCGGCAGCATCATTTGTGACATAATATTTGCAAAATATCCAAAATTATTGCAACACATAGTTCGCCTTTATGTTCCTCGTATATTTATAAAGGTTTTCTTTCCCCAATAATTGCCTATTTCTATAATAAAAGAGCCTTTTGTTAATTATTTTTAACATTACGGCAAAATAATTCTTGATGTTTTTTTATAAATACTGTATCATTAAAACAAGAAGGTAGTGTAATGTTTATAAAAAAGAACGAATTAGAAGAAATCAAAATTAACCAAATCTCTGCTGATTTACCAGATCTAAAAAATATAAAAGAATCTAAAGCTATTGCTATTGCTAAATGGATGGCAGATTGGATTAAAGCAGATTTAAAAAGCGGAAACATTAAAGAAAACAATTTACTTCCGACTAAATCCGAATTTGCATACACTCTTGGTGTAAGTATCGGAACTATGCAAAATGCTTTAAGGCATTTGGAAGATTTAGGTCACGTTGAATCTAAACAATGCATTGGTACAATTGTAAAAGATTACAAAAAAAATTCGTCTTCGATGAGAAAATTAACTTCTAAACGAGAATTTGCAATTGAAGAAGTCAAAAAATTTATTTTGAAAAACAAAATTAAAGTTGGACAAAATCTACCTTCATCTAGAGCTATCGCTGAAAAAATCAACTGTTCTCCAAACACAACAAGAATGGCTCTTGAAAACCTGTGCACTGCTGGAATTTTAACTCATAAGTTCAAAAACGCGAAAGAGACAGGCTGGGTTTTAAAAAATACCGAATTTGCAATTAATAACACAAGTTCAAACGAAACTCTTGTTTTAAAAGTACAAAATGATTTAAAAGACTACATAGCAAATAATTTAAAAGTTGGCGACAAAATGCCAGCACATGAAGAATTATCAAAAGAATTAAAAGTAAGTATTAAAACAATTCATGACGCATTAAAAATGCTAATCAACGAAGGCATTTTACTAGCTCGTCGTGGACGTTATGGAACTTCAGTTATTAAAATGCCAAACGAAATGACTGTAGAACAACGAAGAGAAACTTCTATTTTTGCATCCGCTCAAGAAACAGCATTCTATTACTATGAAAAGACACAAAATCATATTAAAAAAATGCTTGCGGATAATTATAAAATTGGAGAAAAACTTCCTTCTATTATGGAACTTTCAAAACAAATGGATCTAAGCCCTAATACAATCAGAAAGGCATTCCATAACTTAGCACAAGAAGGCTATCTTGCATTTTCAAGAGGTCGCTATGGAGGAACTTTTGTAATAGATATTCCAGAAATGGAAGAACAAACATTCAAATGGCTTGCTGTCAATCCTAAATATGCAGAAGTATATAAAAACTAAGGGCAAAGACTTTCCCAGTCTGGTTCTTCCTCTTCTTCCCCAGGTTCTACAATATGTTCACCGCTTTCTAACATAACCATTAGGGTTAATTTTAGTTGACGTTTATAATTTTCTCTAGCTTTTTCTATCGTTTTTGCGCAAAAAGTGAAACTTGGAATTTCTTGAATTTCAATATAATGATAAGGATTCCCTTCAAAATCCAAATCTTCGCCTTCAATTAATGTCCAATCTAAATTCAAGTAATATTCTAAATCTTTATTAACCATCCAATGACCTATCACTTAGTGGCTGACTCAACATTATACCTTCACCACCAACAACATCTGCTCTTTCACCCTCTATATACAAATATACAGGGACTTCAGAATTTCTACGTGCTGTCTTTATAAGCTGATACAATCTTTTGTATAAACTATCTGTACCGCCACCAGTTTCAAATTCAGAAGATAAATTGATAATTGCTTTATCAGGCAATTCTCTTATTGATAAAATTTCAGTACCAACAGGAATTTCTGTATAAACACCTTTTTCTCTTTCATTAACCTTTGGACCTGTCACTAGTGAATGAATTGCAAATTTTAGCTTTGAGCCATCAATTTCTTCATCATATTCGCGTTTAACGGCTTTGTACACTTCTTCATGGTTTGCATTTTGACCGATAAAGAAAATATGCACATAAACTTTTTCTTTTTCTTCAACTTTAGGTTCTTCAACTTCCTCGGCTTTGCGCTCTGTAACTTGAACATCACCAGGCAAAATTTCTTGTGGGATAAGAACACTCAATCCATATTTTACAGAAACCACTGCCATTAAAATTCCTACAAACACTAAAAATAACTTTTGTTTACCGTCCATAAATTATTCCTTTATATCTTTCGGTATTACTATTAAACCATCTGCAAATATTTTATCATCTTTCACTTTTATATTTTGAACTGTTAATATCGCATCTTTATTTTCCAGTATATTTAAAGAAAAATCAAGTGGGTTAAGATAATTAACAATTCTATCAATTTTTTTCATATCAATAGACACTTTTTTATTAATTAATCTAGTGTTTGTAAAATCCACATCTCCTTTATACACCTTCAAATCTGATAAAATAACAACATCCTGTAATCCTTTTGTAAAAGGAATCGCGACTTGTAAAATGTAATAAATTTTATCGTCTTTTATTTTTAATTTAGTTGACTCAATTTTAAATAATCCATAACCTTGACCATAAGAATTCAACTTATCTATAAGCTTTTCATATTCTACTGTTTGCATCGTATTATTTAAATCATCTTCTGTCATAACAACAGAAAACTCTAATGGTAAATCTTCCATAAACACAGGATTATTTATGTCTTTAATTGAAATATAATTAAAATCACACACAGTCTTTAGTGTTAATTTTGTAAAATAAACACCATCTGCATTTATATTTTTACCTTTGATTTTAACTGATTTAAAAATACCCTTTTTTAAATCTTTTAAACTGTAAGAATCGACTTTAACAGAAAAATTACCTTCTGTACTTTTTACTATTTCTTTTTTCAAAATAGATTTTGCAACTTTTTCAGCCAAAAGATTTGAGCCTGTAACTGCACTCATAAAACGTGAAAAACCATGACTCAAATCGTATGGTTCAACACAGTTGTATAAGCAACTAACAGCACCTGCAAAATCAGCAGAAAAGAATATCATTGCAATTATTAGTAATAACTTTTTCATCCAAAAACCTTTTTGACTTTTATTTTGCTATTTTCGATTTCTGCAATAGCAGCTACGCTATTATTATAAATCAAAATCAAAAAACCATTACTTTTCATTTCATTTTTATAAAAATATTGACCTTGCAAAACTTTTTTATACTCAATTTCATTTATTTCAAGTTGAGGCAAATCAAGCATTTCTAGAGGATTAATTAAATTTTGAGCGACAAAATTTTCATCGCAAAAATCTTCTAAATTAATACTAGATGCAAGTAAAAATTTACCTGCTTGAGTGCGTATTAATTTTATAAGATACCCACCACAATTCAATTTTTGTCCTAAATCATAAGCAATTGATCTAATATATGTCCCTTTCGAACAAGCAACTAAAATCTCTGCCGTTTGAGTATCAAAATTAAAATTTTTAAGCTCAATTTTACTAATAAAAACATTACGGGGTTGAATTTCTACTTCTTTGCCTTCCCTTGCGTAGTCATAAAGTTTTTTTCCATTAACTTTTATCGCTGAATAAATTGGTGGCAACTGAGAAATTTTACCTTCAAAATCTTTTAGCGCTACTTCAACATCCGCTTTAGTGACTTTTTTGTCAAAAGTTTCTACTACTTCCCCCTCTAAGTCGTACGTATCAGTATTTGCGCCAAATTGCACAGTTGCAAGATATTCTTTATCATCATTCAAATATTCAATTAAACGAGTAGCCTTACCTATACAAATGGGTAAAACACCTTCAGCGAAAGGATCTAACGTACCAGTATGACCAATTTGTTTAATTTTTGTGACACGACGAAACCTCGCAACAACATCATGAGATGTCATTCCTTTTGGCTTATAAACATTCAAAAATCCAAACAATTATAATTCCCCTCTGGAAATTTTATCAATAATTTCAGTTACACGAGAACCTTTTTCGAAAGAGTCTGTATAAACAAATTTCAATTCAGGAGTAAGTCTTAAACGAATACGTTTACCAACTTCATATCTAATTTTTGGAGTATTTTTTTCAACAACTTCTTTTGTTTTTTCAATTTGTTCAGGAGAACCCAAAACACTATAAATAACTTTAGCAAAAGAATTATCATGAGAAACTTCGACATCAATAACTGATACAACGCCTAAAAGCCCCCTAATTTCTCTTTGCAAGATTTCAGAGATATCTCTCATAAGTTCTTTTCTAACACGTTCGTTTCTCAATGTCATAATAATTTCTCCTTTGCTATTATTATAACATAAAATCTAAATCTGTTGCACAAGCCTCGAAAAAATGCTATACTTAGGGGGAAATTATACAATTATGGAGGTTTATATGACTAAAAGATTTGGATTTACATTGGCAGAGGTATTGATTACACTAGGTATTATTGGTGTAGTTGCGGCTATGACTATTCCAACATTAATTACAAATTACAATGACAAAGTTTTAGAAACACAAAAACAAAAAACTAAGTCTATTTTAGCTAATGCTTTTAAAATGATGATGGCTAACGAAGGCGTTACTGACTTAAGTTTAGCTCCTATTGCAAGTTGTGGTACAGACAGTAATTGTTATGCTGCTGAATTTAAAAAAGTTTTAAAAGTTGTGAGTGATATTGATTCAACTTCTAATGATGGGAAAATAGAATATTCTTTTTCCAATGGCAATAGCGAAGTTTGGTCACAAAATAAACTTTATACATTTGTCCTAAATGACGGAACTATTGTCAGTCTTGAAAACACCGATGGAATCGCAAATGGAGCTCTTAATCTTGTTGTAGATTTAAATGGCTTTAAAACACCAAACATTGGAGCGAAAGATTTATGTAGATATGCTGTTAACAATAATGCAATTGTTGCGGAACAATGTGGAACAATGACAAGCTTGCCAGAAACAACTCCTGAAGGTTGTGGGGCTGGTTTTTTAGAACATGAAGGTGAATGTTATCAAAATCCTAGTCACTGTTTAGAAGCCTACTATCATGAAGAATATAGTACTCAAGCTGGATATCCTGTTATAGGTTGCTCTGTTTGCGAAGACGGATATTCTACAATGGGAGGTATTGGCGAGTACGGATGTTACGATATTTCAAATGTACCACAATAACAATATACTAGAAAGCAAGGTTGCCAGCCTATGGCCAACAATCATATATAAAAAGGAGGGTTTCACCCTCCTTTTTATATATTTTATGTTTTTAAGTTAAGACTATAATGATTTTCTTTCAACTTCTTCTTGGGTTGAAACCTCAATTATATCGCCGATTTCCAAATCGTTCCATTTAGCGAATGAAATACCACATTCAAAGCCTTGTGCAACTTCTTTAACGTCATCTTTGAAACGTTTAAGTTGATCAATCGCACCTCGGAAGATTTCTTTACCATTACGTACAAGAACTGCATCTTTACTTCTTACAATCTTACCTTCAGTTACATAACAACCTGCAATTTTTGTTGTTTTACCAATAGTAAACACTTGACGAATTTCAGCTTTACCAAGTTCAACATGTTTAATTTCTGGTTCAAGAAGTGACAACATTGTTCTTTCCATATCTTCAAGAACTTGATAAATAATATCGTATTTCTTAATTGTTACACCTTCACGCTCTGCTGCTGCAAGCGCGTTACCATCTTCTTTTACGGTAAAGCCTAAGATTAAAGCGCCTGATGCTGATGCCAACATAACGTCAGCTTCTGAAATATCACCAACACCAACGTGAATAATTTTTGTCTTAATTTCTTTAGATTCAAGTTGCGCAATACCTTGAGAAACAGCCTCTGCAGAACCGTGAGTATTAGCTTTAATAATCAAGTTCAATTGAGGAATATCATCATCACCTGCAACTGCTTCACGTCTAATATGCGCAGGAAGCATAGCTTCAAGACGTTTGTCACGAGCTTTTTCTTTACGTTTATCGATGATTGATTTCATTTCTTTTTCGTTTTGAACAACTTCAAAATAATCACCAGCTTGAGGAACTTCTGTCAAACCTAAAATCTCAACAGGTGTTGACGGTTCAGCTTTTTGGATTTTTTCACCACTATCTGAAAGCAATGCTCTAACACGACCGCAAGCTGTACCTACAACAATACAGTTACCAACACGAAGTGTACCATTTTGAACTAATAATGTTGCAACAGGACCTTTACCTTTGTCTAAGTTAGCCTCAATAACAACACCAGAAGCCTCGGCTTTAGGATTAGCTTTTAATTCTTGAACATCCGCAACAAGCAAGATGTATTCTAACAATTCGTCAATACCTAAGCCCTGCAACGCTGATACTTTAACTGTGATAGTATCACCACCCCATTCTTCAGGAACAAGGCCATGTTCAGTCAATTGTTGAAGAATTTTATCCGGGTTAGCACCAGGTTTATCAATTTTGTTTACTGCAACAATAATTGGTACTTCTGCAGCTTTTGCGTGGTTAATAGCTTCAATTGTTTGAGGCATAATACCGTCATCTGCTGCAACAACTAGAATTGCAATATCGGTTGCTTTTGCACCACGCGCACGCATTTCTGTAAACGCTTCGTGACCAGGAGTATCAACAAATACAATTTTCTTCTCATTACTGTTGTCTAGATAAACTGTGTAAGCACCAATAGATTGTGTAATACCACCAACCTCAGTAGCAACAATTTTGTGTTTAGAAGCACGAATACTATCTAACAGTGTTGTTTTACCGTGGTCAACGTGACCCATAATTGATACAACAGGAGCACGCTTTTTCAGTAATTTTTTATCAACCTCAGAAAGAGCTTTTTGTTTTTCTTCTTTTTCTAGCTCTTCTTCCATAAATGCTTCTAAATCTTCATCAAGAACTTCAAGTTCGTATTCAGCACATACTTTTTTAATAACATCGATATCAATTAATTGGTTAACAGTTGCCATAACTCCATTCATCATAAGGAATTTAACAATTTCTGCAGGAGTTTTTTGAATTTTTTCAGAAAGCTCCGAAATGGTCATTGCTTGATTAACAACAATTTGTTTTACTTCTTCAACAACTTCATCTTTATGAATTTTCTTTTTGTGTTTTTGTGCTGCTGCTTTTTCTAAAGAAATACGTTCTTGTTCTTCTTTTTTAGAATTGAAATCTTTTTCTTTACGTTTATTATCAGGACGTCTTTTTGCTCCGCCTTTATTTTCGTAAATATCTTGAGAAATTATGTGACGTTGAATTGGCTTCTTTTCACCACTTTCTGGTCTTTCACTTGGTTTGCCATCTTTATTAAACGGCTTACGAGTAGGTCTATCACCTACTGGTCTTTCACCTCTTTCAGGTCTTTCACCACGAGGAGGGAATTTTCTCTCACCATCTCTTTGGAATGATTTTTTCTCCGGTCTTTCTGATTGCTGAGGTCTTTCAACTTTTGGAGGAGCTTTTCTAACAATTTCCAAACGATTTTGAGGTTTAACAACTTCAACAACAGGACGTCTAGGAGCTTCTTCCTCAGCCTTTTTAGGTTCTTCTGTAACTACTTTCTCTTCTTGAACAGGTTCAGGAGCTTTTGCCTTTTTAACAATGAATGCTTTTGGTTTTTTAACTTCCTTTACACCGCCTGAGGCAATAAAGTCTTTCAACTTTTTCACCTGATCCATTGTAACAGTACTTGAATGAGTTTTGCCTGTAACGCCTATTTGAGCAAATTTATCAACGACTTCTTTACTTGGAAGTCCTAATTCTTTTGCTAATTCATTTATTCTTACTGTATCATAACTCATTTAATAATTTCCCTTTCAATTCTTGCGTTACAGGGGCTTTTAAAACCCTTTTCAGCTTATCTTTTTTAAAAGCATTCTCTATACAAGTATTATTATAGCAAAGATATGCAGATCTGCCAAATATTTTTGACCCGCCATTTACAATAATGTCACTGTGCGGGTTTTGCGCCGTAATTTTAATTAACTCTTTTCTATCTTTAATTGTTCCACATCCGACGCATTTTCTATCTGTCACGAGCACCACCTTAGTTCACTTGAGCCAACTTTTCTAGCTTCAATTTTTGGTCGTGTTCCATCAATAATTTAAGCAAATCTTCAAGTTCGCCATCAATTACAGTCCATACATTTAAGTTTTGGTTAATTCTATGGTCTGTTAAACGACCTTGAGGGAAGTTGTAAGTTCTGATACGTTCACTTCTATCACCAGAACCAACTTGAGATCTACGCAAGTCTGTAATTTCTTGCATTTGTTTTTGAACTTCCATATCATAAAGTTTTGCTTTCAAAATCTGCATTGCACGTTCTTTGTTTTGCAACTGAGAGCGTTCTTCTGTACAGAAAATCATAATTCCTGTAGGTTTGTGGAATAATCTTGCAGCAGTTTCAACCTTGTTTACGTTTTGACCACCAGCACCACCTGAACGCGCTGTTGACATCTCGATATCTTCTGGTCTAATTTCAACTTCAACATCATCAACTTCTGGCATTACAGCTACAGTTGCAGTTGATGTATGAACACGACCTTGAGATTCAGTTGCTGGAACCCTTTGAACTCTGTGAACACCTGATTCATATTTTAATTGTGAATATACTGCATCACCCTTCATAGAAATAATAATTTCTGAATATCCACCAGCTTCACATTCAGTTTTACTTAAAACTTGAGTTTGCCAACCTTGCTTATCTGCAAAACGCATATACATTCTAGCTAAATCACCAGCAAAAATGTTTGCTTCGTCGCCACCTGCACCACCACGAATTTCTAACATAATATCTTTGTCATCCATTGGATCTCGTGGAAGTAAAAGAATTTTCATCCTTTCTTCATAATCAGGAAGTTTTGCTTCATTTTCTTCCATTTCTGCTTTTAAAAACGCCTTCATTTCTTCGTCAGATTCTGCATAAATCATTTCTTTAGCTTCTTCAATCGCATCAGTTGCAGATTTCCAAGCGTAATATAATTCAACAGTTTCTTCCATTGATTTGCGTTGTTTTGATAAATCTCTAAACTTATTATAGTCCTGAATTACTGCAGGATCTGATAAAGTTTCACCTAATTCCTTATATTTCTTCTCTATTTGAAGAATTTTGTCTAACATATCTTTCATAATCCAATTATAGCAAGAACATGAAATAATTCAACTTAAGGCACAGGATCATATCCACCTGGATTTAGTGGATGGCATCGACAAATTCTTTTGATACCAAGCCAGCCACCTTTCAAAACTCCATATTTTTCAATAGCCTGTTTCATATACTCAGAGCACGTAGGAGTAAACCTACAAACTGGTGGAGTTAAACGAGAAATCTTTTGATAAATTATTATTAAAAAAGTAAATATTTTCTTCAACATCTATTAATCCATTGCGTAAGATTCGCCAATAGTGTCAATAGCTTCGACCTTAATATCAGTGATTAATTCAGAATAAGAAATAACAACAATTGTTGGAATATGACGCTCAAGAAGCTGGTACAACGGCAATCTAATTCTTGGCGAACATAATACTACTGGTTGTTTACCACAAGCTTGGTGAGCTCTCATCAAAGTTGTAGCTGAAGTTTCAATCAATTCTTGAACCTGCATAGGATTCAATAAGAACATTGTTCCCAACTCAGTTCTTTGACAGCTATCATCAAGAATTTTTTCCCACTCAGGAGAAAGAGTTAACGCATACAACACCTTGTCTTCTTGAACATTAGACAAGCATATTTGACGACCTAACGCAGCTCTTAAACGTTCTGACAAGATATCTGGTTCTTTGGAAAATCTCGCGTAATCACAAAGCCTTTCAAATACAAAAATAATATCCTTGATAGAAACTTTTTCTCTAATCAAGTTAACAAAGATTTTTCTCAAATCACTTGTAGAAATAATTGTAGGAACAAGGTCGTTAACAAGAGTAGGGTCTTGCGATCTAACAAGTTCCATAAGTTTTAAGACATCCGTTTTAGTCATAACGTCATCAACGTGTTTTCTTACACATTCTTGTAAGTGAGTTACGATAACGTCAGTTGCATCAACAGCTGTAACTGAACGTGCAGCTTTTGCATCTTCAGTTGTAATCCAATAAGCTTGAGTTTGATACGTAGGGTCAATACCAATAATTGCATCATCAGGAACTTCTTTTCTCATAGAATCCCATTGATCAGCAATAACCATCAAACGTCCAGGATATACATAACCTGTCGCCACCGTATTACCACGAATAGAAATCATGTACTCATTCGCATCCAAAGCAGATGAGTCCATAATTCTAATGTTAGGCAGAATATATCCAAGTTCATCTGTAACTCTTTGACGTAATGCAGCAATCTTAGCAAGCAACTGACCTTCTTGATCTGGATCGGCAATTACAAGTAAGTTTGAACCAACTTGTAAGCTTAAAACGTCAACACCCAAACGTTCATACATACGGTTAGGGTTAACCAAATCTTGCATATTTTGACGCACATTTTCTAATTGACCTAATTGAGATTGAACATCAGCATTAATTAATACTGAAAATCCAGCAACGCCAATTGCAATAGAAAATAACAAGAATGGGAACCAAGGTAAACCAGTAACTGGCCCTGTAATCGCGAGTAACATCAAGAATCCAGATGCAAAGAACAACGAATAAGGTTTACTCATAATCTGACCAGCAACATCAGCACCCAAAGAAGAACTTTGAGCAGATGAACGAGTCATAAACACACCGGCTGCAATTGACATTAAAAGTGATGGAACCTGTGATGCCAAACCGTCACCAATTGTTAGAATTGTATATTTTGCAACAGCGTCAGCAATCGGCATTTGATTCATTAAACAACCAACACACAAACCTCCGACAATGTTGATAATAACAATAATAATACCCGCAATAGTATCCCCTTTTACAAACTTCATCGCACCGTCCATTGAACCGAACAGGTTAGATTCTCTTTGTAAGTCTTCACGCTTTTTGGTAGCTTCTTCTGGAGATATTAAGCCTGCGTTAAAGTCAGCGTCAATCGTCATTTGTTTACCAGGCATCGCATCTAAGGCGAAACGAGCAGCAACTTCGGCGATACGTTCAGCACCCTTTGTGATAACCATAAACTGTACAACTGTGATAATCAAGAAGATTACACCACCGACGACCATGTTACCACCTGTTACAAATGTACCGAAAGCCTCAATAACTTCACCAGCTTCACCCTTTGCTAAAATCAATCTCGTTGACGCAATTGAAAGTACCAAACGGAACATTGTACCAATCAATATGATTGATGGGAATGACGCCAATTCTAATGTTTTTTGAACGTACAACGCAATCATCAAAAGCACAATACCAAGAGTAATATTCAACGATATTGAAAAGTTAATAACCCAAGTAGGCATTTCAACAAGCAAAATTAATAGAAGTGTCAATACAAACACCGCCATAAAAATTTCACTTATTGGATTTCCACCTGAATTACCCTGTGCCATTAAATTTCTCTAAGCGCCTCACTAATAATTGTTAACTGAGTCTCGATTGTTGCATCTACCACCCCGTTTGTTGTCGTAACCACACATCCACCTTCCATTATAGCTTCGTCAGGAATAATTACAATTTTTGCATCCAAACCAATTTGAGAAGCCATTTCTGGAACTTCGCTTTTCAACATCCCAACTTGAGAAGGATTTGTTCTGATAAGGATTTTTGTTTCTTCTTTTGATAGTCCCTTTAAAATATCAAGTACACTATCTAAAAGAACTTCCGGCGTTTGTGATAATTCTTTTTTAATAATTTTTTTAGCAATATCAACACTAATTGACAAAATTTCAGGAGCAATTTGATCAAACACAGCCTGTTTTGCATTGGCAAATTCAGCAATTGAATTTCTTAAAGCTTCGATATCAGCATTTGCAGCACCGATACCCTCTTGATATCCTTCTTTGGCCGCAGCTTCTCTGATAGCTTCTGCCTCTTCTCTTGCTCGAGATATCAAGTTTCTATCATCAATACGCCTAAAACCACGACGTCTATCCCCCCTACGTCGTTCATTTCGTTGCTTGAAGTCTATATTGTCAAGATTAAATAAATCGATGGCATTTTCATCCTCGACTCGCTCTTCTTGTACAGGTAACTCCTCAGCAATTACCTCCTCCGGTTGTTGTTTTTTCTTTTTAATAATCATGATTTAATATTATTATACACTATCTTGTACATGAGTGGCAATAATATTAGCAACTTTTGGTGGAAGTTCGTAATATTCACCCTCTAAAGCATTGAAAACAAAGCGTTTCACCTTTAATCGTTCTGCTCTTAACAATGTTTCTAATTGTTGCTTATCCATCCCTTCTGTAATTTTTTGGATTTGCATAACTATTTTTGACGGACTTAAATCCTGCGTTTTTGGCAAATTAGTCCTAATTTCGTTCAAACATTTCATCGTTGTTGGAACACTAACACGGTTGTCCAAATCGCGCATGCCCATATATTTAATAACAGTTTGAGCATCGTCTGGATTAAACTTATCCAAATATGTCTGAACTTTTTCTTGTTTCATTCTTTGGAAAACAAGAGCAACTGTAGCCAATTTCATAATTTTTGGGATCATGCCATTATCGACTGGAGGGGTTTGACGTTGTGGAACCCCACCAGATTGCTGAACTGGCATTTCTGCCTGTTGCATAGCTTGTTCTTCAGCCATTTGCTGTTCATTCATTTGTTGAGTCATTGCATCAATGTTTGACTGATTAGAAGCTTTTTCCATCAAACCTTGATCAATAAATCCTTTATCTTTTAATTCTGCAATTGCATCTACGTATGTTTTTTTAACGTGGTGCTCAATTAATTGAAGAATTTGCTCTTGTGGTAATCCTTGAATGAAAGTTTGTTTAGCGATTTCAAAAATCGTAAACGCAATTTTCTGCATAATAGGATCCCAAAACTCTTGTGGGATTCCTGCGCGAATCAAATCAACAGATTTGTGAAATGACCATTCTGCAATAATTTGAGTAATCATCATTGCTTGATCTGCATTAAAATTTGATTCCTTATCGTTATATAGAGCTTCACCAGCTAAGGTTGAAAAATTTAATAAAGTATTAACCACATACTGTTGTTCATATGGCGCAAAATCCTGTGGCACAAGTTCTTGTGCCTGCATTGTCAAATTTTGTGCAAATTCTTGGTAGTTAAAACCTTTTATAGCCATTTACTTTTAACCTTGTTCTATCCAACTCTTAATTTTTTCACCAGCTTCATCAGCATCAGCATCTGACATTTCAGCTGAAACATTAGCCAATGATTCCAACAATGCGCCTTCATCTTGTTGTGGAATATATTCACGTTGTTGTTGTTCTAATAAGTTTTGAGCCAATTCTGACTGTCTTTGAGTTAATTGTGCCGCTCTAGAATTAATATCACTTAATTGTCTTTCTTGTTCTGCAGCTTTTGCTCTAAGAGCTTCTACTTCTTGTCTATTAGCTTCTTGAACTTGACGAACTTTATCAGAAATAACTTTGAATAATATCAACAATCCTAAACCTGAAAGTGCTATTGTTAACCACCAAGGATTACCTGTTTCATCTGGTTTTGGAAGGTTTACTGGTCTATCAGATGCCAAGTATGGATCTGCAGAATCTGAAAATGCTATTGACACATTTCTTGCAGAAGCTTTTGGACTTGCAGCATTAGCAATCAATTGTTTTAATTCTTCCAAAGTTGTATTTGTAGGAAGTGCTGATTTTTCTAGAGTTACAGCAATAGAAATTTCTTCAACAACCCCTGGTTTAATATATTCGTTTGTTTGAACTTTAGTAACACCATATTGAGTTTCAGTAGCTGAACGAGAATAACTTCTATTTTGTGAAGAATCTGAAGAACCAGATGCTAAACCATTTGGAAGGTAAACACTCACTGCATTAACATTTCTGTTAACATCTTGAGTTTGATCGCCCAATCCTTCAGTAAAGTTTTGTTCAGTTACTGCAGTTTTTTTAGTTGGATCGTATTCAATTGTAAATCTTTCAACAGGAGCCTGTCTTAAGAAAGTACTAACTGTAACAACATAGTTACCTTTACCAATTAATCTATCCAACTGAGCTGCAACTTTTTGTTGCATATATTTATCATTTTCTTGAAGTTTTTCAAGCATTTCATCTTGAGCATCAATAATACTTGTATAGACATTACCATTGGTATCGGTAATCGCGATGTTCTCAGAAGTTAAGCCTGTAACACTACCTAATAAAAGGTTTGTAATCGCTTTGACTTTTATTTGATCCAATTTATCACCTGCAGGAATAGTTATCTGAACTGTTGCAGTAACAGGTTTCTGCATTGATGTAAACATAGTTTGTTCTGGAATTGAAATGAATACTGATGCGTTTTCAATTGGAGGGATTTTACGAATCAATCTTGCAAGCTCACCATTAATTGCTCTTGCAAGTCTAATTCTTTTATCTTCTTTAGTTGAAGTAAAGTCACCTTTGTCAAAAATTTCCAACCCAACATTTTGATCCATCAAACCACTTTTAACAATTGCCAATAGTGCTGCATCTTTTTGAGTTAAAGTATATTGTTTTAAGAAAATTGTCGATTTTGTACCGTCAAGCTTACGACTCGCGTCAATACCTTCTCTTGCAAGTAATGCCTGTATTTCGATTGCCTTACCCAAGTTATCTGTTGTTAATAAGTCCAAAGGTTCTTTAATAACCTTTTCACTAACAACACGAGCTGCGCCATTACCACCTTTTGAAGAATTTGCAACACCTATTGTCACAAATAACGCCAAAACAACTACAACTGCGCCTATAATCCCATACAATAAAGCTTTGTTTTCTAAAAGTTTTTGAAAGTCCATTTCCGTCCCACTATTAATTTAACAATAACATTTTACACCTGAATTTGCATAACTCTGTCATACGCTTGAATGACTTTTCCGACCATTTGAGTCGCAACATTCACACTAACTTCTGACTTTGCAATAGCTGTCATAACATCGTGAATATCAACATTCTTGTTGCCAGACATTGCATCTTTTAACAAGTTATCAGGCGCATTTAATTCTTCATTAAAATTCTCAATTAAGCCTGACATAACTTGTTTAAAATCAGGTGATGACGAAGCTTCAACTCTCCCCATACGAGCTGACGGAATCCCGTTAAAGCCTGGATCCATTTTTGTATGTTGTATTCTTCCTGCCAAGTCATATTGCGGATAAAAACCTTTAAACATTTTTGCCTCGCCTTTCTATAATTATTTTACATTAATTTTACAGAATATGTGCACTTCATCTGTTAAAAATCATCCATTCTATGTAGATAAAACACACGATTTCATACTAAGTATTTAATGATTTCTAAAAAAAAGTCATGAAAAAGCGAGGTCCTTAACCTCGCTTTGTTTTTAAATCTAGATATTAATCACTCAATACAAATTATCTGATTTTTTATATCACTAACTTCGACAACTTCACCATCTACATAAATTTGACTTGGGAAACAATCAGTTGCAACATCACAAATTTTATTAATTTTCATATGACGAGAAAGTTCCTCAACAAATACCATAGTCGTTGAATATCCACCAAGTGCACTTTGTGAATTCATTATCTTTAGAGCTTCACCTAATTTTCTATTAAAAACACTGGCTGAAGTATTCCAAGATCTTTGATTGTAATCCTGAATTAACGTGGTATTGTCATTGCAGCAACAACACCTATAATACCCAAGGTAATTAAGACCTCTGCAAGTGTAAAGCCTTTTTTCACTTCCCCCCTAGGCATTTAATTCATTTCTAATATCTTCAACCGAAACTCTAACAATTGGCGAGTTTTCATCTTTTTTAAGAACACAGTTTTTTATGCCTGATTGAACAATAAATCTTTTGCATAAAATACAAATAAAATTATGTCCCCAAATGTACATTGTCGCATCTTTACATCTATCTTGCCCTGCTTGGATTATAGCATTTTGTTCCGCATGAATTGAACGGCACGTTTCATAACAAGTCCCAGACGGAATATTGTTTTTAATTCTATAGCATTCGCCACGTTCATAACAAGATTCAACCTTGGAAGGAGTTCCATTGTATCCAGTTGCTTTAATTTTCTTGTCTTCACCAACAATAACCGCACCAACTTGAGCTCTCAAGCAGTTTGAACGACTTGCACAAGTTTTTGCTAAATCTAAAAAATAATCATCCCAAGCTTTTATTTCCATAATTAATGTCTTTGATTCCTTATTCCTGTAAATATCATTGAAATACCATATTTGTCCGCAAGTGCAATTAATTCACGGTCTTTTGGAGAACCACCAGACTGAATTATCAAACCAATTCTTGATTGAGCTGCAGCATAAATTGCATCATGTGAATAAATCACACCATCTGTAGCTAAAACCGCATCTTTTGCACCGTCACAAGCAAATTTCAAAGCTTCTTCAATTGCAGATGCACAACTTGTTTCATTTTGGGAAATACCTAATGTCGCAAAATCTTTAGCAATAACTGCTGAATCACTTATTGCATGTTTTGCAACTTTCCAAGCAAAAATAGCATCTTCAAGTTGTTCTGTAGTTGGTTTTGCTTTAGTAACCACCCTAAACGAATCTTTATTAAGCTCGCTTGTATTTTTTTCTTGAATCAAGACTCCAAACGGAGTAACAGTAATTTCATCAAGTCCCATTTCTCTAATTTTATGTAATGGGGTGTTAACTTTTACCAATTTAATCGAAGGATTTTCTTTTAATAATTCTAAAGCTTTTGGATGGAAATCAGGTGCAATTAAAGCCTTAACCCCCATTGAATTAATATGTTTTGCCGTATCATAATCCAAGGTTTGAGTAAAACCAACAGTTCCATAAAAAGCACTAACAGGATCACAATCAAAGGCTTTATTATACGCTTCTTCTGTAGTTCTACCTAACGCTAAACCACAACCTGTTTGGTGTTTAATAATACCAACAGCATTTACATCGTAAAATTCACCCAACACCCTAGACAATTCATATATATTCAAAATATTGTCATAGCTCAGTTCTTTACCAAATAAAACTTCGTAATCAACCATTTCTGAGCTTTTAAATAATGAAGCCATTTGGTGAGGATTTTCACCATATTTTAAATCTGTAATTTTTTCTAAATTATATTCTTTCATAATATCCCTCAAATCGCCTACATAATATCACAAAAAATCATCTCGGGCAATTACATTTAGTATTATTAAGAGCTCAATTCTTTTTTCTTGAATTATTTTTTTGTTTTAATTAAGATATACCCAGATATTTATTAAATGAGGGAAAAATGGCAAATAACAGAATGACCGAAGGCGTCGGTAAAAAGATAGTTGAAGCACTAAAAATGCAAACAGATGTTGAAGTTACTCCAAATGTAAATCTAGAATACGAAAGTAACAATTTTGCAGTTGAAACTCCAATTGTTCAAGAATTTTCTATTGAACAAGAACCTGTTAATTTCGACGAAGAAGAAATCATCGAAGAACCTGTTGTTATGGAAGAACCAACAATGTCAGAACCTATCTTTGTTGAACCTGTAACACCTCAATTAAATATTCAACCTCAACAATTTGTATCATCAGAATTAGATGATTTTGAAATTCCGTCAAATGTCGCTGTTTTAAAACAATTAATCACAAAACTTCCAACAGGAGTTACTAAGCAAACAGGTGCAATGATTATTAAACAAACAATGGAAGCGCTTGGAATTTCAATGAAAAGCGTTTTACAAGAAGCACAACAAGTTCAAGAAGGCTTGAACAACTCTTCTCGTGAATGCCAAGCTTCTATTTTAGAACATAAAAAACAAATAGGGTTATTAGAAAAACAAGCTCAAAAATATCAACGACAATATGTCGCATTAAACGATATCATAAGCTTGTTTATTCAAACTAATATTTAAACATTGATTCAACGCACTTGTCACGCATACCTTTTGCTGATTCAAGTTCTGTTTCGATAGCCTTGAGTCGAGTTTTGTATTGCTCCATTTGCATTGCCATTCGTTTTTCAACTTGTTGCAATCGTGCTTCACGCTGCTTCAGTATCTTAGCAGCTTGTGAATCAGGATCAGTGTAATCTGTACCAACCTGCATTAAATCTTGAACAGATTGAGACAAATTCATCTGCGCCTGCGTGATCACCATAATCTTGTACTCAAGATCCATTTTCTGTGACGCAAGCATTCCTACACGAATTGTTGCATTAATTAATCCCATTGTCTTTCCTTCTATCTGGTTTCGTTGAGATTTCTTCCTTTTAAGAAACTGTGATCATTATTTTCTGCAATCAATTGTTCCATCTTTTGAAGCTGATGGCGATGATAATTTAATCGATACTGCGCCATTTTTAACTTCTTTTTCATTGTCAGAAAATCCTTCAATCCTTCGATTAGCGACGCTTGAAGCGACTTCAAAGGATTTTTTCTTATTAGGAAGTTTTTTGAATATAACAAGAAATCGACTATTCTTTTTATATTCGTCTCTAAAGTTTGTCGAAGCATATAACTCCTTTTACACTTTAGACCTACACATATATTAAAACTTGCTGTTACAATTTATTGCCTTTTTAGATAACTCTTTGTAACATGTCTTAATCATGTAGTCTCAAGTAATACCAGACAGAAGGATAAATCCCTCTTGTAATATTATACGACAAAAAATAAAAAAACTTTAATTAAATGTTTTGAACAGCTTTACTATCGCCTTCGATAGATTCTTTCAGCATTTTCTTAACAACATCACCTTGTGTATCAAGCATTTTACACACAGTTTCAATGTTACGAACCTTATTTGAAAGAATTGTATCTGCATTAGCCGTAATATTACCTGTAATATTTTGAAAAGCAGATAATGCAGCAGATGAAGTTCCTTGCATCAAGTTAGCCATAACAATAGCTGGCAAACCAAATTCACCTAGATAAGGAGCTGCCGCTTGCATAATGCCACCCCAACCAGAAATACAACTAGCCAGTGGAAGAACTATGTTTCTACCTATACCAAACCCACTCACACCACCGGCGCCATAAGCTGCTGCTGATGCTACATCAGCAAGTCCGCCCAAATTTGAGGCATAACCGGTTGGAGTTCCTTGCATAGAACCCCAACCAGTAGTTAAACCTGCGGCACCACCTGTAGAATATCCACTCAAACCCCAAGAAATAGGAGCAGCACCATTAGGGAAGCCTGAGTAGTTATACAATGAGTTAACTCCGTATGCAGAACCACTTGTCATATTTGAAAAATATGATGTTCCAGGAATACTCATTGATTCAGAGGCACCAAATACTGGAGCAATAGATGCCGGAGCTAACAAACTCGCCAAATTATACAAGAAACCACCTGCAGCTTCAAAGCCTGTACCAGCACCACTACCTGAAACTGTCAAATCTCTCAACTTGTCATAAGTTTCAAATAATTGTGCTTTGGCATCGCTTCCTGCTGAGCCGAATTTGTTTGCTATTACTAAATAACTGTCGTATTTGTAAGACATCTTTGATCCTCTTAATTATTATTCGAAAGTTTTGAAAGTAGATTCCACGTTCTTTTCAATAACTTTCTTAACTGCTTCCATCTCTGTTTGAAGAGCGTCTTGTTCAGTATCAAGCTGACGCAATCTCAATTCAAGAGTTCTATCTTGTTCTTGAATTGCTTCTGTTTTTGCGTTGATATCTTGGATTGTTTTTTCATAAACAGCCATATCATAGTTGTACTGATTCATAGCATCACTATACGCAACTTCGTCAGTAATAGTTTCAGTTTTTAGTGCAAATACTGCTGAAGAATTTTCATATTGAAGAGATGCCGCTCTACCATCTTGACCAACTTCAACAACTGCACGCTCTGTACGTTCAACTTTTTCATTGATTGTATCAGCGTAATATGTTGATAATCTAATATTTTGGTTTTCGATTGGTTTTTCCGGATCAATTGGACTTGCCGCACTTGCCATCAAATCTCCTTTTGTAGCAAAGTAAGTTCTGCCAAATGATTCATACATATAAACTTCGTCACCTGCATCAACTGCAGCTTTGAATTCTGGCCAATCTCTATTAATTTGACCGAATGCTGCATCTAAATCTGGATCATCACCAGCTACATATGCTTTTAATTGCCAATTACCAACATAAGTAGGTACTTGATCACCAGTAGCAGGATCTTCTGTAAATTGTACTTGAGGATTTGCTAATAATGCTCTTTGGCCTCTGTACACATCTGCAAAGTGATAGTGAGTAATCATATAGTTATACCCATCAGGATCGTTAGTCAATTGGCTCATACTAGAAATTGCTTCTTCGTATGCTCCATCTTGATATGCATACTGAACTGATGTAAAATCAGCTGTACTTGGAGCTGTTGGAACCTCCAATGTTAAAAGTTGGTTGAATAAGTTAGCACTTTGGTTTGCCAAAGCTGTACGCGCTTGGTTAACCTGTTGGCCTTCGTATTCTACATTTGTTTTTCTTGCGGTCAAGCCTAAATATCTTGCCTGTGATGCTGCCATGCCCATAAAACGGCCTCCTATTTATCTACCTATTACCTTAATAATGATCATTGTTCAAAAGTCAACATTATCTATAAAAATTATACGACATATATTGATAGATATACATAACAATCCTCAAAATATCCTATTTTTAGAGGATAAAAAAATATAAATTTAGATTATTTAAATTACTTCACAGATTGCCCATATTTATAAAAAATGGTAGAATAAAACAAAAATAAGTATAGTAAATAAAATTATTAACAATTTTATTTACTATACTGACTTAAAAACAGGAGACGATTACAATGATAAACCTACAATATTTTACTTACAGGGGGGGGGTAAAACGCTCTCACAGACAGCGTTTTAAGGCTTTCACCCTTGCAGAAGTATTAATCACTCTAGGAATAATAGGAGTTGTTGCTGCGCTTACTATTACCCCACTAATAAAAAATATCGAAGAAAAACAAACAGCCGAACAAATCCGCACCGTAAAATACAAATTTACAAAAGCAACTGAAAATATGACCGCTCTCGGCCTAATGGCAACAGCTTATCCTTCAACTGCTGATTTTATTAACGAGCTAAAAAATCATTTAAAAATTATAAAAATATGTGACAACGATAAATTAAACAGTTGTTGGCCATACGAAAAAATTAATATGCCTGATGGAACAAAATACAAAATTTCAAACATTGTAGATGGAGGAGCATTTAAAAAACACCAAGGTGATTGGTCCTCTCCTGCACTAGGAATCATAACCGCAGACGGCATACCAATGATTATTACTTACAAAAAAGATTGTGCTGGATTTAGCCATGACACGCAATATGCTTGGACCTTTGAAAACGGAAAACCCGTAACAAATGCCACAACTTCCTGCATTGCAGGTATTTTTGATATCAATGGAAAATCAGGACACAACCAAACAAATAAAGATGTAATCTCGTTTGGTGCAAACGGACTTGGTACAGATTGCTATAATATTAACGTTAACGGAGCATGTTTTAATGATCCAATTATTCCTCCCCCCAAAAACGATTGTGAAGGAATTGCTTCAGGGTGCTCAAACGGTAGTCCTTACTACAATGGAGCAATAGTTGCTTGTGGAGGTGAAGAAAATCTACCATCTAGAGAGGAATTGATGGAGTTAATTTCGCAAATAGTTATAGATAATAAATTTAACTCCGAACTTGCTAAAAAGAAAGGTATTTTTTTGGAACCACCATTTAGCATAATAGCATCTGGTTCTCCTCATCCTAATAACAAATATACTCTTACGATAAACACCTATAATCCTAAATACCCTGACAGAACTGTAGGCAGTTCTTATTCGCCTATAACAACACCTGCATATACAATGTGTAAATAAAACTTGAAATAAAATACAAGAAAGGGCTGTAAACAAATGAAAGATAAAAGATTCCAAAACAAGACTACTGGTTTTACTTTGGCAGAAGTTTTAATCACTTTAGGTATTATTGGTGTGGTTGCTGGTATGACCATTCCGACTTTGATGGTGGATATCAATACTAGACAATGGGATACGGCTAAAGATGTTTTTCAGAAAAAATTAAATGAAGCTATGAAAAACATGAACACCGCTCAAGTTATTTCTGGACACCCTGATACATTATCTTTTGTTAATGAATTAGGAAAACATTTTAAAATAAATAAAATTTGCAAAAACGATGATTTACAATCTTGTTTTTCTGATAAAGTTTGGTGGGGTGGTGGAACCGCGACACCAGAAGAAGTTGATATGACAACAATCAAACAAGCTTCTCATTTTGGGTTAGAAGACTGGGGAACCGAATTGATTGGTGTACAATTTGCAAATGGTGTAACTGGACTTGTTGCTTATAATCCAAAATGTTCTGGTGATCCTTATT
>JAZUAO010000004.1:0-1877 GCA_045638025.1 Candidatus Gastranaerophilaceae bacterium
TAGCTCAATATTCTCAACTCGCAATTTCTTAATCTACAATAACAAAAAAGAAGTTATAGGACAAGCCTCTACCCTATGGTCAATGATTGACTTCAACACTCGCAAAATGGTAGATTTGTTAAAAACAACAGATTTAGCAAACCATGTTATAACTACGCACAACGAATTATTCACAATGAATAAACCTAAAAGAGTAGATTATAAAGATGAAGGCGAACCTGCATACACACATAAAGTAGTTGTCAGCGACATAGATATGAATCAACATGTCAATTCAATGAAATACCTACAATGGGCAATTGACACATTGTCACTCGACGAAATAATGAATAAAAAAATTAGCCGATTAGATATAAATTATCTAAGAGAAGCACTATATAATCAAAACATTACAATATACAATAACACTAAAGAAACCAGCAAATGCTTTGAATTACGCAACGAATCAGGACAAGCTTGTTGTAAAATAGAAATAACACTATTGTAATGGAAGAAAAAAAGACAGATAAAAGACATAATTTCGGACACCACTGCGAATTTATGGCCCGCACATATCTCGAACAACAAGGATATCTGATATTAGAAACCAATTGGCGCAGCGGTCATAAAGAGATTGATATAATAGCTAAAGATGGTGAAACTTTAGTAATAGTCGAAGTAAAAGCTCGCAAAAACGAAGATTTCACATTAGCCGAAGATGCTGTCAACGAAAAAAAAATTCAAAATTTAATAAAAGCTACCCACAATTATATCTTATCTAAAAATTTAGACTGCGACACAAGATTCGACATTATAACACTTATATTAGATAATAATGGCGAATATAAATTAAATCACATAAAAGATGCTTTCCTACCTCTAATAAACATATAATCATTAACAAACAAAATACTAATTTTTTTAAACCGACGGGACAATGGTATATAACAGTCACCCAAAATCATGAAAAAACTTTTCTATTCATTCTTTATGTTAGCTGCTATGAGCTTAACATTTGTTGCTTGTGAACAAAAAGAACCTGAACAAAAAGAAGAAGAACCAAAAGTTGAGTCAAACTGCAACTTAGATTACTTTGAAACAACTACAACAGATTTCGGTCAAGTTTATCTTATCGGAATAACTACAAATGATGTAGTTCTCACAGACAATGGATTCCAAGGCACAGGAGACTACCTCAGCTTGCAAATGTATGCAAAACCACAAGAAGACCTATTCCCTGTGGAAAATAGTTATAAAGCATATTCAATCGAAGAGATGGACGAAAACTTCGCTGAAGAAGAATTCGTAATGGGTGGAACTGTTTTTGAAGGATACCCAGCTGGTACATTTATTGCTACTATTGAAGATGGTGAAAATACAGATATTTTGTTCTGCATTGGTGGTACTGTTAAATTTGAAGGTAACGCAACTGATGGTGTAATTACAGCAAATCTTGACTTTGAAAGCTTCTTGACTGGTGAAACTTTCGAAAAAGAATTCATCTTTGCTGGAGCAATTGACATTGAAGTAATGAAATCTTACGCTCCAAAAAACATTAAATTTATCAAACAATAAATTAGTTTTTTTCTAAAAAAAGATAGAAATAGCACTTTTTTCTGCTATTTCTATCTTTTTTTATTCTCAAAATACTATTTTCTCAATAAAACAAAGCTAAAACATTAACTTTTTCTATATACAATAACACAAAAAGCAACAAAAACAACAAATAAATTATTTTAGAAATCAGCTACTTACAAAAAACTTGAAAAATAATTGAAAATAATTGCAAAAATATTTGGAGGAATAAGAAAAATGTCGTAACTTTGCATCGCTTTTGAAGGAGAGATGGCAGAGTGGTCGATTGCAGCGGTCTTGAAAACCGCCGTACTGAGAGGTAC
>JAZUAO010000005.1:0-8405 GCA_045638025.1 Candidatus Gastranaerophilaceae bacterium
AAAAATGGCAAAAAAAGTAGTAGGAAAAATTAAGCTTCAAATCGAAGCTGGTAAAGCAAATCCATCACCTCCAGTTGGTCCTGCTTTGGGTCAACATGGTGTGAACATCATGGATTTCTGTAAGCAATTCAATGCTAAAACAGAATCACAAGCTGGTTACATTATTCCTGTAGTTATCGATGTTTATGAAGACAGAAGCTTCACATTCGTAACTAAATCACCTCCAGCTCCTGTTTTAATCAAGAAAGCTCTTAACATTTCTAAAGGTTCAGCAGTTCCAAACAAAAACAAAGTTGCTGAAATCACAAGAGAACAACTTGAAGAAATTGCAAAAATAAAAATGAACGACTTAAACGCAACAACTATGGATGCTGCAGTAGAAATGATTAAAGGTTCTTGCAGAGCTATGGGCGTAACAGTTAAAGAAGGCTAGTAAATGGAAGGACGATAAGTCCGCTAACACCATGAAAGGAAATTAAAATAATGAGTAAATTAACTAAAAAACAAAAGAAAATGCAAGAAATGCTAGAAGGGTTTGTACAACCATCTTCAGCAGTTGATGCAGTTAAAAAATTACAAGAAATTTCTAAAGAAGTTTCTAAATTCAACGAAACAGTTGAATGCCACATGAGATTAGGTATTGACGTAAGACAAGCTGACCAACAAATCAGATCAACAGTTGTATTACCTGCTGGTTTAGGTAAAGAAGTTAAAGTTTGTGTTATCGCAAAAGGTGCTAAAGCTACTGAAGCTAAAGAAGCAGGTGCTGATTTCGCTGGTGCTGAAGAAATCATTGAAAAAATCGAAGGCGGTTGGTTTGATTTCGATACACTTATTGCAACACCTGATTGTATGGGTATGTTAGGTAAATTAGGTCGTGTTTTAGGTCCAAAAGGCTTGATGCCAAACCCTAAAACAGGTACAGTAACAATGGACGTTGCTTCAGCTGTTAAAGAAGCTAAAGCAGGTAAAGTTGAATACAGAGCTGACAAACAAGGTATGATTCACTGCCCTATCGGTAAAATTCAATTTACTGAAGAAGATTTGATTAAAAACTATGCAACTTTAGCAGATGCAGTATTGAGATCAAAACCATCAGCAGCGAAAGGTACATTTGTTAAATCAGTTTACCTATCAACTACAATGGGTCCTGGTATTAAAATCGATCCTAAAGCATTCGCTGCAGAAGTTAAAGAACTTTTATAAGTTTATAACTGATAAAAAAAAGAGGTTCTTACGAACCTCTTTTTTTATGTTGTGGCACGTATAAGCGCGCCCTACAAAGCTTTTTTGTTGATTATTCCATGCACATTGCACCTTGAGCGGAATTATCTCTATCGGTCCATTGTATTTGAACTGTTCCTCCAGGGGCTGCTATACTAGAATAGAAATAAAATGCATAACTGTCGCGAGCATTATCGGATTGCCAATAGCCGTATGCTGTAAATATTTCTCTATAATCTGCAGTTGTTTTTAATGAGTGGAAATATGATAATAATTCGCTTTGTGCTGGTAATCGCAATCCTAGCTCGTCACATGCTTTTTGAGCTCCAGCCCAGTAATCTTGAGTGTAATAAGTACTATCCTGACAATATTTATAATCTTCTGATGAAGTATCTTTACAATTGATAGGTGAATAGTTCGTACCTAAGTTTACTATTGCGGCACCCGTTTTAATTGAAACATTAATACCTCTAATATCTTTTAATTTTCCTTTATCATCTGCACCATAATGGTTTGGATTTTTTTGACTCGAAACATCATAAAGAATCGCGATAGCATCCGTACTTAAACCTACGCTTTTACCAGAACCTGTAATGTTAACAACTTGGTTAGAATATGGATCTTGGGAGGCTTTCGGATTATAAGCTATTAAAGCAGAAACACCATCACCAAATACTACTCCTATTGTTTCAGTATTATATTTACCTGGATTATTTAGATTTCTAGATTTTTTTAATTCCTCAACTTTATAAGAAGTGTCATTTGTGTAGAATTCAGGTATAAAGCAATCAGCTAATTTGTCACTGTCGCAAGTTTTAACAATTTTAATATGTTTACTTAATTCGTCCACAAATGCTCTTGTAGTGGTATAACCAGCTAATGCAGATTGTGAATTCATAACTTTTAAAGCTTCTCCAAGTCTTCTATTAAAAACTGAAGTTTGTGTGTCCCAAGCTCTTTGGTTATAATTAGTTATTAATGTTGGAATTGTCATAGCTGCAACTATACCAATGATACCTAGTGTTATTAGAACTTCAGCTAGCGTAAAGGCTCGATAATATTTCATTGCAAGTCTCCTATAAAATTAATATTACTCTAATATTATACCCATTTTTTACTTTAAGCATATACTTTTTTTTATGTATTTTATAATTTGTAATGTTTAGAAATAAAATCGTATTATGTTGTTAATTTGAGTTAGGTTATAGTATAATACTTGTATGGGAAAAGGTATATTTATTACATTTGAGGGTGCTGATGGTTGTGGTAAAACTACACAACTAAAATTATTGGCAGAATATTTGACAAATAAAGGGTTTGAAGTCGTTATCACTCGTGAACCTGGGGCAAAAGGTTTGGGTGAAAAGGTTAGAGAAATTTTACTTAATTATGACGGTGAAGTTTCTGATAGATGTGAATCGTTTTTGTTTTTGGCTGATAGAGCCCAACATATTGATATGATTATTAATCCAGCTATCGCGCAAGGTAAAATAATTCTTTGTGACAGGCATACGGATAGTTCAGTCGCATATCAAGGTTATGGTCGTGGACTTTCTATTGAAAGAATTAATATGCTAAATAACTTAGCTGTAAATGGTCGTTATCCAGATATGACACTTGTTTTTGATATTGATGTAGAAACTTCAATGGCTAGAGTTGGTGAGGAAAAAGACCGTATGGAGTCTGCAGGTATGGATTTTTTCAATCGTGTTAGAAATGGTTATCTTGAAATAGCAAAACACGAACCTAATAGAGTTAAGGTTCTTGATGCTAAAAAATCTATTGAAGAAATCAATAATGACGTTATTGAATTAATTGAGGGGCTTTTGTAACGTCAATTACATTTAAACCTCTAAATTCAAAAAGTTTCTTGATGTTTTCAGGATTTTTCGCGTTTTCTTTTGCCAAAAGTGCACCAACAACAGCCTCTAATTGAGACATTGGCATCATGTTATTTGGGAGTTCTTCAAATCCATATTCAAGTCTAAGAGTCTGCTGTAAAAACTTGCAGTCTGCTGGTGAGCGTTCCTTGTAGCAAGAATTTAAGTGCATGCTTTGACGTGTTAAATAAAGTTCAAAACGATTGATTTCAATACCTTTTTCGTTTAATTCTTTAAAGAAATCAGAACCACGTGTTGCATAACGTTGTGTCCAATTTTCTCTGTTTGGCATGTGTTCATTTGTCGCAACCATTTGGTAAGGCTTTGATAAAATTCTCCATTTGCCATCAAGCATTGTTCTATCCCAAGGTAGAGAAACGCACATTTTAGAATATTTAAGATTTGAATAATTTTCAAAAAAGAAAATTATGTCATTCATCTTGTACAATTTATCTACTAATATAATATTGTTGTCTTCATCAAGTACAGCAACGCCTGAATCTAATGAAGATCCTGATGATAATGATAAACCTATGTAATAATTCATTCTAACTCCTATGGTATAAGTTGAGTCATAATAAGTGGTTCGCCGTCTGTAACAATAACGGTATGTTCAAAGTGTGCTGAAGGTTTATTGTCGGCGGTGCTTACAGTCCATTCATCAGAAGCAACAACTACCTCATCGCAACCCAAATTTAGCATTGGTTCAATTGCGATAGCATAACCCTGTTTTAAAGGTGTTTTATCTCCTACACTATAGTTAAATAAGAATGGGTCTTCGTGCATATTTCTGCCAACCCCGTGACCGCCATATTGACGAACAATTCCGTATTTTTCTCTATTTGCAACCATTTCAATAGCTGTTGAAATATCGTCTAAAACGTTACCTTCGCGCATTTTGTCGATACCTGCAAATAAAGATTCTTCTGTTACTGTCAAAAGTCTTTGAACTTCGGGTGCAATTTTGCCAACTGGGTATGTCCAAGCACTATCTCCAACAAGTCCCATATATGTAGCACCAACGTCAACACTTATGATGTCACCTTCATTTAAAATTCTGTTTTCTGATGGAATTCCGTGTACAACTTCTTCATTTATTGAAGCACAAATGCACCCAGGAAAACCGTGATAACCTAAAAATGTCGGTACCGCACGGTTTTCTTTGATAATTTGCATTGCGATATTATCAAGTTCTTTGGTTGAAATTCCAGGCTCAATAATTTCCTTCATTTTTTGATGAACCAAGGCCACGATGTGACCAGCGTGACGCATTTTTTTTATTTCATCTCTACTTTTTTTATTAATCATTTATTACCTTTAATAATCTTTCCCAAACTTCAGCGATGCTGCCGTTTGCATCAAGTGTTCTTAGTGAACCTTTGTTTTTATAATACTCTACAAGCGGAGCAGTTTCTCTAAAATATGTTTGGAAACGTGCTTCTGCTGTTTCTTCGTTATCATCTTTACGTTGAATTAAATCAACACTGCATTTGTCGCATTTGTTTTCAGTTTTCGGTGGATGATATTTTAAGTTATAAATTTCTCCACATACAGGGCAAGATCTACGGTTTACAATTCTACTAATCAGTATATCGTGGTCTAAATCAAAATAGACTGCCATAAATTTAGAATCTTCAGTGTCTATTGATTTGTTGATTTCTTCAAGCATATCAGCTTGTTCGACACTTCTAGGATATCCGTCTAAAATGTAGCCATTTTTACAATCATCTTGTGCTAATCTGTTGCGGATAATTTTTGCAACCAAATCAACAGGAACCAGATTCCCTTTATCGATAAAAGATTTTGCTATAATTCCGTCAGGAGTTTCATTTTTGATTTCAGCTCTTAATAAAGAACCTGTGTCAATGTGGGGAAATCCTAAATATTGTGCTAATTTACTTGTTTGTGTTCCTTTACCACAAGCCGGTGGTCCAAGGAATATGAATTCTTTTTTCATTATTTGCCTCTCAATCTGTATTTATTGTACATCAAGTAAATTTTTATTTCAAATACTAGCAATTTTTTCTGAAAAATTGTTTTAATAGATATATGTAAAAATGAAAGGAGTAAATATGGGTGATATTTCAGTAAACAAATTAGGTGCTTACGCTGCAGCTAACGTTAACAAGGCTGTAGATCCTAAAATTGAGCAGTTTAGAGATGAACTTGCGGATGAAATCCTATATAGACAGGCGACTGTTAAAGTTGATTTTTTAAAAAGAGTTTTAGAAGATCCTAATTTACCTCAAGATAAACGTCAAGTTATTGAAGATGACTTAAGAGGTGCTCAAAGGGATTTAGCTCAATTACAGCAAGAATTAAATAAAAAATATAATGTTCAATAAAAAAAGCTCCCAAATGGGAGCTTTTTTGTTATGTATCAATGTTTGTTGCGTAGATTGCGTTGGATTCAATGAAATCTCTACGAGGTTCTACTTTGTCACCCATTAATATATCAAACAATTGGTCGCACAACATTGCATCTTCAATATTAACTTTCAATAAAGTTCTTGTTGCAGGATCCATTGTTGTTTCCCAAAGTTGTTGAGGCATCATTTCACCAAGACCTTTGAATCGTTGGATTGTTAAGCCTTTTTGACCTCTTTCATCAATTAGTTTTTGAAGTTTTTCAAATGATGTGATTTCGTATTGTTCAGTATCTGTTTCCAAAATCAAGTTTTGTTCTTCTTCAATTAAATAATCTCTGATTAATGGATAAGCATTTTTCAAACGTTTGTATTCCGAACTTTTAATTATATTTTGAGCAATAACTACGTGTTCTTCTTCATTCAAGTTTAATTGAATAGAATATTTTGCATTTTCAGGATTGTATTTTAAAGAACATATATAGTTTTCAGCTTCTTTAATGTTGTAGTTTTGTGCGTGGTCTTTTAAGTAATGATTTAAGTATTCTACAACTTCGTTCATTCTATCTTGGTTATCAAAGTCTTCAACAGTGACATTTGAACGAACTAAACCACGTAAGGCTACTGCTGGATATAAGTTCAAAATAGGGTTGTTGTATGAATTATAGAATGCTGACATATTTTTGATTAGTTCTAACAATTCCTCACCAGTTTTAACTTTAGATTTTGTTTTGTCAGAAAGTGAAAGATTTTTGATACCTCTTTCTTTTAACATTTTGTCTAAAGCGTGTTCATTGAACAGGTATTCAGAAGTTTTACCAGTTGTAATTTTATACAATGGTGGTTGAGCGATATAAACATATCCGTTTTCAATTAATGGTCTTGCATAACGGAAGAAGAAAGTTAACATCAAAGTTCTGATGTGAGCACCGTCAACGTCAGCATCTGTCATGATGATGATTTTGTGATAACGAAGTTTTTCTAAATTAACTTCTTCGCCGTTTTTACTGATGTTTATACCAAAAGCTTGAACCATAGACTGAATTTCGTTGTTACCGTAAATTCTATCTAATCTAGCTTTTTCAACGTTAAGGATTTTCCCTCTTAATGGTAGAATAGCTTGGAACATTCTGTTTCTGCCTTGTTTTGCAGAACCACCCGCAGAATCACCCTCAACGATAAAGATTTCACATTTTTCAGGTTCTCTATTTGAACAGTCAGCAAGTTTACCAGGAAGAGTTGAATTTTCCAAAACGGTTTTCCTTCTTGTTAATTCTCTTGCTTTTCTTGCTGCCTCACGAGCACGTTGAGCTTGAAGTGTTTTTTCTAAAATTGTTTTTGCGATTTTAGGGTTAAATTCCAACCACTCTTGAAGTTTATCTCTAACAGCATCTTGTACAGCACCCATAGCTTCTTGAGAACCCAATTTTTCTTTTGTTTGACCTTCAAATTCAGGGTTTGGAAGTTTTACGGATACAATGGCTGTCAAACCTTCACGAACGTCTTCACCAGATAGGTTTTGATCAGAATCTTTTAAAATATTATTTTTTCTTGCGTAATCATTTAATACACGAGTAATTGAGTTTCTGAAACCTGTTAAGTGAGTACCACCAGAGTGTGTGTTGATGTTGTTAGCAAATGATAAAACGCTTTCGTTGTAAGCATCTGTGTATTGCATTGCAACTTCAACTTGCATATTGTCAACTAATTTGTCGATGTAGATTGGTTTTTCATGAAGCACGGTTCTATTTTTGTTCATAAATTCAACGTAACTTCCAATACCACCTGCATAGTGGAAAGTTTCTTCTTTATTAGCACGAACATCTTTGAAAATAATTTTTAAACCTTTGTTCAAGAATGCCATTTCACGAAGTCTGTTAGCAATTACATCTCTATCAATTTCTGTTGTTTCTGTAAAGATTTCAGGGTCTGCCCAGAAAGTTGTTTTTGTCCCTGTTTTATCAGTAGGTTCACCTTTTTCAACAGGTGTAAGAGGTTCACCTCTCATATATTCTTGGCGCCATACAAAACCTTGTCTTGAAACTTCAACTTTATATTTTTCAGAAAGTGCGTTTACAACTGAAGCACCAACGCCGTGAAGACCGCCTGATACTTTGTAACCGCCATCACCAAATTTACCACCAGCGTGAAGAACTGTGTGAACGATTTCTAATGCTGACTTGCCAGTTTCTGGTTTGATATCAACAGGGATACCACGACCGTTATCTTCAACTGTAACGCTATTATCAGGATTTACTGATACGATAATATCTGTACAAAAACCTGCTAAAGATTCATCGATTGAGTTATCAACGATTTCATAGATACAGTGGTGCAAACCGCGTTGTGATGTAGAACCGATATACATACCAGGTCTCATACGAACTGCTTCTAATCCTTCTAATACACGGATATTGCTAGCACCGTAATCAGCGGATGTTTTTGTTTCAATTTGTTCACTAATTTGGGTTTGCTCTACTTCTTTTAAAGCCTCTAACCCCTTATCATTAATCATGTCTTGTGTACTTTCAGCCATGCTTTCCCCCTAATTGTCTGTAATATAGTAATATCATACCATAAACACAGTTTTTTTGCCAAAATCTTTACTGTATGTAACGAAGCTAAAATAGTGATAAAATGTAGCTTAATATAAAGTTACAAACCCTAAAGTTCTAGCGCCATGTAACCGTAAACCATAGTAAGGAAAAAGTATGACGAAAGGACGCCATGGGATTAGCAGCCTCACAAGCTAGATTATTAAGCATAACCGCAAGGTTATCCCAGAATGAATTGCATTCACAACAGATTGCAAATTCAAAAGTGCGTCTTGCAGATAAATCACAAGAAGCAAGTAGAGAATACTTGCAATCATTAAATGCGACAAAATTAGTATTTACAACTTATGATGCAAAGGGTGACGCAACCCAAAAGAGTA
>JAZUAO010000006.1:0-68872 GCA_045638025.1 Candidatus Gastranaerophilaceae bacterium
CATTAAAAGAATACATAACCAAAGGCTACGCAATTAACGAAAAAATGCTTAAATCTAAGCAAGAACAGATTAAAACATTACAATCAACTCTTAATCTTCTAACAAGAAGCATAGAAAATCAGATTGAAACAGTTGATGAAGCTCAAAATATCGCTAAAATTCTTGATAATTTTGCAAAAGGTTTGAATTTGCTTGATAATTTTGACCATAAAACACTTGATTCAAAAGGGTTTACAGAAAAAGAAGCTGTTATTATTCCAGAACAAGAATATCTTGAAATTATCGACAAGATGAAATCTGGGTTTACATCTGATGTTTTTGGGGTCCCAAAAGACGGGAGTTTTGCTAGCTCAATTAATCAAATTTATCAAACTTTTGATGGCAAAGATTGTTATCCGTCTTTAGAGGAAAAAGCCGCAACTTTATTATATCTAATTACTAAAAATCATTCTTTTTCGGATGGCAACAAACGTATTGCTGCAAGTTGTTTCTTGTACTTTTTAGATAAAAACTGTATGCTTTATAAAAATAATTTCCCAATAATAGATTCAAGTGCTTTGTTTGCTTTGACACTTTTGATTGCTGAAAGCAAGCCTGAAGAAATGGATATTATGAAGCAAATTGTAATAAGCGTATTAAATGAGTAATCTCAGCTTAAAGTTAGTTTTATATCTAAATTAAAGATTGTTTGCAATATTCTTTAACAGATACGCAGACACAAAGTTCTCATTTACTACCAAGAATTATGGATAAAACAAAATTAGGAGTGTTTGTTTGTCCATTTATTGGATTAATTTATTGGTTCTTTTCTAAAAATATAGATGATTAATTCAGTAATATTTTAACTAATTTTTAGCTTTAAAATATATTCAAACTTATTATATTTGGCAAGATTGCTTTTAAAACTTTGAACCAAAAGTTCGAACCTAGAAGCGTCAGCCCCGCCATTTAATTAAGAATCCGTAAGGACTCTTTTTTAGTATGTGTTGTTGGGTTTCACCCAACCTACAAGCTATGTTAGTACAGGGTTTATGTACTATTTGCTTAAAAGAAAATCCCTAGTGCTTTACATACCCATACGGAACAACTATCAGCATTTTTGAGTGCTGTTATATAATGACCTGCTTTCCAGTTATAGTAAAACTTCATATCATTAACTTCTTGAATAATTGTTTCATTTTCTTCATAAGCTAGGATCTTGTCAAATATTTTGAACGTATTTTCATAATTTTCAATATCAGCATATCTATAAGCTATCTTTAATGGTAAATAGTCATAGCTGCGTTTTGTATTTTCATATTTGGGATATTGATTACTTATCATATTATAATATTTTAAAGCTTTTTCAGGGGCAGCAGTGGCATATCTATCACCTAGCTTTTCAAATAAGTTATCATTGCCACCAGTATATTTTATAGCAAGTTCATAATCTTTTATAACATTTGCATTTTCTTGTTCAGTTCTTTCTAGTTTACAAATTGAACATGCTCTATATCCACAATCAGCCCACGCATCTCCTCTCTTTTCATAGATTCCATAGGCTTTTGGGTTTAATTCAAGTGCTTTTGTATAGTCATCTATTGCACCATAATAATCTGATGTAATACCTTGTCTATTCTGTATAATATCGTATTCAGGTACATTTTTTAAATCACCACGCTCTATATATAGTTTGTAATTAGATGGAGTTTTATTTATCGTTTTATTTAATTCTTGTATTTTCTTGACATTTTCAATTGATATTCCGTAACTCGAATCAATTTTATTAGCTTTTTCTAAGTATTTTAAAGTATTAATGTAATTACCTTGTTCATAAAAATCTTTGGCTATTCTGTATAATCGTTGTGTTGCTTGATAGTTGTGACATTTATCTTGTTTAGAGCAAGGCTCAATATTAAACACTATTTTTATATTTTCCTTAGTTAAACCTCTTATGGTAGATAACAGTAGCTTTTTTGTCAGTTCATTAATTTCTTCTGTATCAAAACTTTCATTAGTATCAATTTTAACATTCGCTTTAACATAAGGAGTACTACAATCCATATTAAAGAAACAACTACTAAATTCTACGTCTGCGGTAGAGTTATATACACCCACTATACCATTTAGCAAGAATGGTAGTTCTTTTTTTAAATCCTTAGCCAATTTAGATGTATATCCTTTTTTACTGAAAGCAGTAGAATTTGTATCAATGTGAATAGCAACATTTTCAGTTACAACATCATCATAAATAAGAGATAATACAACATCCTTGTAGGAGTCTTTATTAGCATTGCGTAGTGCTATTGTATATTTTGTTCCATCAATAAATCTTATAGAGTTGTAATAACGAGCAGATATAATATTTTCAATTTCACTAGCTTTTTTAATATCATCAGTAGTTGCAATCTTGATGTAATCATTAAGTCCGATATTATATCCGCACAATAAAATCAGAATGAATAACAATGGAGTTAGTGTTGTTACCCAAACAGGTGTCGTAGTTTTGTTTAATAACCCAAAAATAATAGGATATACAATCATAAATATGATTATAAAAACCCATTGTTGAAAGTTAATATGGAAAAAGCCAGCTAGAAATACCGCTGGTATTGCAAATAAATAGCTTAATAACAAATCTTTCTTATTCATATCTTTTATTATACTTAAATTATCCATTTTATCAAATTATTACATCTAAAACACATAGTTTGTAATTCAAGCATTCTCAAGCAACAATGAAATATTTATAAGTTTTTATATAGATATTAGAAAACCTGCATCTACAGATTCTTCTTTAAACTCTTTTCTGTTCATTTTTGTTGCTAAATCTTCGGCAACTTCTTTAATTTTTCTGCGTGTTACTAGCATTGGTATTGTTTCATCGTTGGCTTTTGTGTAATCATTAATAATAGATTGTGCAGAATTTTTATTAAGTAGTTTTACTCGTTTCTTTCCAATTTGTTCAAAACCGAGTCTTTCATAAAAACCTTTAGCATACGATTTTTCAGGAACTTCTGCTCGGACAAATACATCTCTAAACTTATCTTTTTTAACAGTTCTAAAATATTCTCCAATTAGGGCCTTACCAATCCCTTTTAGCCTTTCGTTCCCTTTAGGGGACCAAGTAACTAACCAATCTAATTCTGTTTCATTTTTTGCTGGATTATGCCTAGATGAATAAACTACTCCATCATTGTACGGTGAGTTCTTCGGCATGTTTGCAATAAATATGCCACACGGGTTTTCATCGTAGGTTGCAATATATATTTTTATTTTTTTTGAATAATTCTCATCATCTTGCAATATTTCCAGTATTGTTTTACTAGAAGAATCAATAATTTCTTTTGCCGTTTTATTATCAGTTTGAATAGTTTCAACATGCTTAATAAATTTTTTAGCAAACGCAAAATCCCTTTTTTCAAGCTCTATAATTGATACATTTTTAGCTTTATTTGCTATGTTACTACAACGCCATTGAGATAATAGTCGTGCTTGAAAATTAATGCTGTCTTGCTTTGAAATATTCATATATCTTTTTAATACCATTATTTGACAAAATAATCAATTCTTCAACACAATATGCGTTTATGCTAAAATTATGGCAAGGAGTTTTAAATGAAAGCACTTGTTTTCAACACAGAATTTAAAAATAATTATAACTTGGTTAATCGAGAAAAACCTCAAATTTTAGATCCTAAAGATGTAATTTTACAAGTTACACTTTCATCAATCTGCACAAGCGATTTGCATATAATACATGGACAAATCCCAAGAGCAAACAATGATATTGTTTTAGGTCATGAATACGTTGGTGTAGTTGTTGAAGTAGGTTCAGACGTCAAAAAATTGAAAGTTGGGGATAGAGTAAGTGCAAATTGTGAAACTTTTTGTGGAGAATGCTTTTTTTGCCAACGAGGGTTTATAAACAATTGCGAAAATGGTGGCTGGGAAATTGGATGCAAAATTGACGGTTGTCAAGCTGAATTTGTACGTGTTCCTTTTGCTGATAACGCATTAAACAAACTTCCTGATAATGTAAGCGACTTAAACGCGCTTTTTGTCGGAGATGTTTTGGCTACAGGTTATTTCGGTGCAGAAATGTGTGAAATACAACCCGATGACACCGTTGCAATTATCGGCTCTGGACCAGTTGGAATGTGTTGCATGATTTGTGCAAAAGTTATGGGTGCAAAAGAAATTATTGCAATTGACATTGATAATACAAGGTTAAATATTGCATCAGAACAGAAATTAGCTAATCATTTTTTAAATCCAAATGAATGTGATATTGAAACAGAAATCAAAAAACTCACTTTTGGCAGAGGTGCAGATAAAGTCATAGAAGCAGGTGGCACAAAAGAAACATTTGAAATGAGCTACAAAATAGCCCGACCTAACGCTATTGTTGGAGTCGTTGCTCTTTATGAAGAAGATATGACATTACCTTTGCCTAAAATGTACGGAAAGAATTTGACATTCAAAACTGGCGGAATTGATGCAATTCATTCGGAAGAACTTATTAAACTAATATCAGAAGGCAAAATTAATACTGATTTTTTGATTACACATACATTTAAACTTGACGATATTATGCAGGCATATGAACTATTTCAAACAAAAAAAGAGAACTGCATAAAAATTGCAATCAAACCATAGCAGGATTCCACAGAATCACCCACCCCAAAATAGTTGCAAATTCTTAATAATAAACTCATCAATTTATAGGGAATTAGTTGCTTTTTATATGCGAAAGATGTATAATTTACTTAGTTAGCAATAGCCATTGCGACTAAGAAGAATAGAGTTAAATTTGAATAAAAATTTATATTCATTTTTCATTTTGGGTTAATACAGACAGAGGAAATAAAGGAGTGTATTATGGCGGTAAAAGTAAATGGTACAAAGGGTAACGACAACATTTTCGTTGACTCGGGTAACGACACAATTAGTGCTGGCAATGGTAATGACACCATTTTTGCTGGTGGTGGCAATGATGTTATTACAGGAGGAAGTGGCGACAACACTATCACGCTTACAACTATTGCAAAACTTCTAGGGCAAACATCTACAGAAGGTTTTGGCAATGACATTATCAACCTTACTAGCGGTGAAAATTTGATACTTGATTGCAAAGATTATTCAACCTTCCAATCTGCTAAAATTGCAGGTAAAGATGTTGTTTTAACATTTGGTGAAAATGAAACTGTAACTCTTAAAAACTTTGCATCTAAAGATGTTGTTGGTTCAAAAGGTAGTGTTACATTGAAATTATACGATGCTCAAGGTAATGAACTAGAACCTGTTGATTTAAAAACTCAAATTGAATATTCAGCAAGTGTTAACTCAAAAGGCATATACAACGGCTCTTGGTTAAGCGAAATTATTGACGCTAGTGACATTGAAAAAGCTTTTGATAAAAAAGGTACAAAAGGTATTTCTGTAAAAGCTGGTAATGGCGATGATGTAATTACTGGTTCTGATTTTAACGATACTATCTATGGTGGCAACAACGATGATAGTATTGTTGGTGGAGAAGGTGCTGACAAGCTATATGGTGAAGCTGGTAACGACACTTTAGTTGGTGGCGATGGTAATGACTCATTAAGCGGTGGTGACGGTAACGATTCAATTACTGGTGGTGCTGGTAACGATACTATCACAGGCGGAAAAGGCTCAAACGAAGTTGTTTTATCTACAGGCTTTGGAAATGATACTATCAATTTAACAAAAGGCGAAACTTTAAATATCAATTATGCTGGCTTCAATAACGATGATATTAAATATGAAGCATCTAAAAACGACTTAATCGTTAAATTTGGTGATGATCAAGTAACTTTGAAAAACTTTTATGCAAAAGAAACTGGCGCAACAGTAATTATTAATGGCATAAACGCTGATCAAGTTCATGTTTTTGATGAACCTACAATTGTTAATGCATCTAGCAAAACTGGCTCAGCTTTAGCTGATGTATTAGATGCATCATCTTATAAAGCTACTACAGAAAAAATTGGCAAAGGTGTTTCAATGAGTGGTGCTGGTGGATACGATGAATTAATCGGCTCTAAGCACAATGACACCTTAAAAGGTGGTGACGGCAACGACACTATTTTAGGCAACGCAGGTAATGATATTATCTATGGTGGCAACAACGATGATAGTATTGTTGGTGGAGAAGGTGCTGACAAGCTATATGGTGAAGCTGGTAATGACACTTTAGTTGGTGGCGATGGTAATGACTCATTAAGCGGTGGTGACGGTAACGATACTATAGAAGGTGGTATTGGCGCTGACCTTGTTAAAGGTGATAAAGGTGACGACTATTTATATGGTCAAGATGACGATGACAAAATGTATGGTGGCGATGGTAACGATACTATCTATGCTGGCAAAGATAACGACCTTGTTTATGGTGACAAAGGCAATGACTACATAGAAGGAAATGAAGGTGCTGATACTATCTATGGTGGCGATGGTAATGATGTAATATATGCGTCACAAATAAAAAATCCAAATTTGAGCTATGTATATGGAAACATTGTTGATGATGCTAGTGCTAATAAATTAGACGGTGGCGCTGGTAATGATACTATCTATTCAAGCCTTGGCGCTGATACAATCTATGGTGGTGCTGGCAACGACAGTTTAGAAGTCTTTGGAGCAAACTCTGTTACTTATGCTGGAGATGGAAATGACGAAATTACCTTGTATTATAATTCTGCAAAAACTGTATATGCTGAAAAAGGTAATGATTATATTTCTATAGAATATGGCCAAGTTGAAGTATATGGTGGCACTGGTAACGACTTCCTTGAAAGTGGTCTTATGAATAATTCAAACCTTTACTTTAACAAAGGAGATGGAAAAGACACATACCGTTACAGAGGCGCTTTAGAATATAATAGTGGACAAGGTGATGGATACAATGTAAGCGAAGATACACTTGTGTTCAAGAATGTGGCGGCTTCTGATTTATCATATAAACAAAATGGTGATGATTTAGTTATTTCTTATAGCAAGAACGATAGCGTTACAGTAGAAAACTATTATAAATATCTTAATGCTGAAGATTTATCTTTTGAAGATGAAAGAGGTAATGCTGCAAAATACATGGCACAATCTGGAGATTGGAAAATTTATATCCAAACAAAAGATGGTGGCAAAGTATTGTTATCCGATATGCTTAATTCATACTATGGCACTTCTAAGGCAAACAAAATAACTACTGACAAAGAATTTGTTCACACTTTTGCTGATAACGATAATGTAACAATTACAAGTAACGGTTCAACTGTTTACGCTGGTACAGGTAACGACACCGTAAAAGGCGGCGATGGTAACGACTATATAGAAGGTCAAGATGGAAATGACAAATTATATGGTGGCGACGGCGTTGATACAATTTTGGGTGGAAAAGGAAACGACCTAATTGAAGGAGGCGACGGCGACCCTGCAAATTATAGCTGGCTATCTGGTGGCACTGGTAATGATACAATCAAAGCTACTGATGGTTATAATTATATCCAAGGCGATGAAGGTAATGACCTTGTTGAAGGTGGTGTTGGTTATGACTATGTAGAAGGTGGCGAAGGCAACGATAAAATATATGGTAATGCTGGTGATGACTACTTATTAGGTGACGCTGGTGCTGACTCGATATATGGTGGTGAAGGTAATGATACCATTATGGCTTCTACATATTTATATGGTGAAATTCCTGCTGGTACTCCAACTGTTACAGATTACTATAGTAAATTCTTAGCTGATGGTAGTGCTAATATTATTGATTCTGGAAATGGTGATGATAGAATCTGGGGTAGCAATGGCGCTGACACGATCAATGCTGGTGCTGGCAATGATAAGGTTTATGCATTTGGTGAAGGCAGTGTAATTGACCTTGGCGATGGTAATGATTTATCTAACCTTTACCAAAATAATGCTAAAACACTATATGCTGGTGCTGGTAATGATACTGTTTCTGTAGAATACGGTAAGGCTACTGTAACTGGTGGAACTGGAGATGATATTCTTAAGAGCGGTTATATATCAGATTCTACATTTGTATTCGCTGCTGGTGATGGCAACGACACATATCAATATAGAGGCTACACCGTAAGCCCTGGTGGTGCTGGCCCTACATTCTGCAATGATACATTAGTATTTGAAAATATTTCATCTGCAGATATGACATTTGCACAAGACGGCGAAAACCTTGTTATTACTTATGCAGATAATTCAAGTGTTACATTAGAAAACTTCTACAAAGAAGGCTCTAATTCAGATAAATGGAATGTATATCTACAAACTAATGAAGGTAGCACATTATTAGCAGATGCTATTGCTCAATACAATGAAAAACTTCAAGCTGAAGCTCCTGAAGGTGCTATTCTTGGTACATTTGCTGATGACGAAATTTCTACAAAAGGTGTAGCAGCAGATATCGCATACGGTTATCAAGGTAATGATAACATTAGTACAGGCTTAGGGAATGATATTGTATATGCTGGTGTTGGCAATGATATTGTAAATGCAGGCAGAGATAATGACCTAGTATACGGTGGTGAAGGCAACGACTATATACAAGATGGCGCTGGCAACGACACTATTTACGGCGAAGCTGGTGACGATACGTTAGAAGGTATCATGGGGGATGATGAAATCTACGGTGAAGACGGTAATGATATAATATATGCTGATGGTGGCAAGGACTTTATCGAAGGTGGCGCTGGTAATGATACTATCGAAACTGGTTCTGGTGACACTGTTATTGCTGGTACTGGTGATGACGTTATCAACGTTACATATGGTGAAAATGTATTAGAATTCTCTAAAGGTTCTGGTAATGACCTTATAACTATGATGGGAGGAACAACTACATTAAAACTTAACGATGTAACTTCTATTCTAAACTTATCATATAAACAAGTAGGTGATGACTTAGTTATTACTAATGCACATTCAACATCTGATATTGTAACTGTAAAAGATTACTTCAAAGAAGGCTATGATGTAAAACTTCAAATTAAAAATGGAACAGTATATGATATTGCATCAATATTAGGTTCAAATTCTGCTGATACTTTAAATGGTACAGAAGGAAATGATACATTCTACGCTTTAGGTGGTGATGATACTCTCAACGGAGAAGCAGGTAATGACAGGTTATATGGCCAAGCAGGTAACGACTCTATTTTAGGCGAAGCTGGAGCTGATAATATATCTGCTGGTGATGGCGATGACTACGTAGATGGTGGCGCAGACAAAGATACCTTAACCGGAGGAAATGGCAACGACACTATATATGGTGGTGCTGGTGATGATAGAATTGGCGATGCAAATTCAGAAGCTGGTGATGACATTATTTACGGTGGCGACGGAAAAGACCAAATCAAAGGTGGTGCAGGCAACGATACTATCTATGGTGACGCTGGAAACGATACAATCTGGGGAAACATAGGTGATGACAAAATCTATGGTGGCGACAGTGATGACACTATTTATGGTGAAACAAACAGCAACGCTACTACATTAGGCAACGACTATATTGAAACTGGCGCTGGTAATGATAAAGTATACTGTGGCGCAGGCAATGACACCATCATCCTTGGCGAAGGCAAAAATAGTGTAAGTGCATACGACGGAGATGACAAAATTTATGGTGGAAATGGCAACGACGATATCAACACTGGACACGGCAATAACTATGTTGAAACTGGTTTAGGTAACAATATGGTATCTGCTGGCTCTAATAACGATACAATCATTGTTGATGGTGGCACAAATACTGTTCGAGCTGGCGCTGGTGATGACTCAATCACAATTAAAGGTGGTACAAATCGCTTCTTATATGGTGGAGCTGGTGATGATACAGTTGTTATCCAAGCAGGCACAAATAACCTTGAACTTGAAGATGGTGATGACACAGTAACTATCACTAACGATTGGAAACTAAGAGATAAAGAAACTGATATCGTTGCTGGTAAATCAACTATTACTGGTGGTACTGGTAATGACACATTCAACGTTGGTAAAGGTACATTTGAAGTATCTCTAACTGGTGGTGAAGGTGCTGATGTATTCGATATCTCTCACACATGGCAATATGATGCATACAATTATGATGCTAATGGCACACTTGGCGTTTGCAAAGGATCAGATATTACTATCAATGACTTTAGTGCAGAAGATACAATCGCATTAAGAAATGGTGCAAAAGATCACTTTATGGGTGATGGCTATAGTGTAAATGCTAAAGATTACGCTAAATACTCAATGTTCTTTGATGTATCAGTAGATGCAGATGGTAACGCAACCGCTGATTTATCTAAAGTTATGTTTGCATTAGATGATAAAGATTCTGTTGTAAGTTCTTACAATGCAACTACTGGTAAACTTGATACATCAATCATAATTAAAACTGCTGATGAAAATGGTAGCGTATTAGATGCTGGTAAAATTGTATTTAGAGATACTGAAGGCAATGATATTGAATACAAATTCAACGATGCATACATTAATGACGTTACAGAAAAAGTTGCTGCTTGGTTAACATCTGATGGTAGAGATTATGCATCTGTTTCAGATGCAATTGCTGCCGGCGACACAGAAGTATTAACAGCGTTTGTAAATGCTTCTTTACCAAATGCAACTGGTCCTGCTGGTGGTTACGACATCTTTATTCAAGCATAATTGCTAAAATAATAAATTAAAAGAGAGGCTAATGCCTCTCTTTTTTATACACAAAATTTTATCTTTTTCTACAAAAACGCCCTTGATTACTTTCAAGAGCATTTATTATATTTTATTTATCAAATTAACGAACTTTTATACTTTCATCCAAGTATTTAATCAACGGATAAATAAAGAATTCAATAATTCGTCTTTTACCAATATTGATTTCATTTGTCGAAGACATGCCAGACTTGATACTCTGTTCTTTGCCCTCTACCATTAATGTAGTGTTTTCTGGACTGATATAAACCTCATAAACTGGCCCAAGACGTTCATCTTCAATACTATTAACTCCAACAAGAGTTACAACACCTTTCAAAATACCATATTTTTGGAAATTAAAAGTATCAACTTTTATAGACACATCCATTCCTTCTTCAATAAAACCGATATCTTGGTTCAAAACTTTTGCTTTAATCACAAGCTTAGAATCCTTCGGAACAATTGTCATTAATTCTTGAGCTGGAGTTACAACCCCACCAATCGTGTGAATTTGAACTTTATTTACATAACCATCAATTGGAGATTTTATAGTTTGAATTAATTTTTCTAACTGAGCTTTTCTATTATTTAACTCAGCATAAGAAGACTCCAAAGCTCTTAATTCGTGAGACAAAACTGTTACTTGCTCTACTGCTTGATCATAACTTACCTTTGGAATAATATCTTGAACCGTTGATAATCTAGCTTTCTTATCCTTTGCTAACGCTAATCTTGCTCTTGTTGATGCAATTTGTTCTCTTGTTTTTGCTTGTTCTTCTGCAATATTATTCAATTCCAACCCAGGTTCATGTTCTGCTGGATTAATAATTGTAAGCACTTGATCTTTTTCAACGTAATCACCTTCTTTTACTAAAATAGAAGATACCACACCTTTATCAAGTGATTGAACTAGTTTTTGTTCACCGTCAGGAATTACAAGCCCTCGAGCAGTCACAACAACATCAACTTTGCCAAAATACATCCAAGCCGATGCTATTACGATAAATACAATTACAAACCAAAATATTGTTGGCCCTATTGGATTAATAGGATTTTGCTCAATTTCCGCTAACAACGGTTCAAATTCATGAGCATCGTTTTCTTTATACAAAATGAAGTTTTTTATTTTATCAAATATTTTCAATGTGTTATCTCCTAATTAGATTGAGCAAGATATAATTTTTTGTAGTAACCATCTTGTTGAATTAATTGTTCGTGTGTACCGATTTCAACAATTCTGCCATTGTCAAAACATACAATTAAATCACAATTCACGATTGTAGATAATCTGTGTGCAATAATTAAAGTAGTTCTGCCTTTTGTAATCATTTCCAAATTATCTCTAATAATTTTTTCAGATTCATAATCAAGTGCTGAAGTTGCTTCGTCGAAAATTAAAATTCTTGGATCCGTAATTAAAGCTCGAGCAATTGCAATCCTTTGTTTTTGACCACCTGAAAGACTTGAACCTCTTTCACCAACTTGTGTATCATAACCTTTTGGAAGCTTTGAAATAAATTCGTGAGCACCAGAAATTCTTGCAACATTAATAACAGCTTCCATTGGCATATTTGGCCTTGGCAACACAATGTTTTCTTTAATCGTTCCTGAGAATAAGTAATTCTCTTGCAATACAATACCAATATTAGTTCTCAACCACATTGGATCAATGTTTCTGATATCAATACCATCAATATAAATCGTACCCTCTGACGGATAATATAATCTTTGGATAAGTTTTGTAAGTGTTGATTTACCACTACCACTTCTTCCAACAATACCAACTTTTAAACCAGGTTTAATTTCAAGATTAACATTATTCAACACATTTGGCAATTCAACATTGTACTTAAATGATAAATTATCTAACTTAATATGGCCTTGAACATTCCTCATTGTAACTGCAGTTTGCGACTGAACTTCCAATGGACTATTCAAAATATCACCAATTCTATCAACAGCCAACAAAGTTTGTTGGAATTCATTCCATAAATTAACCAATCTTAAAGTTGGTGCACTAAATTGCCCCGCAAACATTTGGAATGCAATTAATTGACCTATTGTTAGCTTGTTTTCTATTACAAGTAAAACACCAGTATACAAAATTGCTATTGTCATCGCTTTTTGCAAAAATTTGGTAATTGAACCAGTAAAGTTACCCATAATTGCAAGGTTAAAACTAGATTTGATATATTTGCCCAATTTTTCTTCCCATTTTTTAAACATTGAGCCTTCAACACCCAATGATTTTACTGTTTGAATACCAGTAATCGCCTCAACCAAATATGAATTTGAGTGAGCACCCATTTGGAATTTATCCTCAAGACGTACTCTTAATTCTGGAGTAACAATCAAGAAAATTATACCAATCAAAGCAATAAAACCTAATGCAATCATTGTCAATTTAACGCTATACATCAACATTACAACAACAAAGACAACTGAGAACAATAAATCAATTAAGACAGAAACTGATTTATCAGTAATAAATTCTCTAATTCTGTCCAATTCACGAACTCTTGCCGCAATGTTACCTACTTGTCTATTTTCAAAATATACATAATATAATCTCAACAAGTGTTTAAAAAGTTTTGAACCTAATTTTGCATCAATTTTATTTGTAGTATGAATAAAAATATAGTTTCTTGCCAAATTTAATAACAATTCAAAAATCGACACAATAATAAACGCAAATGCTAAAACATTTAAGGTTGAAATAGTTCTATGAACAAGGACTTTGTCTAATATCACCTGCGTAAACAAAGGTGTTACTAAACCAAACAGCTGGATTACAAAAGAACCCAACAATACTTGCCCAACTATTTTTTTATATTTTAGTATTTCAACAAAAAACCATTTAAAACCAAATTTAACTTCGTCATTTAACATTTTGTGTTTTAAAACAAGTACAAAATCATTTAACTCTTTTTGATATTCATCCAAAAGAACAGCTTTTGGCGATTGTTCTCTTGGATCTAAGATCATAGCCTTGTTTTCATCATGTTTGATAGCTAGAACAACATTGTAAGAATTATCTTTCAACTGAACAATAGCAGGAAGTGGATATCTTTTTTCCATATTTTTTAACTCTATTGTTTTTTTCTTAATTTTAAAGCCTTGATTTTGAGCAATTCTGATAATTTCTTCTGGAGAAACATCTGCAGATTCGATACCATAATTTCTGACAATAGATCTCATATCAATATCGATTTGATTGAACTTTGCAACCACTTCTAATGATATTAAACCTGTATTATAAATTTTCTTTTGTTCCTGTGTAACTTCTTGTTCTGACATGATTTTAACCTTTTAATATGTTGTTAATGTTTGTATTGCTTTTAATGTACCTACTGCGGTAGATGCATTTTTTTCATATTCTATTTGTTGCTCCAACAATTCAATTTTCGCCATATTTAATTCTAACGGCGAAATTAATTGTTTATTAGCTAACCTTTGTACCGAATTTTCTTTATCCTTAAGTTCCGTAAGAATTTTCTTAGATGTTTCCGTTTGTTCTTCTAAATAAAACAAATTGCTTCTCATTACAGAAAGTTTTGTCATAAACTCTGCTATAGCCTTATCTCGTTTTATCATTTGTTCTTTTAATGCTAGCGAAGCTTTTTGAACATTTGCACTTGTTTTAAACCCATCAAAAACAGGCATTAAAACATTACCACCGACAGTCCAGTTTGATGGTGAAACATCACTCATAGTATCTCTGTAGCTTGAATGATCTGAACCATATAGGTAATACCTTGAATACGCATTAACCTTTGGTAAATAAGCCTTCTTAGCTATTTGCAATTCCAATTCTTTTTTCTTTAATTCTTTTTCATGAATTTGCCAAATTATAGTTTTTGTATAATCACTAAATTCTAATGGGTTAAAATTTGGCTTTTTAAATTCAACAACTTCTATATCCTCAAGAGAATAATTTTCTCCTGTATAAAATCCAATCCAATTTATAGACTCTACAGCTATAGATCTAAGTTCAGACAATTTCCTCTCTATAACTTCAACCTTTACCCGTTGCGCATTTAGTTCAGTTTTTGAAAGTTCTTTAGCCTCAAAAAGCCTTTCACTCATTTTTAGATTAGCTTTTTCTAATTCTAAAATTTGTTCATTCAATACAATTTGTTTTTTTGCGATAAGAAGACGACTATAAGTATCAATCAATGTCATTTCTAAATCTTGATGCTGATACTTAATCAACAATTCTTTGATTGCGGTATCTTCTTTTTTAATATCCAAATTATCTCTTCTAACTCCAAAATCAAAGATATTATAAGACATTGTAATACCAAAAATAGATTGAAAACGAGTAAATGGATTAATAAAAGCCTCACCAACCACCATTGGAGTAGTAACTGCATAATCTTTAAAATTCTTTGTGTATTCTGTCCCTGCCATTGCAGTTATTTTAGGGAAATACTCGGAACGAGCCTCGCGAATCCCTTGCTTTGAAATAAGCATTTCAAAATCTGCAATTTGAATATCATAAGAATGTTTTTTTGCTTGCTTAAGGATTTCATCAAAAGAGATTTTTCCTGTAACAAGCTTCTTATTTTCATCAATTGTAATCACATTATTTGAAGGGTTTTCAGGCTTAGATTCTTCAATAGCAAAAGATGCTAAATTCATATTTAACAGAAACAAAAAGCATCCATATACTACAATTTTTTGAAAAAATCCATCTACCCTAAAGTTCAACTTTAAACCCTCAATAGTGATTAAAACAACCTTTCTATAACAAAATGGTAACACATATAAAGATTGATTTCTTTAGCTTGTAAACAATATTTTACATTGTTATTTAACAAAAGATTTTATATATTCTACGTGTCTTGGAAGTAAATTTTTTAATGCATAATTTTCAACAATAGTGTTACGAGCATTTTCTCTTTTTGGCTTCATTTCGTCTTTGTGTTCAAGTGCGTATTCTATTTTTTTAACCTGCTCATTAATATCGAAGAAGTTGAATAGTAAACCATTTTTACCATCCTCAACAAATTCTCGGACAGGTTCCGTTGATGACGCGACAATAGGACAAGCACAAGCCATTGCATCCAGTAATGACCACGATACAACGAATGGATAAGTTAAATACACGTGAGCAGAAGAAATTTGTAATAATTTCACATATTCATTAAGAGGCAAACCTCCAACAAAATGCACTCTATTCAAATCTAAATCCAGCTTTTCTAACATCATTTTCTTATACGTAGTATTCAAAAGTTGAGGCCCATAACAAACTCTATCTTCACCAGCTATTACAACTTGAAGATTTGGTCTTTTTTTCAAAAGGATTTCTACAGCTTGCATAAATTCAGGGAATCCTCTATAAGCTTCCATACCTCTAGTTGCGTACGTAACCACTTCGTCACTTTTAGTTAAAGTTAGGTTTTTATCAGGAATATAAAACTTAGCATTTTCATCAGGTTTACAAAAATCCGTATCTACACCATCATGCATAACCTTAATTTTATGATGAAACTCTTTTGGAAATTGTTTTAATTGGAAATTAGTAGGGCACAAGCCTCCATCACAGCTGTACAAATCTATTAACAAATGAGCATTTTTACTTCTTAATTTTGCCCAATCATCAATTTCAAGAGGTCTCCCATCAAAACCAACATCGCCATTATATCTATTATAAAACCATTCAAAATAACAAATTAAAGGGACATCAGGGAACACATCTTTCATAAACATTGTTTGCCCCCAAGTATGCCCATAAATAACATCTGGCTTAAAACCTTGATTTTTTAATTGAATAGCCGCTTCGGCAGCAGACTGTCCGTGAATAACACTTTCTTCGTAAAATCTTAGGTATCTATGGCAATTATCAGGAATTTCACGCTTGAGTTTATACTGCACTTTTATAACATTTTCGGTTTGCGCATTATCATTATTTGTTATAAAAACGACTTTATTATTCGGATCCTTTGCTAATGCTGGAGCCAAATGCCTAAACTGAGCTGGGAAATTTCTGTGCAAAAACAATATGTTCATTACACAACATTATGACATAAAAATAAACTAATTTTAATTTTTAATCATATAAGATATTGCATTTTTTAAAGAATTGAATTTATCGCCGATATCACAAACACGTTCTGAGAAATTTCTTGACACAATTTCAAGATTTTCTGCTTTGAAAACAACAAGTTGTTTTTGTTCACGACCAATAACTTTATTTATATCAGGCGCTAACCAAGCCATTATTCCGCCACTTTTTACACCTTTTGGAATATATGCAGCATCATAACCAGCTTTAGTAAATATTTTGTTCAGCATACATTCGACAATTGCATTTCGTTCACCATCTGGAATATTTTTAAAATCTTTCAAGTCTATTCTTTCTGATAAGAAATTATTCATTTTAGCGTACAAATCTTTATAAGTAGCCTCGTCTAAGTATGCAACTTTTGCACCTTTTTGCATTTTTACAGGAATAATATCACCGAACAATCCAGAGAAATATGAGGCAACTTTAGAATCAGGTGTTATATAAACTCCAGCACCTAATTCACGTGCATATTGGGCACTTTGACGACTTTTAAACGGAGTAAAGCCTTCTTTATAAATACCTCTGGTTTTCTTTGTTCCATGATAAAATATGCCATCTGCAGGTAATACATCCGATGGACATTCCTCAATATATCTGTTTATTTTAGATCGTTGTGCCACATCAAACTTATAAAATTTTGAACGACCTGCATAATCAAACCCAAGATTTTGTCTTATCGTGTCTATAAGCTTTTCATTTTCTGAGGCAAATTGTTCACCTAGTTTAAAATCATCAACTAGTTCTCCACCTTGCATTCTTTTTTCAACATCAGTAATATGTTGCTCATACTTACCTTTAAATTCTTTTACAGCTTTTACAAGCTCAGAATCTTCTGGAATGTTATTTTTGCGGATATAATCGTCCAAGCTTGCAAGATCTTCGTGGAATTTCGTTTTATGTTTTGGCTTTTTGAATATACCTAAAAGATCATCCAGTGAGGTTTTACCAGGTTTATTGAGTAAATCATCCGCCATTTTATTACCTCTAATGTAAACATCATCCATAATTTGAGATGAACCTTTTAAAACTTTTGCAGCTTTTGCAGGATTACGTCCAATCATACAAGCTAAAGCTACCGCTGCCGTTGCTAAAGTTGATAAAGCTACAGCAATTCCAACCTTTTTCTTTTTAGCTTTTTTATTTGATAATTCAACAGAATCTGGTTGTTGTTCTGGGAGCTTTTGCAACTTTTGAGAGGTGAACACTGGAGCATTGCAACTTATTTTATTACTTGAAACGTTATCTATCGTAGACATAATATCCCCCAATTATTCCCATATTTCTATAAAAACATTTTTAATTAAAAAATTGCCATTTTATTAAGATATTTTTAAACTCATAACAATATGGGTTGGGATCTTGCCATATCCTTCCATAATTCAAGAGTTTCACCTTCTAAAGATAGTAAAGAAGCATTTCCTACTGTTGGCTTAGAATTTTTTATAGCAAATTGATTTAATTGTTCAAATGACTTACCCCAATTCAATGTATAGACATTGTTTTTCGAAGAATAAGACAGCAACTTTAATGCTTTTTCTTTGCTTATAGATAATTGCTCCATAACCGAACCTACAAGTCCATCAAAATAATCTGCTGAAATTTTCATACTCTGAGCTGGTTTAAATAAACTTTTTAAATGGAATGGTAGGGCACTATCCAAAGAATTTAGATATATTTTATCGCAATTATACTTAATTGCATTTTCAACAGCTAATTGATGACATCTTATCCCAATACCTGAATAAACCTCATTAGCACTTGAACTCATATACCCTGGATCTAATTGCCTTAAAGCTTGATTTATCTCAAAATCACGAGAACCAATCTTATTATAAGTCCCATTAACTCCTTTTTCAAATATGTGATAATGCCCTAACCCAGTTTCCTTAATAAAAATTTCAGCAGGTTTTTGTGTTTGCTTATTGATAACCGTCGTCACAAAATAGCCATTTTCATCAATTCGTCTTGTTGGCTTAAATTCTGGCGTGTACAATCGCTGTAGTGTTTTAGATTCATACTCTGGAGTAGATAATCTTTTTATACGAGATGCAAAATTTTTGGTACCACTTGACGTAAAAACATCAGTTTCTAGTCGTTGCAACATCGGCTTAAATTCCCCACCTTTTACAAAAGGCTTTGTTTGTAAAATGGAAGTATATTTAGTTCCGTTGTATTTATTATAGCATCTTAAATATTTTGCAACATCATCAGCATAATTACATACAACTCGTTCTAAACCAGCCATAAAAATCCCTTTTTTCCCCTGTATTTATATAAAGGATTTTTTTATTAAAAAATTGCCTTAATATTTCAAGTTTTTAACATTTAACAATTTCTGCAGCTGTACAGTGAATACCACCCATAAATTTGAATAATTGTTCTGTCAATCGTTCATCAATAAAATAAATGTTTTCTTCTTTAATATAAGGTTTAACACTATCAATAAACATTTTCTTTGTACTAAATCCAGTCAATTCTTCAATTTCTGGCGTAATACCTAAAGCTTTATCAAATAGCGGAGCATTTGTAACATACACAATTTCACCATTTTTATTTTTAGTCACAATCGCATTTATAAAATTATTCTGATAAATATTTTCTAATTTAACACCAATATTTTCATTTTGGGATACTTCTAACGTTTTCAACATAATATATTGATTTACTTTATCTTGAATATCTTTAGTATGACCTTTTGCAAGCTCTTTCAATTGTGTCATATTTTGAGCAAAATTGTTCAAAGCCTCTTCTTCCAAATCTCTATGCTTTATACCATCAAGATAATAATGGGTTCCTGGTACCGATATAGGATTGAAGCCATTTTTAGACAATTCTTCAATCACTTGAGATGTTCTTGCTTCCGGTTTATATTGTGCAAATTGTTTAGTAATCTCCCATTTCCCAATCTCTGTTTCTAACTTATCAATAATTTCTTCCAATTGAACCTTTTGTTCAGTTGTAATATCATCTCTGGTTACATGTTCCCGGAGCGTTTCTAATCCAGCATTCAAACCTTCTTCTGTTTTTTTATAATCCGCTACTAAAACATTTCCATTATCAAGTGGTCTTACAAACAAATCTATATGCCAATCAAGACTTGGAATTGAACAAATTTCTTCAACACCAAAAAGCTTTTTAGTTAAATCTTGCGGATAAAAATCAACTTTATTATCACTCACTAAAAGTTTTTTAGAACCATTAACATCGCAAATAAAAAAATTCCCTCCACGTAAATGAGGTTCTGATTTGAAAGCCGGAATTTTCAAACTTTTACTTAATCCATCTGCAGAACTTCTTAAAACCCTCTTTAAATAATCACGAGTTGAATCAAAAAGAATTCCTCTATTTTCCACGACAGTAACATAATCCTGAGCCCAAATAAATTTATTCTGCGATGCAATTTCTGCTTGCTCTTTTCTTATTGATTTTGAAACTATTGATGGAGTAAATACATCCACTTCCATTTCATTAGAAAAATTTTTAAGTGCATCTGCACACCTTTTATCACTAACAAACAATCCTTGCAGAGGTCTTGTTGCATCATATCCAGTAAAAGTCTGTGTATTATAGCTAATTCTCATATTAAATTCCTTGTTTTTTATAAATAACGTAAAAAATATTTTTGCTAGCAAAATATTTTTTATTTGTTTTTAAAATAACTATGCTCAATAATATTGCCTTTACTTCAACCATAAGACCAGTAACAATACATCAATACCAATACGAGGTTTCACATTTTGAGAATCCTAAGTTTGTTGGTTTCCCATGGACTTTAGACGAGGCAAAAAGTGGCAAAAACATTTACACAACAAACGTAATAGATTGCACTGTTTGCGGCATTAAAGTTAAAGATAAAGTATTTTTATTACACACAAGTCCATTGCAAATAGCTAACAAAAACTTTCAAAAAATTGAAGAAGTAATTGAAGAAAATGTTGATTTAAAAGCGGACGATATTCAAGCTATATTAATCGGAGGCAAACCGCCTTATACCCATGGACCAGATAGCTACAACCAATTTGAGAATTATGAAAAATTTCTTCAAAAACACAATATCCCGTACACAAAACTAAAAGGTGGTATGGGCTCAAAACATGTAGCTTACTCTAGCAAAAAAGACGAATGGCTAATTGCTAATAGCTCAATGGCAACAATGCAAGAAAGAACACGGACGACACCAATGAACGAATTAAAAAAAGTTTTCAATGAAGTTTCAATTTGTTCAAAAGACAAGGTAAGTTGGTACGCTTAATTAACTGTTTTTATATAGCTTGCTAAATCATTTGCCAATTCAACCATTTTGCTTTCTTTATGTGAAGGGAAAATAATTATATGTGACTTGTGTTCACCTTCATCCTCAAAATTTGAGAGTTGATATTTCGTGTAAATGTATTCTGATGGCTGATCAATTACAAAAATATTTGAGTTTTCTTCTCTTGCAAACTTAATATTATGTTCATTCAAAATTCTTTCAAATATTTTTACGTTTCTACTGTATTCTTCTGGCATTTTTCTATCTAAAGTTTCATTTATTCTTTGCAATGAAGAAAATGGATTGAAAGTTCTAGAACCAGCGGTTGTGCTATCATATTGACCAATATAATCAACTTTAGGTGCATTTGGAGGTTCTTTTGTAATTACAACACTTTTAACATCATGGTTACCAAAGTATTTATGCAAACTTACAGAAACCGAATCTATACCTAATTTTGCAATATCAATACCTTTAGGTGCATTCTTTTGGTTATGAGCAATACCACCAAATAAAGCCGCATCAACGTGAATATAATGTGGAATTTTTTCTGCTTTTAATCTTTTGGAAATAAATTCAATATCATCAACAGCACCTGTTTTAGTAGTTCCAGCTGTTAAAAGCACAATAGCAGGTTCGTGATTTGTTTTCCAATTTTCTCTTATTTGAGAAAGCAAAACATCCGTATCAATTTTTTCAGACCCTTTTCTTGGTTGAATTTCTGAATGTTTAATCAATGTAATATCATTTTTACTTTGATCAAAACCTATTTTTACAGATTTACCAACACTATAATGAGCAGCAGCTGAATAATAAACTCTGCCATCTGGGAACTTTCTCAAACCATTGTGAATACCCCATTTATTACTTTCTGAACCTCCAGTTGTAATATAGCCCCAAGGTTTGCTAGCCTTATCTAAACCAAAATGTTCAAATAATTTATCCAACAAAGCTTTTTCATATTCTTTGCTATCCAATAAATAATTTCCTGCATCATAAGGATCGCCACAATTATTCATCAAAGGTAGCTCTGTTTCCATTTTTCTAAGATGTTTTGTCATCGCAGAATCAACAGTCATATTAGCAGGATAACCAAACATATTTTCTCTCAATCCATTATTTTTGGCTAAAAATTCTTCTGCTTTATCTAATGTTACATCATCTTCAAGTACAAATCTTCTTACGTCCCCACCAGAAAAGCCATCTTTACGCAATTTGTCATAATCTATCAATCTACCCAACTGCAGACGTTTTTCTTCAAGCCTATGCATTTCTAATTCAACTCGCTTCAACTCGCTTTGCAACATCCAAACATCTTCACTAGACAAACCTCTAGATGAATTTACAATTTTATCAACTGTAGTATCAAATAAAGAATCTATTACTTCATTTGCTTTTGAACGATTTCTATCAACATGTGATGTAAAACTAATCGTTTTATCAAAATAACGACCTTGCATTTTATTATACATATTATTAGAATTTGGGGTTAATGTAATCATTTCTACCTCTCCACGAAAATTATATCATTTCAAAATTCGTCAATCATATTTTTTGCCAATATATTAAGAATTCTTTAAAAAATTCCTTTACAAAAAATTAATGCTAATATAAGATTATGCTTACACTTCAAGACGTACAAAAATACGAAATTTACTTAAAATATTTGAACGAGAAATTAGGAAAGTTTTTCGAAGAACAAACACCATACATTTTTTGCAAAGAAGGATGTTCATATTGCTGTGAACAAGGTGAATATCCAATGTCTGAAGTTGAATTTGCATACCTAAATCTTGGAGCAAGAACTTTACCTCTTGAAATATTCAAACAAATAGATATAAATGTGGAAAAAATTAAAGCTGATAAACTTAAACATGCTGGTGAAAAATTTTTACACGCGTGTCCTTTTTTAATAAATAATAGATGCGCTTTATACAAGTTTAGAGCTATAATTTGCAGATCTCACGGCTTAGCATTCTTCAGTAAAGATGACAAAATTATGGTTCCTGAATGCGTAAATAAAGGATTAAATTATTCAAACGTATATGATTTTGAAACTAACACAATATCTTCTGAAAAATACAAAGAAACAGGAAATACTCAAGAACCTTTAGCACACAATGTACGTCTAGGTTTTTTAGTTGATAACGATGCAACAAAAGAGCTTGGTTTAGAATTTGGCGAAATTAAACCTCTTATAGACTGGTTAATGCAATAAAAAAGCGGCATTATAGCCGCTATATTCCTTATCCATTTCCTAATTTTCCAACGTCCTTTATGCGATAAAGTTCGTTCCATATCTATTTGCACCGTGAAAGAAAGATTGTTTCATTAACTCTGTCAAAGACTTTCTTATCACTAATTTATCATTAAGTTTAACTTCATTTAAAGCTTGTGAAGTTTCTTTATATTGCTCAGAAATTGCATTAGAAAATAATAGCATAGATGCCATAGTTTTTACCTCTCTCTTGTTTGTTTTCTTTATTTATCTCTCGTACTTATATAAAAAATTTCTATAAAAAAATATTGACTTTTTATATTCAAAATATATAAAATTTGTTACAAAAATTAATAATTAATTATTAAAGTTTTTATGACATGCTGCCGATAATAGCATTAAAGAAGGAGAAGTATATGGAAATCCAAAAATTAAACAACCAAAAAATTCAATGGCAACAACTGACAGCGAAGGAAATTCTAGAATTTCAAAAAGAAGGACAAGACGTACCATCGGAATATCAGAAATGGGCCGCGGCAATTTCTGCATCCCTCAATGTTCAAGATGAAGTAACATATGAAATGGCAAATGGTGAAACTGATATTGCTGTATTAGAAGCTGAATTTGGTAAAAATGGTGTTCAAATAGATGCAGTTCAACAAACCGATGAAACTGATAACAATATGGGTAACGAAAATGAAGACGCTGAACAAGAATCCACACAGTTCGTAGCACAAGGCGACAACACTAATGCTGCTCAACCAGAAACTCCAGACCAAAAAGATGATATCACATTAGCAGACACCGATATAACAACAGATTTCAATGAAATTTTAAAACGCAAACAAAGAAAAGGTTTATCTTAAACTTGATATAGCCTTTTGAATATCGTCGGAATTATAAACATAATTACCGGCAACAAGAGAATTTGCACCCTTAATGGTGCAAATTTTTGCTGTTTCAGCATTAATTCCGCCATCAACTTGAATAACCATATTTTCAGATGCATATTCCCTTATAATTGGTAATTTTTCAGCACAATCATGCATAAAACTTTGACCACCAAATCCTGGTTCAACAGTCATTACTAATAACAAATCTAATTCAGGTAAAAATTCTAAAACATCCTCTGGCTTTGTTTTAGGTTTAATCGACATACCAGCCTTAACACCAAACGATTTGATAAGTTTAATTATTCCTTTTACATCCTTAACCGCTTCAAAATGAAAAGTTAAAATATCTGCGCCAGCCTTAGCAAAAGGCTCTATATATTTTTCAGGATTTTCAATCATTAAATGAACATCCAAAGGAATATTAGAGACTTTTTTGATTGATTTAACAACTGGCACACCGATTGTAATATTAGGTACAAAATGCCCATCCATAACATCTACATGCAACCAATCCGCACCAGCAGACTCAACACGTTTAATATCTCGCTCTAAATTCGCAAAATCTGCTGATAAAATTGACGGAGAAACAATTATTTTTGACATTTTAATACTCCCAATTTTTCACAAGCACTATATGCAGCTTGTTGCTCTGCCTCTTTTTTAGACTTCCCTTTGCCCTTAGCAACTACTACATTTTTATAAGAAACTGAAACCTCAAAAACTTTTTTATGAGCTGGTCCTGATTCACCTATCAAAGAATAAACAGGGGTTTCCTTTGTCTGAGCTTGTGTATATTCTTGTAATAATGCTTTTGCATTGAATTTCTCAAAATTATTTTCTACATCTTCAATAAATGGCAAAAATTTATTTTCAATAAATTTTACCAATTCTGCAAATTTCCCATCCAAATAATATGCACCCAATACTGCTTCAAACGCACACGCACATACAGACTCTAAATTTCTGCAACCTTGTTTTTCTTCATGCTTTGCCAATACAATTAAGTCAGACAAACCTGTTTTTTTTGCAATATCTGACAAAGTAGCATCTGATACAACAATTGAGCGAATTTTAGACATTTCGCCCTCCTGAGCATTTGGATATTTTCTAAATAAAACATCAGAAACAGTTAATTTTAAAACTGCATCACCCAAGAACTCAAGACGTTCATAACTCTTTTCATAAGACAAATTATTTTCCTTAGTAAACGACGGATGAGTCAAAGCATGATTAAAAAGTTCTTCATTTTCAATAGATATATTAAAAATTTCCGATACCGATTTCATCTAAAATAAGCCTCTAAAAAATGTTATTATGTTCACAATCAAATCATTTGAAAATATAAAATGTTTGCAGAAGTAATACATAACAGGAATTGTTAAAATGAAACTGTCACATCTATCTAAAAATCCACCATGCCCAGGTAAAATATCTCCAGAATCTTTAACTCCGGCATCACGTTTGATTAAAGATTCACTTAAATCACCAATTTGAGCAAAAATTGTACACAACAAACCTGCGATAAATGACAAATACCATTCAAGGCCTAAGTACCAACCAATTACCATTGAGCCAATAACTGCACATATAATACCACCGATAGAGCCTTCAACAGTTTTGTTTGGACTAATAACAGGCGCAAGCTTGTGTTTTCCAAAGTAAGTTCCTGCATAGTAACAACCAGTATCAGTTAACAATATTGCAATAAACATCATTACAACAAATCCTAAACCGTCTTCAAAACGAGGACTTTCAAGATTTCTCAAAAACAATAAATGTAATGGGAACCAACCACAATAAATCATACCCAAAACGGTTGTCGCTACATTTGCGATATATGGTTGACGACCTTTAAATAAAATCCACATAAAAGTCGCGATAGCTGCAAACGACAAAGCTACAGCAAATAAATCAAATCGTTGGAAATATGCTATTGCCGCAAGCACAACTTCTGTTATATATATCATTTTAACGCTTGGATAAAATCCTTTGTGGTTAAGAATTTGCACATATTCTCTTGTTGCAAAATAAAGGATAAATAAAAGAAGACCAACAAGGGCTAACTTTCCTTGTATAATACAACCCATCGCGATTGTACCCATAATAAGACCTGTCAACATTCTTGTTGCGTTTTTATTTAATCCTTTAATCTCTGCCATTATACTGTCATAACCTCTTTTTCTTTGCTTGCAACATTAGTATCAATCATACCAGTGTATTTGTCTGTTAATTTTTGAATTTTATCTTGATTATCTTTAACCAAATCTTCAGGAAGATTTTCAGATTTTTCAAGTTTTTTCAAATCATCAGTCATATCACGACGAATATTTCTAATTGCAACTTTAGCATCTTCGCCCATTTTCTTAACGTCTTTTGCGATTTCACGTCTTCTTTCTTCTGTCAAAGGAGGGAATGGTAATCTAATACAAATACCATCACTGTTTGGTGTAATACCAATTTCAGCTTTAATAATTGCTTTTTCAATGTCTTTTAAAATTGTTTTATCATAAGGTGAAATTACAAGAGTTGTACCATCTTGTACTGTAACTTGAGACATTTGTCTTAGCGGAGTAGGAGCTCCATAATAATCTACCAAAACTTTGTCTAAAATTGCAGGATTTGCACGACCTGAACGAACTGAACCGAATTCTCGAGCCAATTGAGCAAGTGCTTTTTCCATTTTTTCTTCACCGAATAAAAATAATTCTTCTAATGCCTCTGACATTTTTTACCTCTTTCAATTTATTTAATGTATGTTCCTAAATCTTTTCCATTAAGGATATCAACTATACCATCTTGTGCATCAAAATCAAAAACAACAATAGGAATACTATTTTGTTTACATAATGCGCAAGCCGCTGTATCCATAACTTTCAAACCATTTCTGATTATATCATCATAAGTAATTTTATCTAATTTTTTAGCTTCTGGATTAGTTTTTGGATCATCCGTATAAACGCCATCAACACCATTTTTCGCCATTAACATAGCTTCTGCGTTAATCTCAGATGCCCTTAAAGCTGCAGCTGTATCAGTAGTAAAGAATGGGTTACCCGTACCTGCTGCAAATATGACAACACGGCCTTTTTCTAGGTGTCTAATCGCTCTATGACGAATATATGGTTCTGCGATTTGATTCATTGCAATAGCACTTTGAACTCTACAAGGTACATCCATCTGAGTTAAGGCACTTTGAAGAGCAATTGCGTTCATGACAGTTGCAAGCATCCCAACATAGTCACCAGAAGCTTGATCCATACCAAGTTTTGCACTATTTTTCATTCCTCTAAAGATATTGCCACCACCAACAACAACCGCAACTTGCGCACCAAGTTGAAGTGCTTTTTTAATTTCAGTCGCAATCATTTTCACAGGTTCTTGATCAATACCAAACTGTTGTGAACCTAAAAGTGCTTCCCCACTAATCTTTAGCAAAATACGTTTATACTTCATCTTCTTTCTCCATAGGATACTCTCTTAGCTAAATAATAGCTCAAAAGCCCATGATTGTAAAGAATGTATTACAAATAATTAGCCAAAATATTTTTTACATAATTTTGGGTTTCTTCATATGGAGGAACGCCATCGTACTTATCAACAGCCCCAGGACCTGCATTATAAGCTGCAAGGGCCAAAATTACATTGCCATTATACTTTTTCAGCATTGATTTTAGATATCTTACGCCACCATCAACATTTTGTACTGGGTTATATGCGTCAGTTACACCTAAACCTTTTGCTGTTGCTGGCATTAATTGCATCAATCCCATAGCTCCAGCTTTTGATTTAGCTTTTGGATTAAACCCTGATTCTTGTTGAATTAATGCTTTTACTAATTTTTCATCGACACCATGTTTCTTTGCTGTTTGTTCTATCATACTCATAATTTGATGCTTAGTTGTAGGTTGGGTCGCACCAATATGATTACTAACTGCAGTTGCTTGAGCCAGCGTCCTATCCAAACTTTCAGTAGGATTGGTTTTAGCAATTTCAGCCCTAACCTTCATTGAGTCTGGATTTATTAACAGACTACCAAATTTCTTTTGAGAACTAGACAAAACTTTTTCAAAAGATTGAACATTTGGATTTGTCGGTGGCTGAATACTTTGCAAATTTTGCACAGTTTGAGGTCCATAAAAGTTATTTATGTATCTGTTCATTTGCGCAGCACGTTGCATTGCTGCAGACTGCCCGCCACTATTCAACATTCTTTGTATCATTTGTGAAAACATAAATATCCTACCCTCAATTTTATTCTACACGTTAGAACAGATATTTGTATCATATAAATTAAGGATTTTTCAACAAATGTCAATTATTATTTGATAAACATGCAGTCGCCATAACTAAAAAATCTATAACGATTTTCAATAGCTTCATTGTAAGCTTTAAAAATAAACTCTTTTCCTGCTAACGCACTAACAAGCATTAACAAAGTTGATTTTGGCAAGTGAAAATTAGTAATTAAATTATCAATAACTTTAAATTCATACGGTGGATAAATAAACAATCTTGATGCACTTTTACAAGCTTTAATTTCACCAAACTGCTGAAAAGCAGTTTCTAGAGTTCTTACTGTCGTCGTACCAACTGCAACAATTTTTTTACCAGCAGCTTTCGCTTTATTTATAGCATCTGCAGCTTCTTTAGTAATCTCAAAAGTTTCTGAATGCATTTTGTGATCTAAAATATTTTCGCATTTTACAGGCCTAAATGTACCCATACCAACGTTTAATGTAACATAAGCTATTTCAACACCTTTAGCTTTTAATTTATCTAAAATTTCTTGCGTAAAATGTAAGCCTGCTGTTGGCGCAGCAACAGATCCTTCATCTTTTGCATAAACTGTTTGATATCTATCTTTATCAAAATTTTTAACATCTTCAGTTTGAAGCCGTCTTTCAATATATGGAGGTAAAGGAAGATTTCCAACTTTATGCAAGATATCAAACAAATCTCCGCTATAAATCAACTCTACAAGCCATTCACCATCATCTTCTAAACGTTTGATAGGTTTGACAATTAACTCATCACTTATTGTTATGATTGTATCAGGTTTAATTCTTTTTGACGGTTTAATTAAGCAAGACCAAATATTAGAACCTTCACTTTGAGCTTCCAATAAAAAAACTTCAATTTTAGCACCAGTTTCTTTAGTACCGTAAAGCCTTGCCGGAAGGACTTTTGTATTGTTTAAAACCAGCAATGTATCCTTATCAATAAAATCTACAATGTCATAAAAATACTTATGCTCAATCGTGTGTTTTTCACGATTGAGTACAAGCATTTTTGAATTATCTCTTTTATCAGCCGGCATTTGGGCTATAAGTTCTTCCGGCAATTCATAATCAAAATCAGAAACTAACATTATTCTTTATTGTCAACTTTCTTTGCATTTTGAAGATCAATATCATCAACTTTTTGAGCCTTATGAGCTTCTTCAATATCCATTTGTTTGTTAACAATTACAGTTTGAACTATTTGAATTAAGTTACTTGTTACAAGATACAACAAGACACCAGCTGGGATCGGGATTATCACAAATGTTGCGATAATCATAATAGGCATAAATGTTCCCATTGATTTTTGAAGTGCAGCTTGAGTTGGATCTTGTGGAGTATTTTTTGAAGTTGCCATCATAACTTTTTGAGATACAAACATAGTCAAACCAAATAGAACGATTAACAACAATACATCAAAGTGAAATTTTTGTTCAACTTCAACAGATGGGAAAGATGCTACTAAAATTTCGCCTTTACGTTCAAAAGTTATTTTTTCAGTTTCTTTAGTATTAATATCAGTAACAATCACATCAGCTTTTTCAATATTTTGAAGTTGACTAAATTTTAAAGATAAATTATCCAAACTGATTTTAAAATCAATTGGTTCACCTGGAACTAAATCACCTTGAATTTCTAAAGCTTGGTTAGGTTTTGTAATTTTAACATTTTGAAGTGTTTCTTCTGGCAAATAAACAACAGCAGTTTTACCTAAAATAAATTTATCGTATTTAGATGCACCCATAACGCCATCATTTGAAATACCAGCGGAAGCTCTTAAAGTTGTATCTAAACGATTTACAAACAAGAACGGTGCGTTACCTGCCATTTGAATAAATTGTGGACTCATCAATGCAGAATATAACAAAATAAATATCGGCATTTGAATCAACAATGGCATACAACCGCCCATTGGGTTAAATTTGTGTTCTTTATAGAATTCCATAAGTTTTTGTTGCATAACTTGTGGATTATTTTTGTATCGATCTTGAATAGCTTTTAATTTTGGTTGAAGAGTTTGCATCATTCTCATTGAACGTTGTTGAGAAACGTTTAACGGCCACATGCAAAGTCTCACAATAATTGTCAATACGATAATCGCCCAACCGTAATCACCTACGATAGACGCTAATTTACCTAATAATTCTATAGTTAATGTTGTAAAATCCAATGTCCCTAATCCTTATATTATCTCTCTTTACACGTTGCAATCGTAACATAAGCATTATTGATAAGCAAGTTTAATTAATGTAAATATTTATTTTAGTAAACTAAAGTTTTTACAAAAACAACCGATATAAATTTTGTAGCGAGGTATTAATGAAGAATATATTTTTATTTATATGCGTGTTTTTAATAGGTGTATCTGGAATTTGTACACCTGCTGATGAAAAAAGAATTATCGGCAAACAAGGTGTATCTAGAGGCATAATGGTTTATATTCCAAAACACGAAGATGCTGAAAAAATGAAACGTGCATTTATGGAATGGACAAAAGCAACAAATGGTAAAATAACCTTTAAGTTTATATCATCTCCTAGAACTTCTCAAATACAAGTTTACTTTGTTGATACAGTTCAAAATTACGATAACGATGCAGCTATTGGTTTGGCAACTTCTAGAAAAGTAGCCACTGGCGCAATTAAGCATACTGGTATTCAAATTTCAAAACGAGCTGGCTTTGAAGGTGCAAAAGATTTAACTGAAGAAGAAGAGTATCTGACAATGATCCACGAAATAGGCCATGCGTTGGGATTGGGACATTCAAATGATCCAACTGACGTTATGTATCCAGTAAACAATGGACTTGGCAGAATTACTGAAGATGACATCAATTTGTTGTATCAAATTTATAAATTTAAATAAAAAAAGGCTCACTAAACGTGAGTCTTTTTTTTAAATGGTCGGGATGACACGATTTGAACGTGCGACCCCCTCGTCCCAAGCGAGGTGCGCTACCAAGCTGCGCTACATCCCGATACTTATTTGGGGGTACTTATTTATATTAGAATAAACAAATTTAAACGTCAAGTATTTTTTTAAATAAAATAAAAATGCCGATTAATCATCGGCACAATTTTCATCAATAAGTTCAAAATTATCGTGTTCTGCCATACAAACAGGGCAACGCCAATCTTCCGGCAAGGAATCGAATTTTGAACCTTCTTTACACTCGTCATAAATCCAATTACAAACTAAACATCTAAAACGCATAATTTTTCTCCTTTCATGATATAATGTGTGTATTATGAAACATATATTTGAACAAAAAGTTTTTTATTCTGATACTGATGCTTATGCGGTTGTCTGGCATGGTGCGTATCTTCGCTGGATGGAAATGGGCAGAGTTATGTGGTGTGAAGAGCAAGGCTATAGTCTCAACGCTTTAAAAGCGCAAGACATCGTTCTACCTGTTACTAATATTAATATTAAGTACAAGGCTTCTGCTAAGCTTGAAGATGTTGTAATTATAGAAACTTGGATTGACAAATATAACCCTCTATCGGTTAGATTTGCTCAGGTGATTAAATCTAAAGAAACAGGCAAAATTTTTACTGAGGCAACTGTCGATGTTGTTGCCTTGCATGAAGATGGCAAATTATATAGAAGAATGCCTGATGTATTGTTAAAAACTTTTGAAAGGGCCGTAAAATGTCCTCAACTCGTTTAAACAAATATATTGCATCTTCAGGACTTTGTTCACGACGTAAAGCTGATGAGCTTATCGAACAAGGCGTTGTATCAGTAAACGGGAAAAAAGTTACCGAACTTGGATTTTTAGTAGGCGAAAAAGACAAAGTTTTTGTAAACCAAAAGCTTATTAGACCTGTACGCCATGAATATTACAAATTCTACAAACCCGCTGGCTACATTACAACTTGTGATGACGAAAAGGGCCGCAAGACAATCTACGATTTATTACCTGAAAGTATGTATAATCTAAAACCTGTAGGACGCTTAGATAAAGATTCAACTGGATTGTTAATTCTTACAAATGACGGCGATTTAATAAATGAATTAACTCACCCATCAGTGAAGGTTCCTAAAACATACATAGTTTCAGTTGACGCAAGAATGCATCCACACGAATTTGAACAAATGGCAAAAGGGATTGAAATCGAACCAGGTAAAGTTGCTTACGCAGATGTCACACTTCTAGAAGCTGACAACAAACATACAATGATGCAAATTGTATTGTATCAAGGAATGAACCGTCAAATTCGTAAGATGATTGAACATTTTGGATATGAAGTTAAATCACTAAAACGCATCCAACACGCAACAATCCAAATTGATGGACTTAGACGTGGCGAGTTTAAACCTATCAAGCCTCAACAAATAAAAGAATTAAGAAACTTTTTAAATAGGATTTCTAAAAATGCGTAAAATTGCATTAACAGGGAATATTGCATCTGGTAAGTCTGCTGTAAAAGACATTCTTGTTTCTTTGGGTTACAAAATTTTAGAAACAGATAAACTTGGCCATCAATTACTTGAAAACAATAATGAAGTGAAAAAAACTTTCGCAGATTATGATATCTTAATAGATAATAAAATTTCGAGAGAAAAACTTGGCAAAATTGTTTTTTTTGATAAAAAAATGCTTGATGTTTTAAATTCAATTATTCATCCGCTAATAAGAAAAGAAATAGAACTGTTTTTTGATGAAAATAAAAACGAAGAAAAATTATTTGTAGAAATACCATTGTTATTTGAATCAAATATACAAGATTTGTTTGATGAAATTGTCTTAGTTTATGCCAATGACAAAATAAGACTAGAACGTCTAATTAAGCGTAATGGGTTTGATGAGAGCTATGCAAGACAACGAATTAATTCTCAAATATCACAAGATGAAAAACTCGCAAAATCCCACATTATCATTAAAAACGAGGGTTCTATTGATGACCTAAATCAACAGGTTTTAAACTTGTTTAAACCGGTACAAAAATCTTAGCACCTGCTCGCAAATTATGCGTTATACCACCACTACCTGCGGTTCCATTACCAAAAGTAATCTCTACGTGACCGTATTGCGAACTATAACGAGAAACCCCACGTTCATAAACTAAAATACATCCAGCAGGTAATTTTTTTAAATCAACACCTTCTGCTGAAATTTGTTTAAAATTAGGATTTTTCTCTAGTATTGTGTCCATTTGATAAGCATGACCTGAAACATAATCTCCCAATCCTGCATTTTGGATTGCTGTTTTGACGTGTGCAGCGCATCGTCCATCAAATCCACCTTCTTTAGCTTCTTTACCAATAGCTTTAGCAAGTCTTTGGGCTTTTTCAGTATTATATCCTACCGCTCGCAATGTCGGCAGATTAGTATCTGTATTATATGACCTTTGACCACTTGAATACGAACTAGTTGAACTACTAGAACTACTAGAACTACTTGTTCTTGAGCTATTCAAAAAGCTTAGCAAATTGCCACAAGCTGAAGATGTACCACTTGAATAAGTTGGCAAGCTCGGTGTGAACAATTGCGTATTAAATAATTGTGGAGTTGTAAACAGAGAGTTAAAGCTTAATTGACCCATAAAATTAAATGGGTTGTTTAACTGAGGAAGATATGAAAAATTTGTAGGAGGCGTATAGCCTAAAATATTACTATTAAACACGTCATAACGTGGAGTGCCAAAACTAAAAATAGAAGAAGGAATTGACGAAAACGTTGGCAAAAACGCATAGGACCCTGCTCCACTCCATTGTGGATACAATGATTGAGAATAGAAGTTATTTAAACCCCAAATATTCAAAATAGTCCCCTTAAATTTTTCCTCTATATATTTATAAAGAGAATTTTAAGAGAATAATTGCTAAAATGTTACGACTTGTTAAAACATTATTATAGAAGCTTCAGCTTTACCAGAATCTATATAATCAAAAGGCTTATTTTCATCTTCCGTAACTTCATAATCAGCATCTGTCAAGTCAAATGTTTTAATCAAAACATCCTTGATATTGCAGTTGGTATCAAAAAGGTAAAACTTATTTACATTTTTCATATAAAGTCCAAATTCTTTATCAGCCTTCAATTGTTTCAAAAAATGAGCTTTTAGAATAGCTTTATTAGAACCATCAAAAGAAAAATCCTCCATTGCAGAATGTTCTTTAATAGTTTCTAATAGTTTGTAAGGTTCAATCCATTTTTTAATAATTAAATTTAGCATACTTCCTCTTGTTTCTTAAACTGCATTTCATACAAATGTTTATATTTACCATTTTCTATTTGCATTAATTCTTCATGAGAACCCAACTCTGCCAATTCACCTTCATTAATTACTGCAATTCTATGGGCATTTTTAATTGTAGTTAATCTATGCGCAATTACAAATACTGTTTTATTTGCCATCAAATTATCCAACGCTTTTTGAACAATAGCTTCAGATTTATTATCAAGAGCAGAAGTAGCTTCATCTAAAATTACAATCGGAGCATCTTTAAGCATAGCTCTTGCAATAGCAACACGTTGTCTTTGACCACCAGAAAGCGTTGTTCCTCTTTCACCAACCACAGTATCTAAACCATTATCAAGTGTTGAAATAAATTCATCCAAATGAGCCATTTGAACAACTCTATCTAAATCAGCTTGGGTGGCTTTTTTATTACCCATCATAATATTTTCTCTAATGGTTCCAGAGAATAAATAATTATCTTGGAACACAAATGAAATATTATTTCTTAACGAATCTAGACGGAAATTTCTAATATCAACTCCATCAAATTCAATTGAACCACTTTTTACATCATAAAATCTAGGAATTAAGTTCACAATAGTACTCTTACCACCACCAGAATTACCAACAAGAGCAATCGTTTCATTCTTATAAACAGTAAGATTTATATTTTTTAATACTGGAACATCTGGTTCATACTCAAAACAAATATTATTAAATTTAATTTCTTTATCAAAACCATTTAATTCAACAGCATTTTCTTTGTTACGAATGTGAGGAATTAAATCAAACAATTCAAATACACGTCCCATGGCAACAAATGTTGACTGCAAACTTGTCAACGTATTACCTAAAGTTTTTACTGGTTTGTAAAGCAGCAACAATGAGGTTACAAACGACATCATGCTACCAGCAGACAATTGGCCTGTTAGAATTAAATGTGTACCATACCAAAACACAAGCGCAATTCCAACAGAACAGATCGAATACATAATAGGTGACATCCAACCTACACGCTTACATAATGTCATAGTCAAATTAAACTGTTCTCTTATTTGTTTACTAAACTTATAATTTTGCTCATCTTGTAAATTATAGGCTGTCATAATTTTATTACCAGCAAAAGTTTCATTGAAATTAGTAGTCATATTACCACCGACAACCATTGTCGCATTTGAAACAGATTTAATTTTCTTTCTAATAAATGTAACAGGAGTAATGGCAAAACCCATTACAGTAACTCCAACAATTGCAAGTTGCCAAGAGTTATATAGCAATACTGCAACTAACCCAACAATACCAAATATTGTAGAAATAAAACTGTTTAAAGTTGTTATAATAGTTTTTGTAGCAGTATCTGGATCAGTTAAAAATCTTGTTAAGACCAGACCTGAAGAATTCACATCATAAAATTGAGGATCCAAAGTAGTCAATTTTTTGAACAAACTAACCTTAAGCAAATTGGAAATTTTGTTACCTGTCCAGTTTGTCAAATAATAACTTATGTATCTCAAAATTCCTTGAAATACTGCAAATAAAACAATCGCAATAGGAATTATAGTTGCAAAGCTAGATTGGATTTGCACTTCTCTATCCATAAAGGTGTATGTTGTTGAAGGATTTCCATTAATAACCAAATCCATGTACGGTTGAATAGAAAATGCCACAACACCATCCAACAACCCCAAAGGAATTGCAACTAACAAATTTAATATAATTCTTCCCATAAAAGGCTTTACATATGGCGCAATCCTATTTACAAGATAACCATACCTAAATGCATCTTTAGAGACTGTACTGCTTAATTTATATTCCATATTCTCCCTCAATCAATAATAATATACATGGATTATTACACAAATACGATTAAAACACAAAATTGTAAAATATTTCTAAAATACAGCCCTTTATTATACTGATTTAATATTTTTTAACAAAATAGCAAAATTCCTACTAAAAAAACTTTATACCAATATGTAAATATGTAGGGAAAATTTAGGAGTTATTGTGACACAATCAGGTATTCAAAATTCATTGTCTTTTAAACCAAATTCTGCTTTTTGGAATAATACAACAAACCATTTAAGTGGGACATCACCTCATTGCAAAGTAGCTTATTTAGGAAATGCGGAAGCAGATGCTTTAGACATTGTTTCTAATATGCAATATGAAACAAATAGCAAATCAAATATATTTTTAAAAAAATATATTGAAACCAAAGCAAATACAAAAGGGATAAAAATTCCTGAAAGTTTAAACATAGAAATTTCCAGCCCTAAAGCTTTTTCGCCAGAATATAAAAAGTTGGCACGTTATGTTCGTACAAAAATTTATGGTGCTAGATTAAAAGACATGCTAAATCTTATGCAAAAAGATAAGGAAGAAGTCAAAGAGAGAATTGACAAAATGCTTATTCCGGATGAAGATAAAGCAAAAATTTATGAACTTAAAACAATATTTGATTCTTATTACAAAATAGAAGCAAATTGTAATGGTAAAAAGATAAATTTACTTGATATGTCTGCTAAAGATAAACAAGAATTAGAAAATTTAGATCCTAAATTTGCAAAATTTATTGAAGAAGAACAGACAGAATTAAAAGAACAAACAGTTAAATTTACCCAAAAAGAAGCTAACAAAGATGAATTATCCGAAGCCGGCTTTTTGTCTAGGGTAGGTGCTCCTATTGTAATGGCAATTTTGGGCTTGAGCTTATATAGAGGTATAAAAGAAACTCGTCAAACTGCTAAAGCGGCTAAAGACTTAACTAAATTTTTAGCAGAACAAAAAGAAATTTATAAAGCTGGTAAACCATTATTTGTAAATCCAATAAAAGCATTTGCTGAAGCTCTAAAATCATCAAAAGGTGCTAAAGGTGCTGCTGTTGGCGGAGCTGGATTATTAGCAAGTTATCTTTGGAAAACTTTAATTGGCAGTTTAGATGATTTGTCAGGCGCAGCCAAAGATTCGGTTCAAGATGCTGATAACTTCGGGGCAAAAACAAGTGCTTTAATTAATATTCCATCTGCCTTAGTTGGTGTACTATCAAGTGCATTTATCGCACCAACTATTGATGCACATATTAGTTTTAATAGTGCAGAGAAACATTTATTAAAACACGGTATATTAGAACCACTAAAAGGTGCTAAAAAATATTTACACTTTGCTAAAAAAGGTCTAATCGGAGCAGCATTAGGTGTTGTAATAGCAGCTTGTTCTTCAGGTTCTAGCTGGGCTTCAATGCTCGGCACTCGCATAAAATTTGCTTTGAACGGTAAAAAACTTGAAGAAAAAAATATCATTTCTAAAGAAGAAAATACTTCAAAAAACGCTACAGATAACATGATGCAGTATGAAGCTTATTACGGCAAATGGGATGGTATCGCAAAAGGTGACCCTACAATCGGAGCACTAGGAGGAGGTTTAGGCTTATTTACAAGCACAAATCCATACATCCAAAACTTATCTTTCGGATTACAGGGTTGTAGCGAAACTTTAACAGCTTGTGGTGTTCAACTTGCCGGTAACAAAGTTCGAGAAAGCAAATTAGATAAAGAAAAACAAGCTCTTATTGAATCAGCTAAAACGGGGAGTTAATAATGCAAATAACAAAATTCAACAACAAAACTTATCAATCTAAATTTAATAACAATCAAACTAATAATTATATCAATACCCCTCAAGATACCGTTTCTTTTAGCGGACATTTAGGTCAAGAAAAACTTGTTAAAAAAGGGGTTAAATACGTTCTACGTCACGAAACAGCATTATTTAGAGATATGCAAACCAAAAACTTTGTAGTCAACTACATCAATGAAAATTTTGGACACAAATCTAATATCAAAATGGTTATCGGCGGTTGTTGTTCTGGGGAAGAAGCTTATACTTATTCAATGCTATTAAATTCACCAAGAGTTTCAATATTAGGTTTTGATTTATCAGAAAATGCAATTAAACAAGCAAAATCAGGGGAGGTTTTAATGCAAACTCCTAAAAAATACAAAGGCAAGTTACTAGATTGTTATACACAATCTCACAAAGATGCATTTCTTTGCTTTGAAACTGGTGAAGCTCTGACACCTGAGCAAATAGCACAAAAACAACTTTTCGATGAGCACTTTGATCTAACGCCAGAAATTTTCCCTGATAAAGAAACTTTAAAATTTAAATTCACAAAATGGTATATGGCAAAATTCTTAAAAATAGCAATGCCAAGTTACAACAACAGAATCGTAAAAATTAAAGATGGGAAATTTACAAATTGTGAATTTAAGACCGGTGATATAATGGACTTAGGCAAAGTTACAAATGGTGAAAAAGCTGACATTATAACCTTTTCAAATGCAATGTATCATTTAACCACCAATGATATCGGAAATGGAATGATGAGATATCCAAAAGAAAATTCCGAAGAAATTATTCGAAAAATTGCATTACAAGTAAAAGAAAATTTAAATCCAAACGGATTATTCGTTCTTGGAGAAAACGAAGTTACACAAATGATGGATTCAACAACTATTCCAAAAGTTTTTAAAGAACTAGGTTTTGAACCATTAAATAAAACTGATGAACACTTTGTAAATGTTTGGAGATTAGTAAAATAAAAAAGAAACCATAAGGCTTCTTTTTAAATTTGAGCCCGTAGAGACAGTCTTGCTCGTCTCTTTTTTTTAATCTAGAACTAGAGAGACTCGCCTGCATCGTTGGCGAGCAACACGAGCCTTACGAGGCAGGATACCCGAATGGGTAGAACTCTATTATTTTTATTCGGCAAATAAAAATAATCAGTTCGCAGTCTTTGTGCTCAATTTAAAAGAGGGTTAGACTTTTGTCTTAACCCTCTTTTAAGTTTGGGCCCGGAGAGACTCGAACTCTCACACATTGCTGCGCTAGATCCTAAGTCTAGTGCGTCTACCAATTTCGCCACAGGCCCTTCAATTGTCATCGACTCTTATTAATGTATCGTAAGCATATTTTATTGTCAATAGCTAGATGAAAAATTAGTAAACAAAACTCCCCAACTTAACAATGACTTTATAAAAATTAAATTTTAAAATTCTAAAAAAGTTGAGGGGAATTTATGCAAAAAACATTATTAATTTTAGGTTTATTTCTAGTAAGCAATTGTACACACGCTGCAAATATCGATTATGCTAAAGATGGGTTTCCGCCACTACAGCCACCAATAACACCGATTACAACACCAAAATATCAACGACATTACAAACAACAAACAACCAATTTTACCAAATTAAACAGACTTGAAAAAAAAGTTTTTAATCGAACCTTTGAAGACGATTTAGTCGAAAATAGGATTTCAAGACTTGAAGAACAAATTTTTGGAACAATTCAAAGTGGAAATCTAAATAATCGTTATCTTGTCTTGCAAAAAGCAGTACCTCGATATATTTCACAAGCCTATAATTCTGATTATTCACCATCATGCAATATGAATAGCGGATGGCGAGGCCTCGCTGGTTCATTAGGAAACCTTTTCAATATGGGCTATATGGGATATCCTACAGGAATGTCCCCTCAAATTAACATGCCAAACTTTAATTATTCGACTCCCGATTTTCAGCGAGCTAATTTTTCTAACAGGAGTTGGGATATTCACAACCAAAGCATTGGAACAGGCTCAAGAATTAGAATTTTAGATTAGAAATAATTGACTTTTAATAAAAAATCATTAAATCTCATACAAACAGATGTTTATAATACACACTTAATCATTCATAATGCATGATAAGAAGGTGTAATATGCCATTCAGATACCGTTTACAAAAAGTATTAGATTTCAGAGTTCGTAAAAAAGAAGAGCAGTTATTGGTAGTGCAGAAAGCTCAACAAGCTGTATTCATAGCGGAAGAAAATATACGCAAAAATAATGAAGAAATCGAATCAACAAAACGAGGTCTGAGGCAAGCAGATCCCATGATGTATGAGGCTTACGACAAATACCTTAACCACTTATGGGAAAAAGCTGAAGAACTTGAACAAATTCGAATAGAAGCACAGAAACAACTTGATATTGAAAAGCAAATTCTGGTAAAACTCGAACAAGCAGTAAAAGTTCTAGAAAAACACAAAGAACGTCACAAAGAAATTTATATCGCTGAAGAAAAAGCAGCAGAATTAAAACAATATTCAGAGCTCGGCGTTGTAAGATTCTTTAGACAAAACCAAGAAAAACTTGAGCAGGAAGAAAAAGATATCCTGTTGGAATTACAAAAAATCGAGGGTGAAAATGGATATTAATACAAAAACTTCATCAGTAATAACTAAAGATGCAAATGTTTCAACACAAACTCAACGAAACAATAAGAGTGATGTGTCTTTTTTAGATGAAATTAATAAATTTGCTAATGAAGTAGGTGAAACATCAGAAATTGTAACAAATGAACACGACGAAACAGAAATAAACTCTGAGCATAAGGCATTAATAAATAACACCCCTGAAATAAACTCAAAACATCAAATTAAGCCTACCATAAATGCAGGCAACAATACAAATTTAATTAAACAAAATAAAGAAAAACATACAAAACCTGTTTTGATGCAACAAGTCGAAACAAACAAAGACTTAAATGCAGAAATAAATAATTTAATCACATCTAAAGATAATAAAATTTCAGACAAGAATACTGCACAAGAAATTCATTTTTCTAAGCAAGAAACTAACAATATTATTCCTGCAACAGAAGAAAGTTTTGCAAATTCAAACAAACCAAAATTTCAAAAAAATGAGAATATAAATCCGATTAAAAATTCGCAAAATGTAATAACACCTAAAGATACTGTAGAGATCCAAAAATCTTCAATAAAAGTTACAGCAGAAAAACTGATTAATACAACAAAAGTTGAAGCTATTGAAGAAAAAATTAATACCGAGATAGGAAACTCGTTACCTATCGAAAACATCGCAGTTGAAGCAGCTGCTATTGCATCCCAAACTGCTGCGGCTATACAGAACACAACAGAAACTATTCAAAAAACGGATAATATACAAACACTGATAGAGGCAAATAAACAATTAGCTGATATAGCTTTAATTGCTGATGCAAAAATCGCAAATATTAATATCACAGAAAAAACTGCGACCAAAGACTCTATAAAAGTCGATTACTCTACAATACAAATGAGTACAGAAGATGCTGTTTTCTTCGCTGATTTAGTACAAGATACTGAAAAAACATTACAAAATGTAGTTGCAGATTTACAAAGCGAAGTTGAACATAAAGTTCAAGAAGCATCTAAAAACGTAAAAATTTCAGCAACTCTTATGAATGCAATTTCAGAAGCTGCAAAAACAAATCAACCCATGAGAATAGATTTTGACAAAGACATTTCTATCATTATAAAAATAGATAAAGATGGTGCAGTTAATGCAAAATTCATTCCTGGGGACAAAGCAGTTGAAGAATATTTAAAACAAAATATTAGCATGTTACGTCAAAGATTTGACGAACAGGAACTAAACTATAGAGATTTGTCTTATTCAAATAGACAAAAACATAACCAAGAAAATAATAGAAGAAATAATAAGGAGAAGGATCATGAATGATTCATTTATCACCGCTCTGAATACGCAATTTGCTACAGTTAACTGGATGGATGTTATCTCAGATAACATGACAAACGTTTATACCCCAGGTTTTAGAGAGAAACAAGTAAACTTTAAGACGTTCCTTGGTGGTGCAATTGCTGACGATTATGATAAAAAAATCAGCCAAGGTAAATCAACTCCAGGTACCTCTAACGAAAACTTATTCTTAGAAGGTAAAGGGTTCTTTTTAGTAAAAAACGCTGAAGGCAAGAGTATTTACACACGTCTAGGTGAATTCACTTTTGACGGTGAAGGTGTTTATAAGGACAGAAACGGAAATACCGTACAAGGTTACATCCTTAACGACAAAGGTGAAATCATGCAAGGAACTAAATCAATTAGTGCAGATTTATACCAACAAACTGCATTAAAAGGTGGTTCCCTTGATATACCAACCACAAATATAAAAATGTGGATAGACCCTAATAACGGTAAATACCTTGGTAAATATGATGATTATGAAATAAAAGGCGATGGTACTATCTACGGTAAAGCCGATGGTGGCAAACGTATGGTTCCATTATACAGAATTACAACAAGAAACTTCCATAATTCAGCTGGCTTATATGAGTTCAAAAATGGACAATTTATCGAGACAGAAGAATCAGGTAAGCCTGTAATTGGTTGCGGCGAAATTCGTTCTGGCTTATTAGAACTTTCAAACGCTGACTTTAAAGGTAATATTTCATACTACCAAATGGCGAAACTTCAAATGGAAGTAACAAACAAACTTATTTCAACACAAAAAGAACTACTACAAGAAGCATTAAGACTTGTTAGTGGTAGTTAATTAACACAAGTATAAACTCCATTTTTCAAAAAGGGACGGAAGTCCCTTTTTTCTTGTGCTTTATATGGTGGATTCTGGGCTTTAAGCACTTGAAACTTTTTCATATTTGGTATATAATTTTTATATAGGAAGAGATAGGAGAAAAAATGTTTGAACGTTTTACTGAAAAAGCCATAAAGGTCATAATGCTAGCTCAAGAAGAAGCTCGTAGATTAGGGCACAACTTTGTTGGGACAGAACAAGTTTTGCTTGGTCTTATTGGCGAAGGAACAGGAGTGGCAGCAAAAACTCTTAAGTCGATGGGCGTTAACCTAAAAGACGCTCGTACCGAGGTTGAAAAAATTATCGGTAGAGGTTCTGGTTTTGTTGCAGTTGAAATTCCATTCACTCCAAGAGCAAAAAGAGTTTTAGAACTTTCTTGGGATGAAGCAAGACAATTAGGCCACAATTATATAGGTACAGAACACCTTTTACTAGGTTTAATCAGAGAAGGTGAAGGCGTTGCCGCAAGAGTTCTAGAGAACCTTGGTGTTGATTTAAATAAAATCAGAAGCAACGTTATAAAAATGCTTGGTGAATCTAAACCACAATCTTCATCAAGCAGTAGCAGTTCATCTTCAAGTTCTTCAAGCTCATCATCTTCAGGTGGAAAAACTAAAACACCTAGCCTTGATGAATTTGGTCGTGACTTAACTCTTGCTGCACAAGAATTAAGACTTGACCCTGTTGTAGGAAGAACAAAAGAAATTGAACGCGTAATCCAAATTTTAGCAAGAAGAACCAAAAACAACCCTGTTTTAATAGGTGAACCTGGGGTTGGTAAAACTGCAGTTGCAGAAGGCCTTGCAATTAGAATTGTAAACGCAGAAGTTCCAGACATCTTGGATGGCAAAAAAGTTATCCAACTTGACATGGGTCTTTTGGTTGCAGGTACAAAATATAGAGGTGAGTTTGAAGAACGTCTTAAAAAGATTATGGACGAAATCAGACAATCTGGAAATATTATTCTTGTAATCGACGAAATGCATACACTTATCGGCGCTGGTGCTGCTGAAGGTGCAATTGATGCGGCAAATATCTTAAAACCTGCACTATCTCGTGGTGAAATTCAAGTTATCGGTGCTACAACTCTTGATGAATACAGAAAATACGTTGAAAAAGACTCTGCGCTTGAAAGACGTTTCCAATCTGTAATCATTGACGAGCCAACAGAAGAAGAATCTATTGAAATTATTTCTGGTATCAAAAACAAATATGAAGAACACCACAACTTGATAATTTCAGAAGATGCAGTTGTTGCGGCAGTTAAGTTATCAAACAAATATATTACAGACCGATTCTTACCTGATAAAGCAATCGACGTACTTGATGAAGCAAGTTCAAAAGTTCGTTTAAAAGTTTCTACACTTTCTCCAGAAGGTAAAGAAATGGAAAAAGAACTCAGAGCTTTAATCAAAGACAAAGAAGATGCTATCAGAAATCAAGAATTTGAAAGAGCTTCTCAATTGAGAGATGAAGAAGCTGATATGAAAGATAGAATTCGCGAAATGTCAGCTAAATGGAAAGAAGAGCACGAAGCTAACAAACCAACTGTAACAGGTGAAAATGTTGCTGAAGTAATTGCGTTAATGACAGGCGTACCTGTAACAAAACTTACAGAAGGCGAAAGTGAAAGACTTCTTAAACTTGAAGATACTCTTCACGCTCGTGTTATTGGTCAAAACGATGCCGTTGTTGCAATTTCCAAAGCAATTAGACGAGCTCGTGTAGGCTTAAAATCACCAAACAGACCTATCGGAAGCTTTATCTTCTGCGGGCCAACTGGGGTTGGTAAAACAGAATTAGCAAAAGCTTTAGCTGAAGCTGTATTCGGTTCAGAAGACAACATGATAAGAGTTGATATGTCAGAATTTATGGAAAAACATTCAACTGCAAAACTTATCGGTTCTCCTCCAGGATATGTTGGTTATGATGACGGTGGTCACTTAACTGAACTTATCAGAAAGAAACCATATTCAGTTGTACTATTTGACGAAATCGAAAAAGCACACCCTGATGTATTCAACATCATGTTACAAATTCTTGATGATGGTAGATTAACCGACTCTAAAGGTCGTCATATCAACTTCAAAAATACAATCATTATTATGACATCTAACGTTGGTGCTAGTATGATTACAACAACATCAAGATTAGGTTTCTCAACAAGCGAAGATGAATCTAAGAGCAAATATGAAAAACTTAAAGATACTGTTTCTGAAGAAATGAAAAAAGCTTTCAGACCTGAATTCTTGAACCGTATTGACGAAACTATCGTATTTGCACACTTGAGCAAAGAAGAAATTAGACAAATAGTTGACTTGATGTTAAAAGACTTGTTTAAACGTCTTCAAGAACGTGAGTTATCAGTGGATGTAACCGATGAAGTTAAAGATCATTTAGCTGAAAACGGATACTCAGAAGCATACGGTGCTAGACCTCTACGCCGCTTAATTCAACGCAAAATTGAAGATGAACTAGCTGAAGAAATTTTATCTGGCAAATATGCTAATGGCGATACTATTAAAATGGTATTAAAAGAAGGCAGAATCTCATTTGAAAAAGCTAGAAAAAGATCTAAAGCAAAAGTTGAACAAGAAGAAGAAACTATTCAAGCATGATAAATTTCTTTTATAAAGCAATCAACCGCGAAACAAAAGAAGAAGTTTCAGGTTTTAAAGAAGCAGAAAGCCCAAGAGAAGTACGAGAATATGTACGTTCTCTTGGGCTAATGCCTATTATAGTAAGAGAAACTGCACCTGAAAATATAAATACAAATGAAAAAAAGCCTGTTAGTAAAGTAGCGAAAATCAACTTCAGTCTTGATGACAGAATTTATTTCTTTTCTCAACTACATGTAATGTTTTCAGCAGGATTAACCCTAACTGATGCCCTTGACTGTATTGCTAAACAGGCACCAAAAACAAACATCAAAAAAATAGCCCATAATATTGAAACTGAAATAAGAAATGGTAAAACGTTTACTGAAAGTATCAAAAAATATTCTTATAGCATAGGAGAATCAGCTGTTGGATTATGCTTAACCGCTGAAGCCGCTGGCCAACTTGACGATATAATGGGCAAAATAACTGAAATCCTTAAAAAGGAAAAATTATTACGTTCCAAACTTTCTACAATGATGGTTTACCCTACACTGATGACGCTTCTATTCATTGGAATGTTTTTTCTTTGTGGATTGTTTATCATCCCAAAACTAATGGAAGCTTTTTTCATAAGCAAAGAAAAATTAACTGGTTCATTAAAATTCATTTACGAAACCAGTCAATTTTGCGCTGAAAACTGGATTCTTATTCTTTTATGCATATTGGGAGGTTTTTTCGCTTTAAAACTACTGGTCAAATCCTCCAGCTTCAAAAAGATTTCAGACCACATAACAATGAGTATCCCTATATTAAATGAAAGCATCAGATATATAAATTTATCACCATTTTTTGCTGTACTTGGATTGGCTTACGATGCAGGATTAACAATACCAAGTTCAATTGAAATGGCTGCCATATCTATTTCAAATACAAAACTTAAAAAAGATGCGGCACAAATTGTTAAATCTGTCGTTAATGGCAGTCCCCTTTCTTTAGCACTTGCTGAATACAATTTCGTATCTCCGACTTTCAACGCTCTAGTTGTTGCCGGCGAAAAAAGTGGCGATTTAGGCAAAATGTTCAATGAAATTTCATTCAATATTAACCAAAACATTGATAACATTACAGCGAAACTATTAGAAGTAATAAAGATTGCGGTCATTGTAATTGCAGGAATTTTTGTTCTGTTATTAGCTCCCGCACTACAAAATTCTGCCAACTTACCGATGATGGGATTTTAATTATTTATTAAACAAACGCATTATTTTATCTAACAAGCCTTCATCTTCTTGCATATTGGTATGCTCAAGTTTTTGAAGTCTTTGTCTAACAACTTCTGCATCATCCGCATTTGAGGCAATTTGGGTATATTTTGTATAATATTCAATAGCCGCAGGTTTGTTTTTTATTTTTTCATAAGTTTGTGCTAATTTTTTCACCACTATGGCATTACGCTTATCCAACTCATATAAATTTTCAAGATAATCGGCTTGCAAACGATAATCGCCAATACTTTCTCTAAATTCTGCCAGTTTTTCCCACGCTTTTTTGTTTGTAGGCTCCAACTTCGCTATTTTTTCCCAAAATTCAATTGAATGATTTTTATCACCAGATTCTTCAAGCAATTGAGCTAAAGTAAGCATCAAATCAACATTTTTTTCGTTAAGTTGGTGTGCATTTAAGAACTCATTAATTGCAATATCTTTATCTTTTCTAACCAAATTAAATTTACCCCAATTCAAATGAGCATGATATTCATCATTTTTATTTTCATAAATAAGTGCTCTCATTTGATAAACCAAGGCTGAATTGGGACTAATTTTATTATATTCTTCAACTGAATCTAAAGCTTTGTCATAATCTTCAGTAATAAAATAATATTGAGCCATTAATGCGTGAAACTCTGCGTTATTAGAATATTTTGATTGAATATCTTTTAAAATTTTAAACGCGTCTTCGACTTCACCACATTCTAACATACATTTAACTCTAAAAAGCTCATCCTTTGTCAAATCTTTAGCTTGTTGAGGCTGATTATTTTTAAGATATAAACGAGCTAATTTATCTTTTACATTATCAGACGCAAATCTTTGAACAGCTCTTTCTAACACATCAATAGCACTTGTTAAAATATCTTCTTTTACATATAAATCAGCCAATTTTATAAAAACTTCTTCGTTGTTATCTTCGTATTCCAAAGTTTTCATAAACTCATCAATCGCCTTTGTTGTATTACCCACTTGATCATACAAATTTGCAAGGGTAAAACGAGTCATAACAATTTCTTTTTCATTATCTGTATGGTTTAAAGCTTTTTTATAATCACTTATAGCATGCTCTAATTTATGTTCAACAGAATGAAGATTTCCTCTATAAACATAATATTTATATTTATCAGTATCAATATAAACATCCATCAATTGCTCATAACAAAGAGTATTTGTCATATCTTTTTCCAAAATCTTAGAATAATATTCAGCAGCTTCTTCTTTTTTATTAAGCATCATAGCCAAGTGACCAAGACGTTCTAAAACACCCAAATCACTAGGTCTTGCACTGTATTCCTTTTTATACTCTTCATATGCTAATTCATATTGTTCATTATCTTCATATTGTTCTGCTAAACTCATTTGTTTACTCCTTGATAAATATTATACATAAATCTTTCATGATACTAATAACCTCATTGGCTAATTAAAAACATTTTGAGTTTTTTCGATACCATTAGTAAGATAATATTCAACTCCACTAATAGCTCGTTTTAAAATCTCTTTTAACTCTTCCATTTGTTCTTTAGAAAAATTCTGCAAAACAAAGTTTTCCGCTGGAATAGGTGGCTGAGGCCCAATTCCGACTTTCAATCTATCAAAATTAGATGAGCCCAAATGCTTTATAATAGATTTGATACCGTTATGACCTCCGTCAGAACCATTTGCGCGAAAACGCAAACGACCTAATTCCAAAGCTATATCATCATAAATGATAAAAACATCCTTTGCTTGAATTTTATAATAATTCATGATTGCGCTAGCTGCCTCACCTGACAAATTCATAAATGTAGTAGGCTTCGCTAAAATAATATCTTCACCATTAAATCTGAATTTTGTTATATGTGCCTTAAGTTTTTTATCTTCTTTAAATGGCAAATTGTTTTCTAACGCCCATTTATCTAATACCATAAAACCAACGTTATGACGTGTAAAACAGTATTTATCCCCAATATTACCTAATCCGATTACTAATTTCATATTTCTAACCTTTTATATTTATTATTTTAACGTAAATAAATATTACCGTATCGATTTACCAACTTTTCGCTTAACAAAAAGACAAAATAAACGTAATTTAAATATGAATAAGAGGATAACATTATGAAAAATAAACCAATAATACAAGAAAAAAGTTCTGAAAAATTATCAAGATTTTTAGAAAAAAATGCATTACACAAGAAAGATTTTGCAGAAATGATTGGAGTTACACTTTCTTATGTTTACAATTTGATTGATGAAAGCATTCCTTTTTCAACTAGAAGCACTACACTTGAAAGAATTGCAACGGTTATGGAAATAGAACCAGAAGAGTTTGAAGAATATAAAATTCCTCAAGAACCTCTATTATTTGATGATTCAGTATTATTTATAAAAGACACAATGAAAGATAAAAAGATTTCTGTTGTAAATTTTCTTAAATCGTTCCCTCGTAAAAAACGTTTAGATATTGTAGATATTCTAAGAGGAGCCTTACCAACACCCATTGACTATAAAGAATTATCTATGATAGGACAAGTCCTCGATTTAACAAAAGACGAAATCTACGACATTTGGGAAAAACGAATGAAACAAGTGATGGAAATGAATGGCATGAATATCTATTCAAATGCTGCATTAATCAATTCAATGTTTGATTGCGCAAAGAAATTTATACACTTAAAATAACTTTTTTAAAATCCTTCTAAAAAAAAAAGAAGGATTTTTTTAAAAAAGTTGTTGACAATAAATTTTGTTCTTGTTAGGATTAACTCATTGGCAATAACTAGCCAGATGAAATATGAATAGCAATTATTTTTATTTGCGCTTGTAGCTCAGCAGGTAGAGCACTCCCCTTTTAAGGGATAGGTCGCGCGTTCGAATCGCGCCAAGCGCAATTTTTTATTGTTTATTTGACATGAAAAATCGCTTGTGCTATTACAAATATGTACTTTTAGTGTTTATTGTAACGAAATATTTTGTTTTCTACTTTAAATAGCAAAAATTATTTTTACGTGTTTTCTATGAGTGATTAGTACTAAGTTAGGAGTGAGACATGCAGTCTGTATCAAACATTTCATTTAAAAGCGATTCAAATTTATTAAAGAAAGTCGCAGCACCTCAAGAGGAAAAAGAGGGAAATAACATTCCTCGACAAATAACAAAACCCGTTTCCGAAACGCCCATAACGGATACATTTGAGAACCAAAAAGATGGTAAAACATCTTTCATAAAAGAATATTCTGGCATTGCAGCTTTAGCCATATCAGCTTTAGGTATTCCAATAACATATGCTGTAACTAAAAAAACAAATACAAAAGCAATTAACAAACTACAAAACTCTATTGAGGAACTTACAAACAAACTTTCAAAACTTGATATAGATGACAAAATCAAAGTTGCAATCGAACAAGCTGGTAAACAATCACAAGGTGCAAACAATCTTGTTAGCAAAAAATCTAACTTAGTAACCATATTATTGGGTATCGGATCTGGACTTGGTATATCTAAGTTTTTAGAAGGTAACAAAGAAAAACTTAAAGAACTTGGTTATGCCGATGATGAAATCAATGAAGCAGGTCAAATAGCTTCTAATATAACAGATGATTCTAGAAATGCACTAGCAAAAGCAAACGAAGCCCACGGTATAGCATCAGGAATTAGCGAAACAGCAGCTACTGCAAGAAATATAGCTGAAGCTGCACAAAACACTGCAAATTCAATGAACGGACGCGTAAACGAAGCACGTAATAGAGCTGACGAAGCTCTTGGTGCTGCAAATGCTGGCATTAGACCAGAAATGCAAAAATTCGTTCAAAAATATTACGATTTATGGATTATGCAAACTCCAGGTTGGGCAAAACGTATTAACAATCAACGCACTGAAACCGCTATGAGCACTGTAAGAGATGCAGCCGTAAGAAGACTTGATAGATCTGCTAAAGATACATTAAAAGACATTAAAGCATACAAAACTCAATACAAAAATGAATTAACATCACTTTGGGCATTAACAGCTGAATTCAAACCAATTAAACTTGGTGGCTTAGGTGATGTTCCTGTAGATTTACAAGATAACTTCACTAAACTTGGAATTGATAACCCAATATTTATTCCAATGTACGAAACTCCAGGCAAATCTAAATTCGTAGGTGAAGGCGATATCGTTTCAGAATATATCTACGATAAGAAAACATATAACCTACAAAAATTAGCATCAACAGAAATCGAAGTATTCAAAAATGGCACAACAAAACCTGAAAAAGTAGATTTCTACATGGCTAACGAAAACGGTAAGAAAATAATCTTTGTTAAAAATGAAAGCTTCAAAGGTTCAATTTACGAATCAACTGCTCTTGCTGATGAACCAGAAAAATTTGCAGTATTCAACAAAGCTGTTTATACATTAGCAAAAGCTAAAGTTGCAGAAGCTCTGGGCGAACCACTTTCAAGCTCTGCACCAATTATCAAATATCAAGCATATGATAACTTAAAAGCGCCAAACTCAATGATATTGAACGATTGGCACGCAGCAACAATGGCTGGTTTGTTAAGATACAAAGCTCCATTAGAATATAACTACAATGAAATGAACAAAAAAGCATTTGAAGCATTAAGCAATATGCCATTATTGATGATTGGACACAACTTAAAAGTTCAAGGGGCTTCAAATTCAGCGAACTCAAATATTCCAGCAAATAATAATATCACTCAAAATATAATTAATACATTGTATGATAAACACGCGATCGCAATTGTAGAAAATGCTCACAGCGGTCTAGAAGGCGAAGATATGTGTAACACTGTACTATTGAAACGTACAACAGCTGACAAACAATTTAACTCATTGTTCCACGGTATTGCGCTTGCAGACTGGTTTGTACCAGTATCTAAAAACTACGCTAATGAAATTGTAGATGACGTAATGCAATCTGGTATCACAAGACCATTATTACAAAGACGTAAAGCTACTGGAACACTTGAAGGTATCATTAATGGTACTGACCTAGTTAAACATGATATGAACGTAACATCAACCGTAAACTATGTTGATGGCCTAGTTCTAGAAAAATACAACAAAAACAACCAAATCGATAGAGTAATGGAACTAAGACGCGAAAACAAAAAACGTGTTTATAATATGTTCATCAAACCTATTTTGACAAAAGAAAAAGACGTTCCTGAATTAATTGGAACTAATAAAGTTATTCCTGAAGAAGAATTCTTGGATGCTCCATTAATCTCATTTGCACACAGATTGACAGATCAAAAAGGCTTAAGTTTATTGAAAGGTGCAATATTTAGATTATTTGACAATTGGGAAGAAGAATTCGGCGACAAACCGAAACCATACTTTATCGTTGGTGGCCCACCTGAAGATGAAAAAGAAGTTTCATACTTATCCGACTTGAAAAATCCTGAGTATGGCACAGACAAATCTAGACTAGATCACGTTATCGCAATGAAAGGTAACATGCCAAACCCAGCATTAATGGCTGCAAGTACATACTTCTGTGCACCGTCAACATTTGAACCATGCGGATTAACTCAAGGCGAAAGCTTCGCTAAAGGTACACCAGTAATTGTAACAGACGTAGGTGGATACCACGATACTGTAAAAGATGGTGTAACTGGTATCTTGGCTAAAAATCCATCAGAAGAAGCCGTTTACGATGCACTTGTAAGAGCATTGAAAATCTACTTCTTTGAACATGACACTTATAAAGAAATGGTTAAAAACGATTTAAACATCGACTTTAGCTGGGCTAGAGCTGGCAAAGAAGGTCCTATTTACGAATACACCGATAAACTTGGTTTCAATCGTAAAAGGCTTCCTGACATTGCAACAAACCAAGCAGCATAAGCTAAACTTTTATTACATTTTTAAAAACAAGGAGTATTTTACTCCTTGTTTTTCGTATAATATTCTTGTAAGAAGTATTATTTAAGGGGTAAAATGGACAGATTTTTTGGAATTTTTGGGATAATATTTATTTTTGGCATAGCTTTTTTAATATCAAATAACCGTAAAGCTATAAATTATAAGACTGTTGGAATGGGCTTTTTATTGCAAGTTCTTTTAGCAGTTTTTGTTTTTAAAGTACCTTTAGGGCAAAAAATGTTTATGGCAATTGGGGTATTTATCCAAAAGATTTTAGAATTTGCAAAAGAAGGTGGCGAATTTGTTTTTGGTGGACTAATGAGCGCAAAATGGACTGATTTATTTGGTGGTGGCGGACAAATTTTCGCACTGCAACTTATTAGCTCTATCATATTTATGATGATTTTAGTAAATATTCTTTATTACTACGGAATTATGCAACGTGTAGTTGCTATTTTAGGAAAAGGAATGAATAAATTAATGTCTGTATCTGGTGCAGAAGCTTTATCAAACGTTGCTAGTGCATTTGTAGGTCAAATTGTAGCTCAAATTATGATTAGACCTTACTTGGCAAAATTAACTCGTTCTGAATTACTTGCATCAATGGCTGGCAGCATGGCTTGTATATCAGGAGCGATTATGCCTATTTACATTGGCATGGGAATTCCTGCATCATATTTACTAGCATCATCAATAATGGCAGCACCTGGAGCTTTAGTATTAACAAAAATTGTTTATCCTGAAGTTAACACACCTGAAACAAGCCAAGATTTCAAAGTTAATTACAGTAAAAGAAAAAGAACACATGCTAACGTATTTGATGCTATTTCAGCTGGAGCTTCAGAGGGTATGAAAGTTGCGATTAATGTTACTGCGATGATTTTGGCTTTAGTTGCTCTTGTAGCCTTAATTGACTGGGTTTTAGGTGGTATTGGTACTCTTGTAGTTAAATATTTACACGTAAATACATTTATTGGCATGGATTTAGCACATTTGTCATTAAAAATGATTTTAGGTAAAATCTTTGCAATATTCGCATTTTTAATGGGCGTTCCTATGGCTGAAGCGACAACAGTTGGTAGCTTGATGGGTACAAAATTGGTGTTAAACGAAATGGTTGCATATGTTGATATGATGAATCTTCCTGAAGCTCTTTCACCAAAAAGCTTCATCATTGCTAGCTTTGCACTTTGCAGCTTTGGTAACTTTGGATCAATCGCAATCCAACTAGGTGGTATTGGCGAACTTGCACCAAACCAACGTAAAAACCTTGCAAGACTAGGAGTAAGAGCCCTAATTTGTGGTACATTGACCTGCTATATGTCTGCAACAATTGCAGGAATTCTGTTATAAATTTCAAACGGGAGAATAAATATGATAAAACACGCTTGTCTACAACGTTTTCGAGGTTTCACCTTAGCTGAAGTTCTAATTACATTAGGAATTATTGGTGTCGTTGCATCAATGACAATTCCCACTTTAATACAGAATTACCAAGAAAAATCTTTAGGTACAGCAAAAGACGTTTTTCAAAAGAAAATTAACGTTGCCTTAAAAACAATGGTAACTCAACAAGAACTCTACGGATATTCAACAACCGCAGATTTCGTAAATGACGGTTTGTCTAAACATATGAAAATTATAAAAACTTGCCCTTTAGACGAATTGGATTCTTGTTTTGCTGAAAGATTTACATATGGAACTGAAGAAATTGAAGTTAGCGATATTACAGATTCTGACAATATGGGCCAAGATGAATGGGAAACAAAACCGATAGGAGTTGTTTTTGCAAATGGGGTATCTGCTATTTTACTATATAACAACAACTGCAGCTATATTGATCCATACGACAATACTGTTGACGCAACAGCATGTGTATCAATGGCTTATGATGTAAATGGTCTCAAAACTCCAAATTCTCTTGGAAAAGACCTTGCAACAATGAACGCAACCCTTTCTAAATTTGCTTGTATATCACCAGGACTTAAGAAATCTGCAGGGATATGCGTCACAAAAACGGCTTCTGTAAATTTTTTCGCGATGGAAGATTGCTTAGCCCAAAAAGAAAGATTAGGTCTACAATATTGTTGGGACGGATATAATGGAGGAATAGCAGGAATGGCTGGTCACTGGGGAGATACATATGCTGGACTGGTAGCCGCATGTGGAGGAATTGATAAAGTCGCCTCTCTTGAACAATTAGCTGAAATTGCGAAATATGTTTACGAAACTGACAACATCCAACCAACAAAATCAGCTAGTAGTTTAACATATAACCCGACTCGTTGGGAAGAAATTTTTGGGTCAAACGTACCAAGTCCAGGTAGTGCATATTATTTCATTTCAAACAAAGAAGCTGAAAAAAGCGCGTATGAGAGGAATTTTGGTCCTAACTCCAGTCAATATACAACCAATACTAGAGGTTTTTCACAAAGAGCAATTTGTGTAAGATAGTTTATTCTTTAGGCAAAAAATCTTGCCAATGCTCATCAAGATTTTTTATAAATCTATGAGCGTCAATGACGTCATCATAATTAATAGGTTCAGGGCCGTCTTGTACTTCAAGCGGCTCTTTTACTTCTATACTACTCAAACCTAAAAAAGCAACACCAAAACTTTTGCCACAATGATTACATACAAGATGAGTAACCAATAAACCATCTTCCTCCCGCTTAACTTGAATAGATTCCTCATCAAAAGCAGCCTTGCATCGGGAACAACATAAATTATCAAATAATACTTTTAACTTCTTTTCCATATTGACCTCATTATATCAAAAATTTTCATCTTTTTATACGAAAAAATGTTATTTTTTAAACAGACATGGGAATAATAAACATGTGGCAAAAGGAGAGTTATCATGGAAGCAATTAACTTAATCCTATTTGGTTTTATCGTCTACACAGCGTTAATCGTAATCCCTAGTATTTGGGAAGAATTAACTACAGAAGGATAAACCGCTCTAAAACTTAAGACGTAAAAATTACGGCAAAGTTCCAACGCCAATTAAGAGAGTTTAGTGTTTTAAAAGTGTTTATTTTACGTTTAATAATTTAGACGTTAATATTGTTGCGCAAAATTTCCTTTGCACAATCTAAAGCAACGTCAGTCACAAAATCCATATCTTCCTTTGAAATAATTAAAGGAGGATTGAAATAGATTACATTACCTAACGGACGCAACAAAACACCTTTGTCTAAAGCTTTTTTGTAAATTTGATAACCAATTCTTAACTTACTATCAAATGGTTCTTTATTTTCTTTATCTTTAACCAGTTCAATTGCATTAATCAAACCTATCGAGCGCACTTCTCCAACATTAGATAATGGTAGAAATTTTTCTTTGATAATCTCATTAAAATATTTAGCATTTTCATTGGCTTTTTCAATTATCCTTTCATCTTCTAAAACATTTAAGACTTCAATAGCCGCAGAACACGCCAAAGGATTACCGGCATAAGTATGACTGTGCATAAAGGCTTTCCCCTCGTTATAATCTGCATAAAATGCATCATAAATTTTTTGAGTTGTTACACAAATAGACATTGGCATATAACCACCAGTCAAACCTTTTGACAAACACATTATATCAGGACTAACATTTGCATAATCGAAAGCAAACATTTTACCAGTTCTACCATAACCTGTTGCAATTTCATCTGCAATCAAATGAACATTATACTTATCACAAAGGCTTCTTAGTTTTTTCAAGTAAAGTGGCGGATAAATCTTCATCCCTGCAGAACCTTGTAACAAAGGTTCAACTAACATAGCACAAGCCTCATCGCCTACTTTTTCAAAAACCTTTTCGGCTTGCTCAAAACATTCACAAGCACAATTATCACGGCACTTACCATAAGGACATCTGAAACAATCTGGGGCTTGTACTCGTTCTACATCTAATAGAATTGGCTTGTAAATTTCGGTATATAAATCACAAGCCCCCACAGACAATGCGCCAATTGTTTCTCCATGGTAAGCATCTGTAAAAGTAATAAAACGTTTTTTATTCGTATTTCCAACCTGTTGATGATACTGGAAACTCATTTTCATTGCCATTTCAACAGCTGCTGAACCATTATCTGCAAAATTGAACTTACATAATCCTTTTGGTAAGATTTTTGATAATTTTTCACATAATATTATCGCAGTTTTGTGAGTAAAATTAGCAAAAATAACGTGCTCAAGTTTATCCAATTGATTTTTGATGGCTTGATTAATACGAGGATTACAATGACCTAAAAGGTTACACCACCATGAACTCACAACATCTTTATAACATTTTCCATCAATATCATAAAGATTAATTCCTTGTGCTTTATCAATAACAATAGGTGGTAACTCTTCATAGTCTTTCATTTGCGAACAAGGATGCCAAATATATTCTAAATCTTTTTTTGCCCAATCATTTACCAATTTATTTCTCCAATATCAACTGCATCTTTCTTCACTGTCGCAATAACCTTAATACCTGTAAGCTTTTCAATACTTAATTTGTTATCTTGGTGCATATAATTTTCACTATCAAAATTATTTAATATAATCCCACGGACAGAAATTCCTTTCTGTTTAGCAAATTCAACTGTAAGAACCGTTGAATTTATTGTACCTAAACCAGCATCGGCTACAATAATAATATCTAATCCTAACAACTTTATTAAGTCAGCCATAATAATTGGTGTATCAGACAAATTTAGAGGACAAACAATACCTCCAGCACCTTCAACAACGATAAAATCATACATTGCAGAATGTGCCTTGTAGTCAGCTAATATTTTTTCTTGTTTTATCTCACTTGAAGCAAGATGAGGCGATACAGCAGGCTCAAATATATAAGATACACAAGATTCAGGTGCACAAGATAATTTAGCAGTTTCCACAACATATTTAGCATCACCAGGAACAAGTTTTCCATCTATATTTTCTGCACCACTCAAAACAGGTTTGAAATAGCCACAATTAACATTTTGTTCCCTTATTTTTTTTACAAGGAGAGCCGAGATATAAGTTTTACCAATATCAGTCCCTGTAGCTGTTATAAAAATTCCTTGGGTATTTCTATTCATAAGAAGATTGTAAAACAAAAACGGCTCGAAATCTATCGAACCGTCAATGTTTTATATAATTTTAAAATTATAGTGCTGCACCACCATCTAAGAAGTAGTCATAGTGTCTAATATCATCATAGTTATTAATATAGTCGGACTGAACTTCTTTTTGAACTTGTGGAACAACCTTAGCAGCTACAGATCTATTTTTAAGTAATTTGTCGATGCTTGGTTCTAATACTAAGTCAAAGTGGAAACGACCGTATTTTCTATCATATTCGTATGCGTTATTTACAAGTGGGAAGCCCCAATATAATCTAGCACTTAAATCACCAGGTAATTGGACTCTTAAACCTGTACCAACAGACATTAAGAAATAGCTTCCATCATAAGCATCATATCTAGCTTGTGGGAAAACACCTGCGTGATCTGCAAAAATAGCACCTTTAACATATTTACCTAAAAACGGAATTTTTTCACCAGTTCTAGGGCTTGTAATTTCTCTAGGAAGTAGAGGGAACATTAATTCTGCACTTGTAAAGTAACCATTTTTACCAATTAATGTACCTTCTGAATATCCTCTAGCAGTCAACAAACCTCCGGCCATAAATTGATCTAAATATGGGATATCTTTATTATTTGGAATAATTTGGTAGTTTGCTCTTAACTGTGCAATTACACCGTGAGATAAGTCGTGAATTCTCATCACACCACCATTAATTTTGAAGTAGTTTGAATCTTTATCAAACAATGGTGCTGCATATGATAAACCTTGGTTTGCATACCAAATACCACGAGTAGTATCTTTTCTCATATTTAAACCAAGATCTAAGCTTGTAACTTCATCTCTGCGCAATAAGTCATTTACACCAAATAATTTAAATATATCAGCAGTTGTTTTTGAAAACTTATAATTCAATGAACTGTATGCTTTTAACTCAAAACCAGGAGTTCTTTTAAGTGGTTGAGTATAATATAAAGAGAACATATGCGCTCTACTTTTTAATCCCCAAGGAGCGTAATCACCGTGCATTACAGTAGCCATTGTTGATGAATAACCAAACCCAACACGACCATCACGTTTATTTACTGGAATATTATAATCAAAGAATGGACTCACCGCACCGTGGCTGAAATATGAACCCAATGACATTCTATCACGGTATCCAAATAAACTATCAGCAACGATCATTGGACCACCTCTTAAGGTACCTGTTGATTTACGACCCATATTATCCATTACACCCATAATGTGGAATGGGAAGTTTTCTTTTGCTGTTAATTCGATATCAGTTGTACCAGGTTTTGCACCTGCTTTCAAGTTAGCTGATAAATTAACACCTTCATTATATCTATTGAAATCCAATACATCAGCTTCTAGTTTTACAATATCAAATAATTGTCCTTCTTGTTGAGGTACTCTATCAGCAATATATTTTGATTTTGTCCATCTGTTATCTTTAACAGTAACTTGTCCAATTCTACTTTCAATCAAGTCAACATAAATTGCGCCATTTTCAACCTGTTGTTCTGGCAAGTATGCTTTTGCTGTAACAAAACCTTTTTGAGCATATAAATTATTGATTTCATCAATCATTTTTTGGATATCAGAAATAAACAAATTTCTACCAGCATATTTTGAAAGAATAGGTTCAATTTCTTCTCTTGTCAAAATTTCTGAAGCCGCAACTTGTATTGTATTTACATATACACCTTTTGTATCAAGTTCTTCAACAGTTGCTTGAATAACATCAGTTGAAGCCGGAGAACCTTGAATTACAGTACTTTGTCCATCTGTACCACGAGCACGTTGCTCCTGATAAGAATCATAATCAGATTGCACATTACGTTCTCTACGATCAAATAATAAATTGTCGGTATCGTGTTTGATATTACGACCTGTAATTCCAGCACCAATCTCTTGAATATAATCCATCTCTGCAGCTGTAGTAGCAGCCTGTGTACTAGGAGCGAGCATACAAAATGCAGAAAGCATAAGAATCGCGCTTAAAAATCCTTTTTTAGTAATTACCTTTTTCATGTTTATTTATTACCTTTAATTAATATATAAGTCCAGTTATAACTATTTTCTTACATAACAAGTGAACATGAAGTTTTTTTACATTTTTATTACAAATTAGTAACAAAAATTTATTTTTTGATACAAATCACAATTCACCTGTAATTATTATAGTGCAGATTTAAGGACTTGTAAACAATATAACGAAACTTTACGCTATTTATTCGATAGAAAAAACAAAAATCATACAAGTATAGGATACACAATTAAATGATTAATTAGTCAAAAAAAGAGGCTCTTTCGAGCCTCTTTTTTATTTCACATCTCTGTATGAATTTTGGAATCTATCCTGATATACAGTGTGCAACAATTCGTGAGCTTTATGTGAATTTGGTTTTTCCAAATAATCACTATATAACTTTTGAATTGATTCATTCAAATGTGATTTACGAACTGCAAGGTCTTTGTCTTCTTTATAAAGACCTTCAGCACGTTGTGCTTTTACAGTTGAATCATCACAACTTCTAGGTTGACCACCACCATTGATACAACCGCCAGGACAAGCCATAACTTCCAATAACGCGAATTGAGCTTTACCTTCTTTGATTTCTTTTATAGATTTTTCAGCTTCTTTCAAAGTAGAAACAACTCTAACAACAAGCTTTGTTCCTTTTAAATCAAGCTCAACATCACGGCATCTATTTGAAGTACCTCTTAATGGTTTAATATCAATATCTTGTAATGGTTCACCAGTTGCATATTCATACGCAGTACGAACTGCAGCTTCAGCAACACCACCAGATGCCCCAAAGATTGTACCTGCACCAGTATATTCACCGTATGGAGAATCTGCCTCTTCTGGTTCTAATGATGCAAAATCTATACCAGCACTTTTAATCATTTTACCAAGCTCTTTTGTTGTCAAAACGAAATCTGTATCTTGTTTACCATCATGTGAAAGTTCTGAACGAAGTGCCTCAAATTTCTTCCCTGTACAAGGCATTATTGAAACAACTGTCAAATCTTTTCTTTCAACACCTAATACTTTTGGCAACAAGTCAACTAGAACTGCCGATTGCATTGACATTGGAGATTTGCAACTTGATAAATGTTTTGTCATTTCTGGGTGCATAGTTTCAACATATTTAACCCAACCAGGACAACAAGAAGTAAATAATGGTAAATTTTCACCTGATTTAACTCTACCTAAGAATTCTGTTGCTTCTTCTAAAATAGTAAGGTCAGCTGCAAAGTTTGTATCAAATACCATATCAAAACCAATGCGTCTTAACGCTGCATTCATTTTACCAATCACGTTTTCACCAGGTTTTAAACCAAACATTTCTCCAAGAGCAACACGTACTGATGGAGCCATGTGAGCAACAACCTTCATTGAAGGATTTGTAATTCTTGCCCAAACTTCATCAATACAAGATTTAATTGATAACGCACCTGTAGGACAAACAGCAACACATTGACCGCAATTAATACAATCAACCTGACCTAAAGGTCTACCATTCATAGGCTGAACAAGTGTTTTAGAACCACGATTTGCAAAACCTAAAACTGAATGGCCTTGATATTCTGAACAAGCTCTTACACAAGCGCCACAAAGAATACATTTGTTTGGATCTCTAACAATAGCAGGACTGCTATCGTCAACTGGTAAAAAGTCTTCTTTTTCTGCATAACGAATTTCTTTAATACCGTATTCTTCGGCATATTTTTGAAGTTCACAATCACCAGATTTTTCACAAGTCAAACATTTTCTATCATGATTTGCAAGTAAAAGTTCTAGAACTGTTTTTCTGATTCTTCTTGTTTTTTCTGTATTTAAATGAATTTTTAAACCTGCTTCTGGTGGCATTGTACAAGATGATTGAATACCTCGACCTTCAACTTCAACAACACACATTCTGCAAGCACCGAAAGATGTCAAATCAGGACGATAGCAAAATGTAGGAACATTCATGCCAGCTTTTCTGATAACTTCAAGCAAATTCGGTTCATTTGTAAATTCAACTTCTTTTCCGTCTATAAATAATGTTTTCTTATCTGTCATAATTTAATTCCTCTACTTTAATACTATTGCCTTAAATGGACAGTTATTCAAACAAACTTCACACTTAATACATTTATCTTGATTAATTACGTGAGGCTGTTTTACTGTTCCCTCAATTGCACCGACAGGGCAAGTTCTTGCACATTTTGTACAACCCTTACATTTATCTTCTTCGATAACAATTGTTTTCATTGCTGTACAAACACCAGCTGGACATTTTTTATCAACAATGTGAGCAATATATTCATCTCTAAAGTATTTTAAAGTTGAAAGTACAGGGTTTGGAGCAGTTTTACCCAAACCACATAAAGAACCATCTTTAACAGTATGAGCTAGTTCTTCTAACAAGTCTAAATCAGAAAGTTCACCTTTGCCTGCAACGATCTTTTCAAGAATTTTTAACATGTTCTTAGTACCTTCGCGGCAAGGAACACATTTACCACAACTTTCATTTTTAGTAAAGTTCATAAAGAATCTTGCAACTTCAACCATACAAGTGTCTTCTGCCATTACAACAAGACCACCTGAGCCTACCATTGCACCAGCTTTTAATAAGTTATCATAATCTAATGGCAAGTCTAAATGTTCTTCAGTTAAACAACCACCAGAAGGGCCACCAATTTGAACGGCTTTGAATTTTTTACCTCCACGGATGCCACCGCCGATATTGAATACGATTTCTCTAAGTGTAGTACCCATAGGAACTTCAATAAGACCAGTGTTATTAACTTCACCTGTTAACGCGAATGTTTTTGTACCTTTTGAAGTTTCAGTACCCATTTGAGCAAACCAATCAGCACCATTCAACATAATTACTGGAACATTGGCCAATGTTTCAACGTTATTAATCAATGTTGGACGGCCAAACAAACCTTTGTTTGCAGGAAATGGCGGTTTTGGTCTTGGCATACCACGTTCACCTTCAATTGATGCAATAAGAGCAGTTTCTTCACCACAAACAAATGCTCCTGCACCTTCTTTAATATGTAAATCAAACGAGAAGTCACTTCCCATAATATTTTTACCTAAGAAATTTCTAGCTTCAGCATCAGCGATAGCTTTTCTTAAGCGTTTGATCGCCAAAGGATATTCAGCACGAACATAGATATAACCTTCATCTGCGCCAATAGCAAATGCAGCGATTGCCATACCTTCAAGAAGTTTATGAGGATCACCTTCCATAATACTTCTATCCATAAATGCCCCTGGGTCGCCTTCGTCACCGTTACACACAACATAAGATTTTCCACCTTTATTTGCTGCAGTAAATCTCCATTTACGACCTGTAGGGAAACCTCCGCCTCCACGGCCTCTCAAACCTGATTTTTCAATTGTATCGACTACAGCATCAGGATTATTTTCTTCTAATACATTTGCTAAAGCTTCATAACCTCTAACTGCGACAGCTTCATCCAAACATTCAGCATTGATATGTCCGCAATTTGCTAAAGCAGTACGAGTTTGTTTTGCATAAAAATTAATTTCTTCATTCTTATGAACATGTTCACCAGTCATAGGATCTGTATAAAGCAATCTTTCTACAGGTTTATTATTTCTTACATGGCTTTCATAAATTTCATCAACATCTTTATAACGAACTTTTACGTAAGTTACGTGTTTGTCTGGAATAATTACCAAAACACCTTGTTCACAAAAACCGTGACAACCAGTAGGTACAATTGTCATTTTGTCATAGTCAGTTAAAACTGAGACATCTGCACCTAATTCTTTAAATCTTTCTATAACACCCAATGAGCCATTTGCAACACAACCAGTACCTGCACAAACAAGAACTCTTAAACCTTGTTGCTTAACAACTTCTTGAGCTTTCTTTTGTTCTTCTCTTATATCAATAGTTAATTTTGCTTTTTCCATCTTATGCTTCCTCTTTCATTAGGGTATCTAACACAATACTGATAGCATCTGAAGTCATTTGTGGATAAACCTTTTCATTGATAACTACAACAGGTGCTAAACCGCAAGCCCCCAAACAACTAACGGTTTCAAGAGAAAACAAGCCATTATCACTTGTTAACTGCCCTTCTTTAAGGTTTAGTTTATTTCTAATAGCGTTTAATACTGGCATTGAGCCTCTAACGTGACATGCTGTACCGTCACAAACTTTTATTTCATATTTACCTTTTGGTTCTAATGAAAATTGTGCATAGAATGTTGCAACCCCAAAAACTGTTGCTGGCGACAACCCTTCTATTTTTGTACCAATGTAAATCATTGCTTCTTCAGGTAAATATCTATACTCTTCCTGAACTTTTTGCAAAATTGCAATCAAGTTAGCTTTTTTGAACTCGTAAGTGTTCAAAATCTCATCCAGCTTGGCTGTGCTGATTTTGTGTGAACTGCCTGCGCTCATCATTAACTCCTATTTAATTGTGTATATTAACCCCGATTGTTAAAGACCACCAATTAACAATCTTAAGAGAATTATTGCACATTTCCCCAATAAAAGCAAGCAATTTACAACATTATTTTGTAACTTTTTCAGTCATTTCTTGAATATTTCGATATAAATTCCTCAAGAAAGTATCTTCATATGACTTTTTGGTTTTTCTTGAATACTGCAAATCGTCCGCTTTAATATCAAAAATCACAAAATCATTATGCTCAACCGTATGGATTTTTTTAGCATCAGCAGAAACTAATTTTTCATCAACCATACCACTTAATAAATTTGTAACTTTTACAAGCAAATTCCCTTCAGTTTGTTTTCCCACGTGAGGTTTTGTTGCATAACCATTTACAATAGCTTCACCTGCATCATAAATATCAACACCTACACCCTGATTCATAACATAATTAGTTATAACTTTTTGAGCTCCACGCATTTCATCGTATGCAGGCCTATTTATTTTATTCGAGTGAATAGTAACAAATCTATCCAACAATTGTTGTTCTTTTCCTCTTTTATATTCAAATCTTGCTTGTCGTAACCTTGCTAAAATTTTATTTACCACAAAATCCTCTCTAAATATTCATCTCACAATAATCTTTTATAGGGCATTCACCACATTTGGGATTAATAGGCTTACACACATTTTGCCCATGGGTAACCAACAATGAATTAATATCAATCCAATGTTTTTGGGGCATTTTCTCTCTTAGAGCAAACTCTGTTTCTTCTGGAGTTTTAGTTTTGACATAACCCAAACGGTTTGCAATTCTATGAACATGCACATCCACGCAAATTGCAGGTTTATTAAAACCTTCGCTAAGAACTAAATTCGCCGTTTTTCTACCAACGCCATTAAATTTGCATAATTCTTCAATTGTATCTGGAACTTTTGAATTATACTGTTCTACCAAAATTTTAGACAACTCTACAATTTGCTTTGCTTTATTGGCATAAAATCCTACGGGATAAATAGCCTTTGCCAAAACTTCAGGGTCCATTTTTGCAAAATCATCTGGAGTTTTTCCTAGTTCCAACATTCTTAATGTTGCAGGATAAGTAGTTCCATCATTTGTTCTCAAACTCAAAATACACGCAATCAAAACTAAATATGGGTCTTTAAAACTATCCATTAATTTAACAAAGTCACTTTGAGGTTGTTTTGCCTCTTTCAACGTTTCTACTATTTTATCGATATTAATTTTTGACACGCAAAAGCCTTTCTACATCAATGGTAGTCTTAAGTTTCAGCGCATAAATATTATCTTTATTAAAACGCAATAACTTAACGGCATCTTTTTCAGTAGTTACAATATTTCCACTGATATCAACTAAATCAATAGGAGAATACTGATGATGATCATCCAATGCAATTGTATCCTTAACCTGAAAACCTGAAAGAAAATCAAAAAATTGTTGAGGTTGTCCAATAGCACAAATTGCTGTAATTGACTCACCTTCTTCTAATCTTTCACCCGTTTTAATATTATAAATATAATCTGGTTCTGTATAGCATAAATGAGTTTCAATACTTAAACGTTTTTGCATAATTTTTGCAAATTTTTCAGCCTTAGTATGATCAACGTTTTTACTAACAACCAAAAGTTTATCAATTCTTTCTAGCGCTTCAGCACCTTCTCTCAATGGTCCAGCTGGGAGAAGTTTTTCATTACCTAAACCCATTTTACTATCCATTAAAACTATATCTAAATCTCTATAAAACTTTCTATGCTGAAACCCATCATCTAAAATTATTTTAGTTACTCCAAAATTTTCAACAGCAAATTTCGCAGCTTTATATCTATTCTTACAAGTTAAAACACAAACGCCTTCTGCTTTTTGAGCAAGCATAAATGGTTCATCGCCAGCCATCGCAGCCGTATAAAAAATATTTTTACCATCAGAAATTACGTTGACATTTTTATTAGAAAGTTTGCCACCATATCCTCTAGAAACAATTGCGACTCTTTCACCTTTTTTAATTAAATATCTTGCAATTTCAAGAACTACTGGTGTTTTACCGACACCACCAGTTGTCATATTCCCAACAGAAATTACATATGCATCGACCTTTTTAGGACGTAAAATTCTTTTATCATACATCCAGTTTTTCAACCTACTGCCTACGCCATAAACGTAGGAACAGCATTCTAAAAATTTTACTAAGCCGCCTTTTGCATCTCTATCATAATGTAATTGTGTAATCTTTGTTTTTAATTTCATATCCTTAGAACATCAATCTAAATAGTAAAAATCTTTTATTTAATTTTTCTGAGAATTTTCTTAAATTACAAGTTGTCGCAGAAGTATCATCAATAATTTGTTGAATTTCTGTTTTATTCTCAGGAGTCAAGCTATTCAATGATGCCAATGTTGTTGAAATATCTGTCATAGCTTTATTAACTGTATTTACAGTATAAGACAAATCTTTTTTTAAATTATCATCTTTAGTCATTGAATTTATATAACCACTAATTTCATTAACATTTCGCATTGTAATTTTTAAATCATTAGCTATAGCTTCAGCATTACCATTGTCCATAATTTTGTTTAGATTTTTGGCCAATAAATCAACAGCATCAGCGGTAGAATAAAGTTTATCTTTAAATTCTTTATCACCTAAATATTTATTTAAGTTGTTAGAAAGTTTAGAAAAATCATTACTTGTTCTGTCAAGCATAGTCATCAACTGTTTCAAATCTCCATCTGAAGCATCAATTAATTTATCAAATTTAGCAATTGTTTCAGCAGATTGCGCAGTCAAAGAATTAATATTAGTAACTGAGTTTTGCAACTCAATAATAATCTCATCTGACAACAACTCGTTAATCTTTCTATTAGTTTCTGTTAAAGATTCAGCAGCTTTATATTGCCATTCCATAAAATCTGCAATTCGCATAGGTTCAAGAATTGTGTATGGCAATTTTTGCTCTGGATAAGGTAAAATAGTATCATCTAACGTTGAGATCCTTAATTTTTTATCACCTTTAGCATATTGCGCTGAACCTTTCATAAATTCAGGCAAAATAAGTCCAGGCAAATCTACAATATAATCAACTTTATAAGCTGAATTTGTGGAAATATTTTCACGGTAATTATATGGAACAGCATCTTTTGAAATAACTTCGATAGATTTTACTCGCCCTACATTATAAAACTTATCATCTAATTTCATCTCGACAGGGTCATCTTTATATAGCAGATCTTTTGCTTGCATTGAAAGATAAACTGTTCTAGTTTTTGGAGGAGTAATTTCTAAGAACAATTCCCCAATCAAACCCGATTGTTGAATAGAAAATACAGAAGCTTTAGGGATTTCAACATCAGGATCAGTAATTACGAATTTAACTTTTACATAATTTTCTTCACCATCCACAACAGGTTTTACTTCTTCAACCTGACCAACACGAAGCCCCATCATTTGCACACCAGCACCAGGGCGCATACCGTTTACATCTTTAAATTGGATTTCAACCCTGTCCGCACTAGAAAATGCACGACCTTTAACTCTAAAAATTACACCAAATAACATAACTAATGCTATAAGCGTTAATAGACCTACTTTAAATGATGATGAGAATTTCATGAGCTTCCTCTTTTTATTCTGCTACAAATAGATTGTAACAAAAAAGAATTTTTTGTGCAAAATATTAACCAAATTCAGCTATTAACCAAATTATTTACAAATCGTATAAGGATAATCAAAATAACGATATCCACTCGCCGATGAGCTTTTACTTCTATAATAGAATTGAACTTGAGACGCTTACGTCGAATATGGTAATTCATTCGTCCAAATAGCAGCTGAAGACTCCTCACAAAGTGTAGAACTATCATAAGGGTGTCTAAGTGTTATACCCAATGCTGCAACTTTATCCAAATCTAAATAAGATCCATCATATAGGTATGACTTAATCGCACGACCTTCATCTTGTGTTAACATATGTTCAACCCCACCACAAGCAATAACAGCTCCAGCCCAATAATCAGTACTACCTTCTAATCGATCTGATATACATAATTCAATTCCATATTTCTCCATTAATGCAATTTCTTCTGGATCACTAGCAACACCATTAGAACAACTTTTCCAAGTATAAGGTTCTGCTTTAAATGCAGCTCCATAACATTGTCCATTTAATTCTAATGCACAAAATTTGCCTAATTTTGTTACAAATTTGTTTCCTCTAAGGTCTTTTGTCCCTGTATTTGGACTTTTAAAAGCACTTGTATCGTAAAGAATAGCCAAACAATTAGACCCACTAATTTGGTTAGAATATGGATCCTGTTCACAAGCTTCGGTTGGATTATATGCAATCATTCCAGCAATACCATTAGCGAACAAAACACTTATTAATTCAGTATCCCAACTTGTTTGTCCAAAATCTTTTGCCATTTTTATTTCACTCATATCAACAAGTTCTGGTTCTGTATCGCCACTTCCCCAATAAACTTCATTAGGGAAACAATCCAAAAGTTCATCATTCTGACAAACTTTAGTCATTTTGAAATGTTTTGACAATTCATCAACAAAACTCGCCGTCGAATTATGCCCCAACAACGTCATTTCTGTATTC
>JAZUAO010000007.1:0-59396 GCA_045638025.1 Candidatus Gastranaerophilaceae bacterium
ACCACCAACACCACCAGTAAAACCGACACTAAAAGTGCAAGTAAACGACTTAGAAAAAGGTCAATGGTACGTGAATATGTGGTATATGATGAACGGTGCAGATTCAGCAAACGTATTAAGACAGGATAATGATGATGCAACAAATGGTTACTATGTATTAGAAGCAGATGAAAAGAGTAACTCACCTTCAAAATGCTATAAAGTTTTGGAAGATAACTTGTTGAATAATGAAAACTGGTTAAAATTTGCCATAGAACAAGGTATAGTAACAGTAAGAAAAGCACAATTTAACAATCCAGGAAGTACAGATGCAACAGGAAAAGAAGTCTTTAGTGAACGTATAACTTGGGATGCAACAGTGGGTTCAGCAATGACCGAAGTAAGCGAAGTCCAAGATGAAGTAGCGATAGCAATTGCAGAAGCAGAGTACACTAAAAAAGTAAAAGATATTGAATCAAAAGACAAAAAATACGATTTGGATATTAAAAAATTGGATACAGAACACAACGCATTACAAACAGAATACGAATCAATTCAAGGCGTAATTCAGAAAAACGTAGATAGATCATTCAAAGCATTCTCATAGAATTGATTCAAAATTTTTGTAATATAATGATTCTATGGATATTGTGTTTAAAACGGTTAATTCTTTAGAATTTGATAAAGTATTAGAGAATGTTGCTAATTTTGCTAAAATCGAGCAAAGTAGAGTGCTCTGTTTGAATGCAAATATTTTTGATAATTCAAGTGATATTCAAGAACAATTGCAATATACTAATGAGGCTAAGAAAATTCTTGATTTGCCGTCAGATATTCCTATTGATTTTGTGGCTAATCTTGTAAAGATAGAAAAAAATGCTTCAGTTAGCTATCTTTCTGAAGAAGAGTTAGTTGATGTAGCCAAAACTTTAAAAACTTCTCGTTTGGTTAAAAAATTCTTAACAGATAATGTTGATTCTGAAAGCTTGTTGTTTAATTTATCGAGAAATTTGCTAGTTAATAAAGAATTAGAAGAAGATATTTTTTCTACTTTTGATGAGGCGTTAAATATTCGACATGATGCAACTCCTGAATTAAAAGGACTTTTTGCCTCGTTAAGAGAGGCTGAAAAAAATTTAAAAGCAAAAGTTAATGAACTTTTAACTTCACCTAATTTTTCTAAACATTTGCAAGAAAATATTTATACAACACGTGAAGATAGAATCGTTTTTCAAGTTATGGCATCTTCTAAAACTAAGATCCCTGGGATCATTCACGATGTTTCTGCTTCAAATAAAACGTTTTATGTTGAACCTCAAGAAATTATTCCACTTAATAATAAAATTAGAGAAGTTAAATCTAAGATTCATGCTGAATTGATAAGGATTTTAACTGAATTAACTCGACTTGTTAAAATGGAATTATCAGAGCTTAAGTTGTCAGAAAAAATTCTTGCAGAAATCGATTTTCATTTCGCCAAAGCTCGTTATGCGATTAGAATTCAAGCTATTGAACCGGAAATAGTGGATAATAAGCAAATTGTTTTAGAAAACATGCGTCATCCGCTTTTGATTGGAGTTGTGGATGATGTTGTTTCGAACGACTTTGAAATAGGTAAGGATTACAAATCTGTAATTATTACAGGCTCTAATACTGGTGGTAAAACTGTTACTATAAAAACTATTGGTTTGTTTTTGTTGATGATTAAAGCTGGGTTATTTGTACCTTGTACAATGGCGAAAATCTATCCGTTTAAGCAAGTTTTTGCGGATATTGGTGATGCACAAAGTATTCAGCAAAGCTTATCAACATTTTCATCTCATATGACAAATATTATTGATATTGTAAATAAGTCTGATAATGAAACTTTTGTGTTGTTAGATGAAATTTGTGCTGGTACTGATCCTTTAGAGGGTGCGGTTTTGGCTCAAGTTATTTTGGAAAATTTGGCATCAAAAGAAGTTTTCTCTACTATTACAACTCACTATGGGGAATTAAAATCTCTTGAATATCACAATCCGTATTTTAAAAATGCATCAGTTGAGTTTGATACAGAAAGTCTGAAGCCTACGTATAAGTTGCTTATTGGTATTCCGGGTTTGAGTAACGCTATTGCGATATCGTCAAATTTGGGTTTAGCTAAAAATATTGTAGATAGAGCTAAAGATATTCTAGTGTCGCAAAAAGATCCATCAATTCTTGTTGTCGAAAAATTACAAGAAACACAGCAACAATTATCAAAAAATCTTGAAGAAGCTGAGGAAATAAAGGAAACTTCTTTATCAGTAAAAAAAGAATATGAAGAAAATCTTTCTAATATCAAAAAAGATAAAAAGAAAACAATTAAAGTTATAAAAGATAAGTTTGACAGAGAATTGTTAGATGTTAAAGCCGAAATCAAAGATATTTTAGATGAATTACGTCGTGAAAAATCAGAAAAAATTGCTCGTCGTTCTTATGCTCGATTGGCAAAATTAGAACAAGGTTTTAGAGAAAAACTTGATGAACACGATGAAAAAAATCAGTATTTGGAAATTGATTGGTCTAAAGTCCGTCCAAATGATGTTGTTATGCTAAAAGATTTGCACCAACCTGTTACTATTTTGGAAGTTCCTGATAAAAAAGGTAATGTTCTTGTGCAAATGGGTAATATCAAAACTAAAATTAAGATAAATAAATTGGCTGTTGTTGACGAAAATTACAAAGAACCTCCAAAAGTTTATAAACCAAGTAGTTTTGAAAAATTCGAGCTTAAACGGACTACAATTTCAAGCACTTTAGATTTAAGAGGTTATAGAGTTGAAGATGCCTTGGATAGCTTGGAATTCTATCTAGATAAAGCCAGCTTGGCTAATCTTTCAGTTGTAAGTATTATACATGGTCATGGTACAGGGGCTTTAAAATCCGCGGTTAGGGATTTCTTGTCAACTTCTCCTTATGTCGCAAAATATAGAGTGGGGGAAGATGCTGAAGGCGGTGACGGTGTAAGTATTGTTGATATGGTATAAATTATTTACAGATTTTGTTTAATATGGTAAACTCTCAATTATAGAGGAGAGTTTGTTATGGATATTAAAACACTAAGAAAAGAAAATGAATTAGTAGATTTGTTCTGCAGTTTGGCTGAAATTCCTTCCCCATCCTTGAAGGAAGAAAAAGTTGTAGAAAGGATAGTTAAATATTGTCAAGATAATAATTTAAAATGTACAACAGATGATTATAATAATGTTCATATCGAAGTAGAAGCAACGGATTCGACAAAATCTCCAATGTTGTTGTCAGCACATATGGATGTTGTTGGTGATGATTCTCCTGTTGAGGTTTATTTGGATGGTGATTTTATAAAAGCTCAAGGAAGAACTCTTGGTGCTGATGATAAAGCTGGGATTGCAAACGCTTTATATTTTGTAAACAAATTATCAAAATCATCTATGCTTCATGGTGGTGTTGAAGTTGTATTTACACGTGACGAGGAATCAGGTATGACAGGTATTCGTCATGTTGATTTTTCAAAGCTAAAATCAAAATATGTTTTAGTTCTAGATAGTGATTCTTTAGGCCAACTTTTAACTGCTGGTGCAAGTTATACTCAAGCAAGGCTAGAAGTGTCTACGTTTAAGGGTGGACACTCTGGAATTGATATTGCTGATAAAACTAGAGAAAATGCGGCAAAGCTTGTTGCTGATTTAGTCGCAGCATTCCCTCAAGGTGTATTTTATTCTGAAAATGGTCAAGTTGTTACTTCATGCAATATCGGAGGTATATCTTCGGGTAATTTAGATGTTACCAATGTTATAAATACTTATGCAGAAGCTACTTATTCTATAAGAAGTTCAAGTAAAGTCAAAGAAAATGAATTAAAAAATCATATGATATATATGGTTGAAGAATTTAATAAAGAGTATAAAGATGTAGCAGAAGCAAAAATTGCTTTTAAGGAACATATGCCAGCTTTTGAAAAGGTTGATGATGATTACATTCCAATTTTATTTGAAGCCGTTGCTAAAAAGGTAGGTATAACTCCAGAAATATCTTCATTCCATGCCGGAGCGGAAACGCATATATATGCAAATGAAACAAATGCTCAAGGTGAAAAATTTGCACCTTATTTGTTAGGCTTAGCAAATGTATGTAATATGCACTCAGATAAAGAATATGTTGATTACAAATCAATGGAAGATGGACAAAAACTTTTACAAACATTGTTTGAAGCGTATAATTGTTAATTTTAACTTCTTGCACTTTGCCTAAATTTATTGTAAACTTACCTTAGAAGAGGGAGAGAAAAATATGGCCGTTGAAAGACAAAGAGTAGCAGAACAAGATAAAATACAAAGACGTTCAAATTTTGAACCAGTAGAAAGTAATTTAACCGAAGAACAGGTTAAACTAGAAGCTTCTAGATGTTTAAATTGTAAAAATCCAAGATGTGTTCAAGGATGTCCTGTGAATATCCAAATTCCACAGTTTATACAAGCAATCAAAGAAGATAACTTAGCAAAAGCTGGTGAAATTATTAGAGAAACAAGTATGCTACCATCTGTTTGTGGTCGTGTTTGTCCTCAAGAAAGACAATGCGAAGGTAATTGTGTTTTAGGGATTAAGAGTGAACCTGTTGCTATTGGTGCTTTAGAACGATATGTTGGTGACAATACAAAAGCCGCAGAAGTTGAAATTAAGCCTTCTGGTAAAAAAGTTGCAGTTGTTGGTTCTGGCTGTGCTGGTATTACTGCGGCGGCTGATTTAAGAAAAGAAGGTCACGAAGTTGTTGTATTTGAAGCTTTGCACAAATTGGGTGGAGTTTTAAGATATGGTATTCCACCTTTTAGACTTCCACGCGTTGTTTTAGATAGAGAAATTACGAACCTTAAAAATATGGGTGTAGAGTTTAAAACAAACGTAATTGTAGGTAAATCAATTACTCTAAAACAACTTAAAGAAGATGGTTTTGATGCTATATTTATTTGTTCAGGTGCAGGTTTGCCTAAGATGATGGGTATTCCAGGCGAGAATTTAAATTGCGTATTCTCAGCAAATGAATTTTTAACTCGTGTGAACTTGATGCAAGCAGGGCGTAAAGATAGTCCAACTCCATTAAAAGTTGGTAAAAAAGTTGCTGTAATTGGTGGTGGTAACGTAGCTATGGATGCAGCAAGAACTGCTGTTAGAGTTGGTTTTGAAGAAGTTTATATTATCTATAGACGTACTGAAAAAGAACTTCCTGCTCGATTAGAAGAAATTCGTCACGCAAAAGAAGAAGGTGTTATATTCAAATTTTTACACGCGCCAGTTGAAATTTATGACAAAGATGGCTATGTAAATGGTATGAAATTTGAAGTTATGGAACTTGGTGAACCTGATGCTAGCGGCAGAAGAAAACCAGTTGGAACTGGAGAATTTGTTGACGTAGATGTTGATACTGTAATTGTTGCATTGGGTACTGGTCCAAATCCAATTATTCAAAAATCAGCTCTAGCAGAAGGTTTGGAAATTCTAACTGATAAACGTGGTTATATTACAGTCGATGACACTAGAGCTACAAATTTACCAGCGATATTTGCAGGTGGGGATGTTGCTCCAGTTGGGGAATCAAACGCAATTAATGCAATGGGTGCAGGTAAAAAAGCAGCGAAAGCAATTAATGAACTACTTAAATAAATTTTTTTTAACTACAGTTGTATTTTTTGTGACTCTAATGCCTATTGGGGCATTAGAGTTTGATGTATCTGTAGATGAAGAAATTCGCAAAAATTACAATCCTTCTAGGCTTGAATTGGAAAATTTGCCTCCCGTTCCAAATGTGAAACCAACTAAGCAGGTGCAACCTATTACAAGTGTTCCTAAATCTCCAGCTGTACCTCCAAAAGGTGAATTAAAACCAGCAGATAAAAAGCCTATTGTTTATAGTGCGGATAAATCAACAATGGTTAAATTGAGAAGAGGAACTAAATTTAGAGTTGTATCTGAACAAGGTATTTCTGATGCTTCAAGAGTTGGAACAAGATTAACTTTTGTATCTCAAAATTCGGTGACTCAGCGCTATATAACAGTACTTAAAGGTACAACTTTTTATGGTGAAGTCGTTGATGCACATTTACCGCAAATGTCTGGTAATGGCGGTTTAATTGAGTTGAAAATTGATAGTATGTTATATAAAGGTTCAACTTATGGTGTGAATGCTAAAATAACAAAGGTTAATGGCCGAAAAGTTTTTGTTAATAATATTAAAGGTCAACGTAAATATATGAAAAATGTTGTCAAACAAGTTGATAAAGGTGAAAATTTCTATAAAAAATCTCGTCGTGTGTCTGGCAAGTTATCAGATAATCCTATTGGTATAATTATTGCACCTGTACCAACCCTTGTTGGAATGGGAGGTTACGCGATTAATTTAGTTGGCTCGCCAATTGTTAGTTTATTTAATAAGGGAGGTCGTATTTCAATTCCTGCCGGTAGTGAATTTGAAATTAAATTAGTCGAGGATGCTTATTTGTATTAAATATATTATCTATTGTTACAAACTTGTTAGGGATTTGATTTTAGATTATAATTACATACGAGAGAAGCATAACTTTTAGTGGAGGATATTATGATTAAAAAGTTATTTTCGCTAAAAACAGTAGCAATGTTATTTGCAGCTTTGTTTTTAGGTGTTGCTCCAACGCTTGCTGGAGAAGCTGATTTGGTAGTTCCAAATATCCAACAAATCTCTGCAGAAAGTTTTAACCTATTGTTAATAGGTATGGTTATTTCTGTAGTTGGGTGTGTATTTGGTTTTATCGAATTTTTACGTATTAAAAAAATGCAAGTGCACACTGCAATGGCAGAAATCGGTAACACAATTTTTGAAACTTGTAAAACTTACTTGGTTCAACAAGGTAAATTTTTACTTGTTCTTGAAGTGTTAATTGGTTTGTGTATTGCGTTTTATTTTGGTTACCTTCAACATATGGGAATTTCTGGTGTATTGACTATTTTAGCTTGGTCAGTTATCGGTATTTTGGGTTCTTATGGTGTTGCTTGGTTTGGTATCAGAATGAACACATTAGCAAATGCTAGAACTGCATTTGCATCACTTAAAGGAAATCCTTTAAATATTTTAAACATTCCTTTAAAAGCGGGTATGAGTATCGGTGTATTGTTAGTGTCAGTTGAATTAGTTTTGATGCTAACAATTCTTTTATTTGTCCCAGGTCATTTAGCTGGTGCTTGTTTTATCGGTTTTGCTATTGGTGAATCTTTGGGTGCTTCAGCTCTTCGTGTTGCTGGTGGTATCTTCACAAAAATTGCTGACATAGGTTCAGACTTGATGAAAATTCAATTTGGTATTAAAGAAGATGATCCAAGAAACCCTGGTGTAATCGCAGACTGTACAGGTGACAATGCGGGCGATTCTATTGGTCCAACAGCTGATGGCTTTGAAACTTATGGTGTAACTGGTGTTGCTCTTGTTTCATTTATCTTATTAGGTGTTGTAGGTGAAGCAAATCAAGTTCAATTATTGACTTGGATCTTTGTTATGAGATTCTTAATGATTGTAACTTCAGTAGTTGCTTACTGGATTAATGGTGTTGTTGATAAAGTTTATGCAGCAAAAGCTGAAAAATTCGACTTTGAACAACCATTAACAAACCTTGTTTGGTTGACATCAGTATTATCAATTGGTATGACTTTTGGCGTGAGCCACTGGTTATTATCACCAATGGGTGGTAATTTATGGTTAGTACTTTCAGGTATTATTTCTTGTGGTACTTTAGGTGCTGCATTAATTCCTGAATTTACAAAAATATTTACTTCTCCAAAAGCTAAACACACAGAAGAAGTTGTAACAGCTTCAAAAGAAGGTGGTTCATCATTAACAATTTTATCAGGTATTGTTTCTGGTAACTTCTCTGGCTTCTGGATTGGTATGGTTATCGTATTATTAATGGGTCTTGCATACTATGCAAGCACATTTATTTCAGCAGATTTGATGGCTTATTCATCAGTATTTGCGTTTGGTTTGGTAGCATTTGGTTTCTTGGGTATGGGTCCTGTTACAATTGCAGTTGACTCTTATGGCCCTGTTACTGATAATGCTCAATCAGTTTATGAATTATCATTAATTGAAGAACGCGAAAATATTGCTGAAGAAATTGAAAAAGAATACGGTTTCAAACCTGTATTTGAAAAAGCAAAACAATATTTAGAAGAAAATGATGGTGCTGGTAATACTTTCAAAGCTACTTCAAAACCAGTTTTGATTGGTACAGCTGTTGTTGGTGCAACAACAATGATTTTCTCATTGATTTTGGTTATCCAAAATACATTGGGCATTCAACCTGAAATGATTTTGAATATGTTAAATCCTTATACATTGTTAGGTCTTCTAACTGGTGGTGCTGTAATTTATTGGTTTAGTGGTGCATCAATGCAGGCAGTTACAACTGGTGCGTATCGTGCTACTGAATACATTAAAGAAAATATCAAATTAGATGATGCAAATTGTAAAAGTGCAAATGTTGCAAATTCAAAAGAAGTTGTAAAAATTTGTACTCAATATGCACAAAAAGGTATGGTAAATATTTTCATCGCATTGTTTGCTTTTGCGTTAGCTCTAGCTTGTTTATCAGCACCTTTGGGTGAAAACTCAGCTCCAGTAGCCTTCTTTGTAAGCTATTTAATTGCAATTGCTGTATTTGGGTTGTTCCAAGCTGTATTTATGGCAAAAGCTGGTGGATGTTGGGATAATGCTAAGAAAATTGTAGAAGTTGATATGAAAGAAAAAGGTACTCCACTTCACGAACCAACAGTTGTTGGTGATACTGTGGGTGATCCATTCAAAGATACTTCATCAGTTGCAATGAACCCAATTATTAAATTTACAACACTATTTGGCCTGTTAGCAATGGAAATCGCTATTAGTGAATCTTTCAAAGCTATTGCGCCAATTGCAGGTTGGGTATTATTAGTTGTAGCTTTAGTATTCGTAATCCGTTCTTTCTATGGAATGAGAATACCTACAAAATAAATAATATTTAATATGATAAAGAGCCGCCAATAAGGCGGCTCTTTTTTTACAAAAATTTAAAAAAAGATAAAAACTTAGTAATTTAGGGAATAATAGACTTGGGGTATAACTGCGGAGTAAGTTCTATGAGTATGAGTGTTGGACACGTGCATGATGTCAAGTCAAGCAAGTTTATGGATCCATCGATGTTTCCTGTGACTAGAGAAAATATTGATGAAATGTTCCAAAATTACTTCTCAAGACAAAATACGGACCATTGTTTCATAGACTTGCATGGTGAATTGCAAAGAATTGATTTACGAAGTTAATCAGATGAGCCTTGCATATGTAAGGCTCATTTTTTGTGGTATAATTATTCTATAAGAAGGAAATTATACATGAGTTTAACTGTTTATTTAGGGATTGATGTAGGATCAGTAACAACAAAACTTGCTTTAGTTGATGAGAAAGGTAAGTACGTTGATAGTTATATGCTTAGAACTGCAGGTAAACCAGTTATGGCAGTTCAAAAAGGTTTAAAAGAACTGTTTGCAAAAAAACTTACTGATTATGAAGTTAAAGGTGTTGGTACAACTGGTTCTGGCAGAAATCTTGCAGGAGCTTTGGTCGGTGCTGATGTTGTGAAAAATGAGATTACAGCTCACGCAGTGGCCGCAAGTACAAATGTCCCAGGTGTTCAAACAATTTTAGAAATTGGTGGGCAAGATAGTAAAATTATTTTGCTTCGTGATGGTATTGTTACTGATTTTGCTATGAATACGGTTTGTGCAGCAGGTACAGGTAGTTTTTTAGACCAACAAGCTAATAGATTGAATGTTCCAATTGAACAGTTTGGAGAAACAGCATTAAAATCCCAAAATCCAGCTCGTATTGCGGGTCGTTGTGGTGTTTTTGCAGAAAGTGATTTGATTCATAAACAGCAATTAGGTTATCCAGTTGAAGATTTGTTATATGGTCTTTGCCAAGCTCTTGTAAGAAATTATCTCTCTAATTTGGCTTTGGGAAAAGAATTACTACCTATATTTTCGTTCCAAGGTGGTGTAGCAACTAATTCAGGTATGGTGAAAGCTTTTGAGGAAGCTCTAGGACATAAAGTTATTGTTCCTGAAAATCATCAAACAATGGGTGCAATTGGTGCAGCGTTATTAGCTATGGAAAATCATCAATATACGGAAACTTCAACTAAATTTAAAGGTTGGGAAGTAGGTGATATGCATTTTTCTTCTATAACGTGTGAATGTAATGGTTGTTCTAATAATTGTGAAGTCATTACTATCGTTGAAGGTGTTGACGAAATTCAACATGTTGATAAAATTAAAGATATCAAAGGTAATATTATCGCTCGTTGGGGTGGTACTTGTGGCCGTTGGGATATAGCGTAAGAGGTTTAATATGGCTGGATTGTCACAATTTGCAAATTATGAATTAGGTGAGGCTTTTTTTGAAATTACCAGCTCTATGGTAGTACAAGATGGTATACCTTTTTCTAAGGTTGGTGAGTTTGACATTGTTTCTCCTACATGGCGTAAGCTTGCGGATAAAGAAAATAAATCTCCTGTGGATATAAAAAAAATTGATGATGACTATAAAATAGAAATTTTTGATTTGGCTGATTCTTGTATTCTTTATATGTCTGCAAAACTTATGAAAAAAGACTATATTATTTCATTGGATGAGTATAAGCACTTTAAATCTATGGGTACGCAAGCTAGACTTGTGACTCCAACTGATAAATTAGAATTGGAAAATTATAATAAACAATTGCAGATAGAATTTTTAAAATTGGCTAATCATGGTGAAGCATCTGGTGATAATGTGATTGATAATAAGGACTTCGCTGCGTATATTTATGCATTAGATTTAAAATCAAAGCATAATGATAATAATGAATTTCAGGGTTTTTATTTGAATGGTAAAATTACTCCGCTGGATTATGCAGTAGCTTATAGGCATCTAAAAGAAGATGGCGATAATCTGTTTACTTTAAAATTACGACAAGCTTATAAAATATTATTTGAAAGCTAAATAGAAGCCTCCAATTAAGGAGGCTTCTATTATGTTTCCCAAATCTTTTTGCCTTTTCTTTTCCAACGCACCTATTGTAATAATGCTTCTAAAATTTCTGCATTTTTCCCTGCGGTGGTCGATTCTCTTACCTTTTGTTTGTAAATGTAAGTTCGCAGAGCTTCTCGAATCAGTTCACTGCGTGAGCGATTTTCACCGTCAGCAACTTGATCGATTTTGTTCAAAAACTCTTCGGGCATAGAAATTAATACTCGTGCCATATATTCTCCTTTTGTTTTGTATTTCGCTCTGATATATTAATAAAAACTTTTTGATCTAAAAAAGTGCTATTTTTTATATAGGAAATATATACTAATTTTTAAAAGACAATTATAGTGCGCTTTTAGAGATGTATGTTTTCTTAACATTTCTTAACAACTATCAGAAATATATATTTTTATCATGCTATAATCCAAATATGAAAGCATTAGTTCAAAGAGTTAAAGAGGCATCTGTAACTATTAATAGTAAATTGTATTCGCAAATCGGTCAAGGTTTGTTGGTTTTTGTTGGAGTTACAAAGGATGATGAAAAAATTAATGCTGAAAAATTAGCTGACAAAATTATAAATTTGCGAATTTTTGAAGATGAAAATGAAAAAATGAATTTTTCTGTGAAAGATGTTCAAGGTGAGATTCTTATTGTGTCGCAATTTACACTTTGTGGAGATTGCAAAAAGGGTACTAGGCCTAGTTTTGAGCAGTCCGCATCGTTGGATAAGGCGGTCGATTTGTATGAATATTTTATAGATAGAGTTAAACTCTCTGGTTTGAACGTTGCAACAGGAAAATTTAGAGCAATGATGGATGTTGCTTTAATTAATGATGGTCCAGTCACGTTTTGGCTTGAAAAATAAGTTTATACTTGCCAAAATTTCTTTTTTATGTTAAAATACGAGTACAAATTTGTAAATTATATCGATATTTTCCATTTCGAGGAGTAGTTTAAACTAATATTATTAATTAAGAGGCTTTTAAATTATGTATGTGAACAAGTGCATTAAGTGCGGTCGTGAATTCGAGACAAAAAACCCCAAAAGAGTTATCTGTCCTGATTGTTTGTATCCTGATAAAAAGATGATTATTTCTCCATCATCGGATTCTTCAAGCGAAGTAAGAGCACAGGAAGAAAAACCTGTTCAAAGCTATTCTACAGAAGAACAACCAAAATTCTATAGTAGCTATAGTGCTGGAGAAGGTCGTGAAGATAGACCTCAAAGAGATTATAATCGTCCTAATAACAACTATCGTAATAACAATTATGGTGGCGGTCGTCCTCAAAGAGATAATCGAGGCTATAACCGTGACAATCGTCAAGGTGGTTATAACAGGGATAATCGTGGCGGTGGGTATAATAGAGATAATCGCCAAGGTGGTTACAATAGAGGTGGTTATGGTGGTCAACGTCCTCAACAGGGTGGTTTCAACCGCAATAATAGATTTAACAATCAAAGACCTCAACAACGTCGCCCTATGAAACCAAAAGCTCCAAAACAACTTTTGGTAAGTAAGGAGCAATTAGAACAAATTGAATTGTTGTATAAATTGATGTTGCCATTGCCAAACCCGGATGCTCATGAAGTAATTGGTGAAAAAATTGGTTTGGAACCAAGAAAAGTGTTCTTTGGTATCAATTTAGTTAGACAAAAAATGATGTTGCCAAAACTCCCGTTCCCTAAACGTAAATTGGCAATCTCTCCAGATCAGTTATTTGCTATCAAAAACTTGTATGAGCCATTGTTGCCGTTACCTCCAATTGGTTGCCACAAGATTATTGCAGCTCAGTTGAAAATGGATGAATGGCGTGTTCACGTTGGTATTGGTTTAATTCGTTCACAAATGGGCTTGGAACGTTGGAACCAAGAACGTGAAGATGCTCCTGCTGAATTCAAAAAAGTAGTGGAAGAAGTTGCTGAAAAACCAAAACGTGGAAGAAAACCTAAAAAAGAAGAAGAGTAATGAGTAAGTTTATTTCTGTTGGTAAGATTTTAAACTTCCATGGCGTTCAAGGTGAAGCTAAAGTTGGTTTCTCAAAAAATCAACAGGAGTTCTTTTTGGCATTAACAAAAGTCTTTGTTAAGGTTGAAAATGAATACATGCCGTTAAAAATTACACGCTCTCGTTTGAATAAAACGTTTGCTATTGTAAAATTTGAAGGAATTAATTCAATTAATGAGATTTTGCCGTTGAAAGGTTTGTTGTTATTTGTAGAAGAAGAAACTATTAGAGAAAATCTTGAAGAAGACGAGTTCTTGATTGATGAACTTGTAGGGTTGGATGTTTTAGATGTAGAAGGTAATAAATTGGGTTTTGTTGTTGGTGTGTCCAATAATGGTGCAACCGATTTATTGTCAGTTAAAACTAAAACAAAAAATATATGCTTAATCCCTTTTGTTAAAGCAATTGTTGTGGATGTAAGCTTGCAGGATAAAAAGGTTGTCATTAATAATCTTGAGGGGTTATTAGAATGATTTTTGATGTTTTAACTTTATTCCCAGAAATGATTGAAAATCATTGCAAGTATAGCATTTTAAAACGAGCAATTGAATCAAATGTTATTCAAGTTAATACTGTTAATCCAAGAGATTACACGCTAGATAAGCATAAAAAAGTAGATGATACTCCGTACGGTGGTGGTGCAGGAATGGTATTGATGGCACAACCTTATGTTGATGCATATGAGAGTGTGGAGAAAGTAGAAAATTCGATTACTGTAATGCTATCACCTCAAGGTGAACCCATGTCAGAAAAGTTGGTGCTAGATTTGGCAAAGTTTGATCAAGTCGTCATGCTTTGTGGTCATTATGAAGGATTTGATGAAAGAATTAGGGATATAATTCAACCCAAAGAAATTTCACTTGGCGACTTTGTTCTAACAGGTGGAGAATTACCGGCTTTATGTTTAATTGATGCAGTGAGCCGTAAATTAGAAGGGACTTTAGGAAAGATAGAATCAGCACATGAGGATAGTTTTGCGGATGGTCTTTTAGAATATCCACAATATACGAAGCCGCGTGAGTACAGAGGTTTATGTGTGCCAGAAGTCCTTTTAAATGGTAATCATAAAGAAATTAATGAATATCGTCAAGCTGAGCGTATTAAACGCACAAAAGAAAGACGACCAGATTTACTCAAGTAAAATTAAAGTTGTTTACCTCTGCCGATACCAAGTCCATCTTTAACAAATGTAAAGGCTGCTATTACGCCAAGGCCTATACCTGAAGCTTTTGCAATGGTTTTATTTTTTGCAAGTAATGCTGTTAAGCCAAGTGCGACAGGAATGACGTTGGAAACAAGACTAGCTCCAAGTCCTTTGAAGTAGCCAATAAATGAGTTTACAAAACCTCTGATACCTTGACTGAGTTCAAATCTAAATACACCTTGTTTAAGATTATCTACACTTTTACTTGGTTTATTCAAAGACATTGTGTTAAGAAGATAATATTCTGCGGCTAGCGCATCTTTAGTTTTTCTTCTTTCTTCAGCTTTTACTTTTCCCCAAGTATGGGCATCTCGTCCACACAGATAAAGTGCTGTTGCGCCAACACCTTTTGCTATGTATTTACCGTAGTTGCTTTTGATTGCTGTAATTATACTCATAGTTTTTTGTTAGGATCCTTTTTCTTTTCGCCTTCTTTTACCTCAAATTCTTTTTGAACTATTTGACCTGACATTTTCAAAAGAATTTCGTTAGCCATTGCAGCATCTTCACCATAAGCTGTTGTACTATTTCTCATGTTTTCAAGAACTTTTACGGTATAATCGTCACCAGTTACATCGCGAGTTGCTAATGCTGTTAAGGCTGTGAATTTTACTGGTTGATATGGGTCTTGTAACATTTTATTGATTAGTGCGGTTAGAGCTTTGTCATCACGTCTTGAGTGATCTTCGTGTAATCTTGCTTGTACCTCTTTTGCACCCATCAATCTGATTTTTTTATCTTGGCTATTTAAATAATTTTCTAAATTTTTAATATAGCTATCTGTTAATAAGACTATATCACGTTTTTCAGTTTTCTTTTTATCTTCTGTTGTTGCATTGGTTGTTGTTGTCGTGGTTGTTGTATTTGTATTGTTGTTGCCGTTATTTGCGCCATTAGCTCCATTTTGTCCCCAAGTGTTAGTATAATAATCAGATGGGTAACATGTTGTTGGATATTGAGGTGCATTTACATTATAAACAGGAGCTGGTGCACCTGGAGTTGCAACTGAAGGATTAAAAATCTGTATATTTACTCCTGAATAGTTTGGAACTGGAATGTTTTGAGCCGCTTGAGGATAAGTTGGCTGATATCCAGCAGGTTGAGTTTGATATACTGGTTGTTGAACAGGATAAGCTCCCGCTTGAGGTTGATAATAAACCTGCGGTGCTGGTTGTGTACAGTATTGTGGTACAGGTTGTTGCCCCTGCACATATGGCTGTTGAATATTGTATTGATTTACACCATTTTGCATAATACTACCTTTTCCTACCTATCTATATAAAAGCAATAAATCGAAAAATATTGCTATTTTTTTGTTAATTTTAAGAAATATTAAGTGGTTTTTATAATTTAATTAAATGTATATAATTGTATTATGGATAATTACGAAAAAAATTATTTATCGCAAAGACCTCAAAGTCTTTGTAATATGTGTGGAAGATGTTGTAGATGTTCTACTACATCATATACTTATGAACAATTGTTAGAGCTTCAGGCGCAAGGTGATCAAGGCGCTATTGATTTTCTGGAGTTGTTTGAGCCTTATGAATCAATTGAAGCTGCAAGAGAAGTCTCTGCTGGAATTGTTGACAATATTATAAGAGGCTTAAAAGAAGATGGTAATTATCGTGAAGATGAAATGACGTTTTATCATTGTCGTTTTATTGGTGATGACAATTTGTGTACCCGTTATTTAGAACGAAAGACTCTTTGTGATCATTTCCCTTCGTCTCCTTGGGCAATAGTTCCTCCAGGATGTGGTTTCGAGGGTTGGTTGTTTATGAAACGCGAAGAGAAAAAACAACAAATTCGCAAAATAAAAGAAGATTTGTTAGAGTTACAGCTTTTGAAAACGAAAACTATAGATCCTGAAACTCTTGCTAAAATTGAAGCTGTTGAAAAGAAAATGCATAAATCAATTGAACTTTATAAAAAGCATGGTTCAGAATTCTGGTAATAATAAATAAAAAGAGGCGATTGACGCCTCATTTTATTTTGTTGGATTGAATAATTTTATTTTGTAAAATTCAGTATTGATATTCAGTTTAGTACCTATGTCAAGTAGCATTTGTACAAATTGTTTATCTTTTGAACGGCCTGTTTTTTGAGAACTTTCGATTATATCGCCGATTTTGTGGAAAATTCTGTTGAAATAGATATTTTGTGCTTCTGCAATATCAATTTCAAGTTCTAACTTTTCAACGTTATCAAATAGTTCCAATAGTACATCAGCTTGTTGACTTTCAAAACTATGAGCTAATCGATTTATGTTTTGTAGAATTTTCTTGGCAAAAATCTTGTTAGAAGGTGTCTTATCAAGTTTGATATCCATTTTTTTTGCTTCAAAGTTAATATCAAATGCTTGTTGCAATAAAGTAGGATCAATAAATCCACCTGAATGAACAACTAAATCGTTAAATTTATGACTTAGTGCGTATGAAGCTGATATTTTGAATTCATTTGGAATTGTTAGACCTAAATTTTGCATGTGATAAATTGAGCCTTTGCCTTCATCGTACATTTGTTGATAGGCTTGTGCAAATTTACCAAGTTTACCCTTAAGCATAATTTGAAGAATTTTGCGTCTTTCTTCGATAAAGATATCTTTAAGTGTGAAGTATTCTTTACCAAAGCTTTCATCTAATCCACGAATAATTTCAGTTAATGGATTTAGCATATATGTTTTTATTAAATTTGCTTTGATTTGTGAGTATTCTGTCTCGTCTGAGAATTCTTTTATTGCACAGTGAAAATCGCCACCAGAGAATTGCATTAAGGCAAATACTTGGTTTACAGTTTCAAATGTGATTTTAGATTTAATTTCAATATGTCCTACTATAAATGTGGAATTTCCTTTTTGAACTTTTTGGTAATCGTGACGTTTAATTGAATAGCAATAAACATCTTCTTCATCTTCAAAATCTTGGTATAAAGATGAAATACCCCATAAGCTAGTAATCTGTTTAGCAGTTACCACTGAAGGTTTGACAAATTTTTCATAAATATCTTTACCCGTTCCGTGCTCTTGTAAATTGCTTTTAGCCTCGGAAAGAATTTCTAAGAATTTCTTTTCAAAATCTTTTTTACTAAATGTTTTAGCTAGCTGCATTGCGCGAGCTGCGTATTTCATAATTTGAACAGTTTCTATTCCTGAAATCTCAGAGAAAAACCAGCCACAACTTGTGTACATAAGTTGTGCTTGGCGTTGAATTTCTAATAACTTCATTGCTTTAACTTTATTTTCGTCTGATAAATCAGGTAAGAAATAGATATTCTGGAATTTTTTAACGTTTGATTCTGAACGATCTAAAATAACGTCGATATATGCATTTCTTACATCCCAAACGTTAGAATTGAAATAATTTGGGCCTTCTTTTTCAAATATTTTAACTAATTCATCTCTTAAGTAATCAAGAGCATCTCTTAGAGGTTTTCTCCATTTTTGGTTCCAGCCAGGGTGTCCGCCAGTAGAACAGCCACAGTCTTCACTCCATCGACCTACGCCGTGGAAGCAACTCCAAGAAGAGGCTTGTTTAATATCAACTTCATAGTCGCTTCTATATTTAGCTAAATATTCAGCATAATTTGTGATTTTAAATCCTTCATCTTCTGCTCTAATTTTAAGCACATAAGCTAAAGCCATGTCGCCAAATTTGGTGTGGTGACCATAACTTTCACCGTCGGTTGCGATGTTTATTAATTGAGGGTAATCTCTTAGGTCAGATACACCTTCTTTTAAGCGTCTAATGAATTTGTTACCATCTTTTAATAGTTCATCAAAAGCTACAGAACGAGAAATTGCACCGTCATAGAAGAATAAATCAATGGATTTGCCAGGTGCTGATTTAATGTTGTATTTATATGAACGCGCAGGGTCAATATTACCCCAGCTTACGTCAGTCCATTCTTTATCAGAGCTTTTCTTCATTTTTAATGCTTGATATGGAGAAAGAACTGTAAATTTAATTCCGTTTTCTACTAAAACTCTTAAAGTATCATCATCAACGGCAGTTTCAGCTAGCCAGATACCTTCTGGTTTTCTTCCAAAACGATATTCAAAATCTTTGATACCCCATTTAACTTGAGTTTGTTTGTCTTGTTCGTTTGCTAGTGGCATAATCATGTGGTTATATACTTGTGCCATAGCATTACCATGCCCATCGTGTTCCGCAATGCTTTCAATATCAGCTTTAATTATTCTTTCGTAAGTAAGTGGAGAATAATGTTCAAGCCAAGATAAAAGTGTTGGACCAAAGTTGAAACTCATATGTTCGTAGTTGTTAATCATATCAAGAATTCTGTTTCGATTATCAACAATTTTTGAAACTGAATTTGGGTTATAGCACTCTTTAGTGATTCTTTCGTTCCAATCATGAAACGGTAAAGCACTATCTTGTAGTTCAATAGCTTCTAGCCAAGGATTTTCTCTTGGAGGTTGATAAAAGTGACCGTGGATTGTTAAAAACTTATCTTTATTCGCCATACTTAACTCCGTAATTTTTTAATTATTTTTTAACTTCTTCCTTTTTGTTTAAAACGGTAAAAGTTTCTGCATCCATCCATACATCGCCTAATGCGTTTGAAAATATTCGTCCTCCGAATTGAATTTCATCACCAGCATTAAGTTCAATGTATTTTTCTGCCTCTGTTCTTTTAAGAAAAATTTTCATTTCAGAAAGTGGAATATTATGATCTTTTACATCATCTCTTTGTATAAGAAAAGTAATATACTCCTCAGAACTTCTCATTGCTGGAGCATAGTCTAATCCTAAAGTTGAAAACTTATCAAATTTCCCTTTAACAGTTACATATTTGTTAAGATATTTCACAGGGTTTGCTACTATATCAAGAGAGTTTGTTAACGTGTAATTAGGAATTTGTTCAACTGCAATAGGAGCTGCAACTGGGGTTTGTGAAAACGCCTGTGGCGCAATAGTTACACATGCAACTAATGTTATTAATAAAAGTTTTAATTTATTGTTCATTTTATCTATCCTCTTCTGAATAATATTCTATCATAATATTTGTTTTTTGGTAACTACCCATTTAGAATTTTTCTTAGAATGTTGTTGAAAAAAAATATTTGTGTTAAACTGGTTGTGTGTGGAAAAATTGTAAAATCAACACTTTATAAAAGGAGAAAGTTATTATGACAACAAAAGAATTCTTTACAACATCAGAAGAATTAAAACAAATTATGTCAGCTGCTCGTGCTACTATTACAGCTCCTTTCTTTGGCAACAATGTTGAAGAAGTTAAGTCTGTATCAGAAGCTTACAAGTTGGCAAAATCAAGCTCAGGTACTATTGAATTGACTGGCATGCCAGTATTCAAACCTGAAAAATTAGGTTTACCTGCAGGTGCAAACCAATTATTATTCAACGATGGTACTGTAGTTGGCCGTTGTGCTGCTGCTAGAAAAATCGTTGGTGAACCTGGTTGCGATTTAGGTTATTTATTACCAATTATCCGTGAAGCAATTTATTCTACACGTGATAAATTAATGTACAAAACCGAAGCTGTAGTAGGTTTGGACAAAGACTTTATGGTAAAAGCTCACTTGATGATTCCAGAAGGTTTTGAAAACGTTATGTATTCTTGGATGTTAAACTTCCAATATATGAACGAAGAATATTCAAATATGTATTCTGAATCAAGAGAATTACCAGATGGTGACATCTATGTATTCTCTGATCCTGATTGGACTCACCCAGACTTCCCATATGGTTTAACATTCTTTGATCCTGAACACAACTGTGCTTGTATTTTAGGTATGAGATATTTTGGTGAACACAAAAAAGGTACATTGACTCTTGCTTGGGGTTGTGCTGCTCGTAACGGTTATGCTTCTTGTCACGGTGGTATGAAACGTTATAACTTAGACGGTGAAAATTCATTCCAAGTTGCAGTATTTGGTTTGTCAGGTTCTGGTAAATCAACAATTACTCACGCAAAACACAACAATAAATACAATATTACAGTTCTTCACGATGATGCATTTATCATCAATGTTCAAGACAAATACACTATCGCTTTGGAACCAGCTTATTTCGACAAAACAGCTGACTATCCAATCGGTTGTGATGATAACAAATACATTTTAACTCAACAAAACAATGGTGCTATTCAATTAGCTGACGGTAAAGTTGTTTCTGTTACTGAAGATATCAGAAACGGTAACGGCCGTGCTGTTAAATCAAAATTATGGTCACCAAACAGAGTTGATAGAATCGATCAACCAATCAATGCTATTTTCTGGTTGATGAAAGATCCTACAATTCCTCCTGTATTGAAATTATCAGGTGCTTCATTAGGTTCTGCTATGGGTGCAACTCTTGCAACAAAACGTTCATCTGCAGAAAGACTTGCTGCTGGTGTTGACCCTAACGCATTGGTTGTTGAGCCATATGCTAACCCATTCAGAGTTTACCCTCTATCAGTTGACTATACAAGATTTAAACAATTAATCGAAGATGGCGTTGATTGTTACATCTTGAACACTGGTGACTTTATGGGTACTAAAGTTCAACCTAAACATACTTTGGGTATTATCGAAGCTATCGTTGAAGGTTCAGCTAAATTCCATAAATGGGAAAACTTCTCAGATATCGAAATTATGGATATCGAAGGTTTTGATGCTTCATTCTCTAATAAAGAATATGCAGCTCAATTCGTTGCTCGTATGAATGATAGAATTGGCTTTGTTCAATCTAGAGAAACTGAAAAAGCTGGTATTGATAAACTTCCAGTTGATGCTTTAGAAGCATTACAAGCTGTTGTTAAACAAGCTACTTCTTTAGCTTCAGTTTAAAGATAAAAACAAGTTAAAAGAGCTCCCATATTGGGGGCTCTTTTTATTATTGTTAAAATATTGCAAATAAAAAAGAGCCCTTGAGAGGCTCTTTTTCTATTGTTTTATAAACTATTCTACTTCAATAGCGCTTACTGGGCATGCATCAGCAGCTTCTTTAACTGCATCAATGTTATCTGCTACAGCTGCTTCATTAACTTGAGCAATGCCATCTACTGAAAACACAGCGTCACAAATTGATTCGCAAGCGCCGCATCCGATACAAGAATCGTTAACTTTTACTGTCATTTCTATTTCTCCTTATTTTTACTGTCTGTGAACTTTATTCACAATCTTATTATAAAACAAAAATTTAAAATATCCAGTCTTTTAAAATTTTTGCAACATAATCAAACCCATTTATTATACCTAAGTCTTTGCCATTAGTTTTTTTATTGTATACCAGCAAAGGCACTTGTTCTCTTGTGTGGTCGGTTCCTGGTACTGTTGGATCGCAACCGTGGTCAGCTGTGATGATTAATAAATCGTCATCAGTTATTTCATGTAATATAACACCAACATATTCATCAATTTCTTCGATAGCTTTACCGTAACCTTTGGCATCATTTCTGTGACCAAATAGCATATCAGTATCAACTAGGTTTGTGAAAATCAATGTTGGTTCGCCATATTCTTTGTTCTCGTAAGCAATAGATTCAAGGTTTAATTCATTTTTAATAGCTTTTAGCGTTAATTCTAACCCTTCTTTATTGGTCCCTGTATGAATTGCGTGAGTTATACCAGCTTTTGAGAAAATATCTTCTATTTTCCCGATTCCGATGACTTTTCCACCTCTATCTTTTATGTCATCCAAAATTGTATGTGATGGTACCATAGAATAATCACGTCTATCTTTTGAAATTCTTGTTGGTTTACCATCTATAACTTTATAAGGTCTTGCGATAACTCTAGATACGTTATATCCTCCATTATCAAGTAATTTACGTGCAATCTCACACCAATTGTATAAAGTTTCTAATGGTATTAAATCAGTATCAACTGCAATTTGATATACGCTATCAGCGGATGTATAAACAATCGGAAATTTTGTTGCATGGTGTTCATCATTTAATTGTTCTATGATTGCTGTACCGCTAGCAGGAACATTGGCAAGAATTCCACCGCATTGAGTTTCTTCTATAAATTTATTTATTAATTCAGCTGGAAATCCATTAGGAAATGTAGCAAAAGGTTTTTCAGAAACTAAACCTGCAATTTCCCAGTGTCCAGTTGTCGTATCTTTGCCTTTTGATTTTTCAATCATAGTTCCGTATTGACCTGTAGGATTTTGAACTTTAGCAATTCCTTTAAAGTCTTGTATGTTACCTAATCCTAATTTTTCCATGTTAGGAAGGTAAAGGCCATTATTAAATTCACACACATTTTTCAAAGTGTTGCATTCCGGAATGTCATTAAATTCTTTACAATCAGGCATTGCGCCAATACCCATTGAATCAATTACTATAATTATTGCTCTTTTCATAAATACCCCTTTTGTTTATAAATTATACAACAAAGGAATATTATTGAGCAACATCAATTATACTGTAAGCATTTAAATCAATTGAGCCAAAAATTATTTTAACTTGCGTTTCGTTTACTCCCAACAAATCGACAAAGTGTACGGTTTCTTTTCCATAATCATCTTGAGTTTCAGTAGCAGGTAATTCTGCAATCAAAAAATGAGCTTGGTAAAGCTTTAATGTAACTCGTCCGTCTTTTTTTTCTCCATCAATCTGGTAATGCCCAATAGGTATAACTTGCTCACCGCTTTTTAGAGCGACTGGTATACATAAAACAGGCATTTCTTCTTCGGCTTCTTTTATAAATTGAGTTTCATTACTTTGGTGAAATTCGCTTCCTTTTGGGATGTTTTTATTACGTTTGCTCTTTCTTTTTTTGCTTTCTAATGCATTGTTAAATTCTTTATCTGAAACTGCTTTTTGTCCGTATGTGTGTTGGTCTCCGTAATTATCCCATAAGTCCTCAGCAAAAGATGTCCCACAAGATAAAATTATTAAACTAATAAATGTTGTTAAAATCTTCTTCATATCTATATAATAATGAAAATTATGAAGAAGTAAACCCTTTATTCGTATTAAATAAAAAATCGCCTTCTGGCGATTTAAATAAACACGAGAAATTCTCCTCACCTACGGTTGTAATTCACTTCGTTCAAACAACCGCTTCCTCTCCGCGAACCGCTTCGCTATCTGGAGAGGATCATTGTGAGTTTAAGAAATATAACCAGACAATAAATCTTGTCCTGATAATTTCATTTTTTTCAAAGCTCTCAATTCGGTTTGGCGAATACATTCTTTTGTAACACCGTAAATATTTCCAATTTCTTCCAATGTATGACGTGTTGTATCTCCTAATCCGTAGCGCATTTTTACAACTTCTTGTTCTCTGTCTTTTAATGTAGATACAACCATTTCAATATCTGTTTTTAATCCTTCAAATTCGATTTTTTCGCTAACATTACAATGTTCATCAGCTAAAATATCAGCGACGTTGATTTCTTTTCCATCAGCTCTTTCTAAACCACTTTCAATAGAAATTGTTTTGGTGTATGCAGAAAGAAATGTATCAATTTTATCAGTAGAAATGTTCATTTTTTTTGCAACATCTTCTGTTTTAACTTGTTCATTGGTGGTTTTTTCCATTTCGGATTTGATTTTTGAAAATTTTGATAATGTTTCTTGTATATATACAGGAATTTTCATGCAGTGTGATTGTTCAGAAATTGCTTTAAACATTGACTGTTTAATCCACCAGCTTGCATATGTAGCAAATTTGTAGCCTAATTTGTAATTAAATTTGTCTGCTGCAATCATTAATCCTAAGTTGCCTTCTTGAATTAAATCAACTAAAGGTAAATTAGATGTATGGATTGCTTTTTTAGCAATAGTAATAACAAGTTTTAGGTTCGCTTGGATAAGTTTTTGTTTAGCTTCAAGGTCGCCTTCTTTTGCTCGTTTTGCAATTGCGCGTTCTTCTTTTGGTGTTAATGCAGGAAATTGCGCAATTTCTTTTAGATAATCTGATAAAAGGCTATCGGCTTGTAATACTTCATTGTTCGCAGGGTTTGAAAAATTTGATACTTTTTTCATTTTGATTGGCGAATTTTTGCTCATTGTAAAACTCCTCTTCTTCTTAGCACGAATTTGGCACTTGTTTTGCAAGTACCGGAAAACACAAGATCAACACAATTGTATATACAAAGTATATACCACAATATATAATTTCTCTAACATTTATATTAAGAATTGTAAAGTTGGATTTTTGATAAATGTTGAATTTTGCTTTAATATCAGTATTTTTTGTTGTATTATTTAGCATGTAGGAGAGGATTATGAAGAAGAAAATTATAATTACATTAGGGATTTTGTTAACAGTTGCGTTTGCGTCAGTTGGAGCTTATGCATTTGGTTCAATGAATCAAAAACACAAACCGTCAGATTATAAAATTGGTATAAAATATGAAGATGCTGTAAAAACAGATAAACCAATGTTGGCGTTATTTTATGTGGATTGGTGTGGATATTGTTTGAAATTTATGCCTAAATATAAAACAATTAGTTCAATTTACAAAAATGATTATAATGTAGTAATGCTAAACGCAGAAAACCCTCGTTATAAATCATTGGTAGAAGATGTTACTTTAGGTGGTTATCCTACTTTGTATATCATTGACCCTAAATATGATAACAGAGTGCATGTAAGTAACACTATATACATGGATTTGAAGAAATTAAGAATTGAATTAGATAGATATTTGCGAGTTAGAAAATTATTAGATACTGTTCCTGTAAAATAATTGTAAACTATTGTAAATTTTATCTATAATATTTAGCAATTTTTAGAAGAAATGGGACTTTATAATAGTATAAAGCTCTCTCTTCTTATTTAAACGGATAGGCCTTGAATATCACAAGGTCTTTTTTTTTGCTTATTTTTAAATTATACTTTTTGTATGAAAGATATTCAGAATTTAGAAGACACTAGAGAAGTTGATATACAAAAAGTTGGTATTAAGCATATTGAAATGCCACTTATTATTCAGCGTAAGAATAGTTCCAATCAAACTGTTTATGCAAAAGCACGAGTGAGTGTGTCATTGCCTAAAAGATACAAGGGCACTCACATGTCTAGATTTGTTGAAGTTTTAAATCAGTATCAGACCAAAAATTTGCTTGGTGTTGATATTAGAGGCTGTTTAGAATCTGTATTGAAAAAGCTTCATGCTGAAAGCGGCGAGGTTGAATTTAAATTCAAATATTTTATAGAAAAAAGTGCTCCTGTAACAGGTTTTACAGCTCCAATGAGTTATGATTGTTCTTTTGAAGGAAAAATAGAAAACGCTAAATATAAATTTGTTTTAGGTGTTGTTGTACCGGTTACAACGTTGTGTCCTTGTTCAAAAGAAATTTCTGATTATGGTGCACATAACCAAAGAGCATTGATTTCTGTAAAAGTTTCATATGATGAAACCGAACAAATTTGGATTGAAGACTTGATAGAACTTATTGAAAGTTGTGCATCTTGCCCATTGTATCCGTTATTAAAACGTAAAGATGAAAAATTTGTAACAGAAAAAGCTTGGGAAAATCCAAGATTTGTTGAGGATGTTTTAAGAGAATCTGTCGTTAAATTAAGACAACATCCTTTGGTTAAAGAGTTTGAAGTTGAGTGTGAAGCTTTTGAAAGTATTCATAATCATTCAGCTTGGGCATATCAAAAAGAAATGTGTTAAAATTTTACACTTAAACCAACATTAATCATTGGTGTAAATGTTAGTGTCTTATTGTTAAAATTCCCTTGAAGTTCAGTGTTTAAAGCGATATTATCATTAATTTTTCTTTTATATCCCAACCATGCACCTTCGGATGTTACCAAACCACCTTTTTGGTAATCAGTTTTACCTCTAACGTAACCAGCAAAATACAGTTCGTTGTTTTCATTTATTGGACAATTAAGATTTAATTGTCCTCGTAATTCACCAGTTTGTGTGCTGGGTGTTAATACATTTCTAAATCTCCCACCAGCAGATACGGTTATATTTTCATCACAAAAAATAGGTGTCGAACATTTTAAATCTATTAATGCCCCAGTTGAACCACCTTTGAATGATGTGCATCCGCCTGTGTAAATACTAAGGTTTGTGTTTTTTACTTTTGTCCCAACTTCAATACCCACGGTAGTTAAATTACTTCCGTTTTGTTCTAAATCTTGGTATGTCCAAGTACTAAATTTTTTATCTATTGGATGTGTCACAAATATCCCCTAAAAAATATCCCCTTATTTATATAAAAACAAGAGGATATTCTAGATTGCCTTTTCTGTAAACAAATGTTACTTAGCTAATTCATCTGCCAACAACGTTTCTAGTTTACCGTTTAGAGCTTTGTTAATTTTTTGAAGTTTTTGTGCAATAACTTCCATATTTTCAGACCAAACAAAGTTGTCATTAACATATTTTTCAGCTTCTTCAAATTTTTCATTAATTTGAATTCTTACAATTTCAGCAAGCATTTCTTTTGCAATAGGAACAACTTTGTCTATATGTACGTGAATTTTACCGTCAACAAGTTCGTACGCGCCACGATTGGCAAAGTAATTATTCTGCATCACTGTACGAACTCTATGCGCTTGGCTCAATGTTGGTTTTGATTTTAAGAAGTTATCAGCAATGAATGTTACTATCATTTGTTTACGTTGTTCTTCTGTGTACATTCCAAGTTCTGTTAGCAAGTCAACAAATGCTAAAGCGCCCATATCAGCTTTATTTTCTTCGATAATATTTCTATATTTACCAAGCCCTTCGCAACCTTTTTTAGGTCCTAAGGAGTGTGCATTTTCATGACCAATTGTGAACCAGTGATCTGCTTCGTTTAAGTAATATTGGTGTTGATTTTTATCTAAAATTTCATCAAGACGTTCTTGTAATTTTTTCATATCACTAACAAAACGAATTTGTCTGTGATAAACGTTACGTCGCCCGCCACCAATTTGTAGTGATAATTTGTCATCGTTAGGTAAATTTTCGGCTAAAGTTATCCCACCTCTATATTCTCCGACATCGCCAGAGGCTTGAACCATATCAACATCAACCATTGTTTGTTTTGTGTCTTTATCAGGTGAAATGTTTTGTTCGTATTCATCTGCAAAAGGCATATTTTTAGCAATTTCAGGGAGGTATTTTTTAATTGCCATTAATGCTTCAGTACCTTGCTTGTTTACAATACCTACACGACCACCCAAAAAATCTTTTGGTGTTGGGCAAATTCCGTGTTTATCAAGTAATTCTTTTAATTCTTGATTTTCAACAATTGTCCCAGTCATTTCATCTTCATAGTTTTCACGAGTAATTGTAAATTCAAGAGGCGTATCCTGTAGTGTAGCCCATTTCTTATCTGCATAAGCATCTAACATCGGATCAGCAGTGCGCAAAGCTTTCGCTTGTAGTTTTAAATATTCATTAAAGTCTTCGTTTGTTGACACTTCAGAAGCTTTTTCAAGTTCCTCTGCCGCTTGTTCAAATTCAGCTTTGTACTTGTCTATATAGTCAATACCAACTAAATATTCACCTCTACGCTCTACAACTGAGCGTTGAGTAAGAATTTTTTTTACATCGTCAATTTTACCTTCGTTTACCATTTTTGTTAAAATTTCGTGAAATTCAGCTTTTGATAAGTCTTTTGGATAAACACCTTTACCTGCCAATTCTTCAATACCTTTTGCTAGGTTTATTTTTGTAGACATTGTGTCGATTGCATTCATACCTTTTTGAGCGTCAAAAAGTATTTTAGTTAATTCAGCTTGTTTGTTTCCTTTTTCAATTTCATAAAGAAGAAATTGCTCGAATTCTACGTTATCGTGGCAGTCAAGTTGCATATTAACTTTGCCTATAAAATTTGCAGCTTTTACAAGGTGTTTTAGTGCTTGTTTATCGCCTTCTGCAAGTTCTAAATATTCAGGTGCATCGGGTTTTAAAAACTTTTTAGTGATTAAGTAATCTTTGTGAGTTCGTTTTTCCAACTCTTCCATTGACAAATTAAATTCAAATTCTCTCATAATTTTGCTCCTTCAAATAATACGAATTATAGCATTATTTAAGGTGGTTCGGCAATAAGCTATTTGATGTAAAAGCTATTGTTGAGCTAAGTAATCAGCAAGTGGCGTTTTTAGGGTTGAGTTTAATGAAGTAGATGCCACACGAAGTTTTTTTGATATTTTTTCCATTGAAGGAGTCCATCTAAAGTGTTTTTCTACAAAAGCCTCAGCTGCTTCATAGTCATCGTCAGTTTGGATTCGTATAACTTCTTTAAGCATTGCTTGAGCTGCAGGAACAACTTTGTCGATATTTACGTTTATTTCACCTTTTTTTGTTACGGTGTAGGCACCTTGTTCTTCAAAATATTTTGCTTGCATAACTTGTCGAACTCTGTGAGCAATCGACAAATCTGGTTGTGCAGGTAGAAAGTTTTGAGCAATAAAATATAATAAAATACCTTCTCGTTCCTCTTTTGTGTACAGTCCTAATTCAGTAAGTTTGTCAACAAACGATATTGCAGCAACGTCAGCTTTATTTTCTTCGATAATATTTCTGTATTTGCCAAGATTTTTTACGTTTTTAGGACCAAGAGTGTGTGCATTTTCGTGACCCACAACAAAGTAATGTGCGCTATCGCCAGTTATATATTTTTTCTCTTTGTTTTTTAGTAGATTTGTATAACTTTCTAAAAGTTGTTTTTTATCGAATCTCATTTGTTTGTGATACGCATTTCGGCAGCCACCGCCTAATGATAATGCTAATTTATCACTATTAGGAAGATTATTTGCAACAGAAAGCTTTCCTCTACTTGCTCCTAAATCCCCAGTAACGGTTACTAAATCAAGGTCAACGGAAGTCTGTTTGTTACTACCATTGCTAACAACTTGTGTGTATTCAGTATTGTATGGCATCATTTGTGCAAGAATTGGCATAAATGACTTCGCTTGTTTTAAAAAGTCTGTACCTTTTTTGTCTACAATTGCTACTCTTGCACCTAAAAAGTCTTTTGGTATTGGCGTGATGCCTCTTTCTTTAAGCATTTGAGTTAATTCATCGTTTTCAGAAATTGTCTGTGTGAATTTATCTTCGTAATTTTCTCGAGAAATCGTAAAATCAAGTGGTGTATCTTGTAATGTTGCCCATTTGATGTCAGCTTTTGCATCTAGCATTGGGTCAGCTTTTCGAAAAGCAGCAGCTTGTAATAGTAAATATTCATTGAACTCTTTGTTTGTAGAAACTTTTGCGGCATTTTCTAGATATTTTGCAGCCGTTGAAAATTCTTTTTGAAATTTGTCAACGTAATCTATCCCTTTTAAATATTTACCATCTCTTTCGACGACTGAACGTTGGGTTAGAATTTTCTTTACTTCATCATCCATCCCATTTTCTAGCATTTCTCTTAAAATTTCATGAAACTCTACGACATCTAAGTCTCTTGGATATACACCCCTTCCTGGAGATTGTGAAAGTCCTTTTGCTAATGAATAGTGATTAAATAATTTATCTTGTGCAAAAATTCCTTTTTGAGAATCAAAAAGTTGTTTTGCTCTAATAGCATCAGTATTGCCTTTAGTTATTTCTATTGCTAAGTAATTTCTGAATGGTATGTTATTTTCATCGTCGAGTTGAAGTTCAATATTGTCAATAATATTTGCGGCTTTTACTAAGTGTATTAATGCAAGTTTATCTCCTTGAGCTAATTGTCTGTATTCTGGAGAAGTGGTTGATAAAAATTTTATTTCAGTTAAATGTTGAGGTAACGTTCTATCAACTAATTCTCCTTTGGAAATTCCAATTTCATAATTTTTTCCTAAGAAAAAAGGTTTATTTAATGTCGCCAATTGCTCTAATTTTGCAGTTAATAAATTAGAGCTATATTGAAATACAACGGTCGAATTTTTGTGCGACAGTTGTTGTGTGTTATAAGTTTGTGTGTTTAATTTTACTTTCTCTACATGCATGACTAATATATAAAAATTCTAAATATATTTTTTGCTATTTGTGGTAAGTTTCTTTTTTTATAATTTTAAACGCTCTGTATATTTGTTCAACAAGAATTAATCGCGCAAATTGGTGTAAAAAGGTCATTTTAGACATACTTAATTTAAAATTAGCTCTAGCTGAAACTGTTTTTGCAATACCACAAGAGGAGCCTATTACAAAGATTATTTCACCGATGCCGTCATTTGTAAGAGTTTCTATTTTTTCAGCGAGTTCTGTAGATGAAAGCATTTTACCATTGATTTCTAAGGTTATTACATAGGATTGTGGTTTGATTTGCGCGAGAATTTTTTCACCTTCTTGCTCTAAAACTCTATCAATCAAGTTTTCGGCTTTAATTTCTATTGGTGCAAGTTCTACGACTTCAACACTAGCATAAGGAGTTAAACGTTTTAGAAATTCATCTATTCCGTCTTTTAAAAACTTTTCTTTAATTTTTCCTAAAGCAATAATTTTTATATTCATTGTTTCTCTATATAAATTGATTGAGATGGGAATGCAAAATCAATACCTGCTTCTCTAAAGCGTTTTACAATTTCGAAAATTACTTCAGAACGAACTTTAGTAAGATTTGCATAAGCACCTGTTTTAACATAAGTTTGAAGTCTAATGTCAATTGAGCTTGCAGAAAGTGTTTCAATAAAAACATTTGTATCTTTTGTTACGTTTTGATGTTCTTCGCAAACAGCTCTTATTATTTGCATAGCTTCATGAAGCTTGTCATTACTAGTATCGTAAGTTACACCAAATACTTCATTAATTCGTCTTTTTCTAGCTTTTGATAGATTTATAATTGTAGTGCTTGAAATGTTGTTATTAGGAACGGTTACCAAAAAATCATCAAGTGTCCGGATTTTTGTGGAAAGCATATTAACATCTTCAACGGTTCCTTCAACTCCAGAAATATTTACATAGTCACCGATTTTATACATTTTGTCTGCAATTATGGCAAGTGTTCCAAAGAAATCAGCAACAGTTTGTTGAGCTGCAAAACCAATGGCTACACCTGTTATCCCAAAACCTGCTATTAAAGATGTTATAGAATAACCATTTGTTTGTAAAAATGACGCAACAACAAAGAATAAAATTAATGATTTTATCACTTTATCTAATATGGGTATTAATTGATTAGATAAAGCAGTCGCATCATTTTTTGATGTGCGCTCTCTTAATTTTTTGATAAATAGGTTAGTAAGTTTAAATAATATTGTAATAATTATTAGGTTAATAATTGCGACCAAAATTATATCCAATTTGAATGCTTTAAATGCACTTTCAAATTTATTCACTAATTCCAAAATTTCTGACAACATAAAGCACACTCCTTTTGAAATTATTATATAGAACAATAATTTTAAAAGCAAGGTCGTATTTATAGCGTGAGTTAAAGATTATTTAATATTTTTTTACATTCTGGTGTTATATAACTACTTATGATAAACTAGTTGTAAGGAGAGGAAGTATGGAACCTTTAGTAAGTATTATTACAACAACTCATAATATTGTTGAAAATGGTCAAGCAGATGATTTTAATTTGTTAGTAACATTATTGGATATGCAAACACATAAAAATATTGAACATATTGTAATTGATAATGCTTCGACTGATGATACAGTTGTTTTATTAAAAGATTATAAAAATAAAGGGTTCATTAATTTCTATTCAGAGAGAGATACTGGTAAATTTGATGGTTACAACAAAGGTATTCTTCATGCAAAAGGAAAGTACATAGCATTTTTAAGTTGTGATGATTTTATTCACGACATTACTGCAATTCAAGATATTGTAAAAACTATGGAATTATCTGGGGCAGATTTTTCATTTTCCCCTGCTTATTGCAGACATCCAGAAGGTTTTGTATTCTTGTATGTGCCTTCAATGTTTAATGTTTTTCAAGTTATGCCGTGTTCTAGGCAGTGTATGTTTTTCAAAAAGTCCGTATTGGATAAAGAAAATGGATTTGATTCTAAATTTAAATATATGGCTGATTTCGATTTGATGATTAGATTAGTTATGAAAAAATATCAGCCAGTTTATTTTGGACAAAATTATTTAACATATAAATTGGGTGAAAAATTATTTAATGAACCTAGTTTGGGTGATAATGAAGCAAAAATGATTTTCTTAAAAAATTACAGATCGCTATATCCATTGAATGAAGAAATTTTAAACAAAATGGTTAAAGTATCTGAATTACCACAAGAATTAATTGAAAAGTTTGCAACTAGATTTCCAGAAGAAGACAAAGAATTGTTCTTGGAACGTTGTGAACAGATGCATCAGATGAGATTAAATGCTTTAAAGGAGCAAAAACAATAGAAGGGATATAAAAATGACACAACAAAAAGTAGCTGTAATTGGCTGTGGGTTATGGGGAAGAAATATTGTACGTAATTTCTACAATCTTAATGTATTAGAAATGGTTTGTGATATTGATGATGATAATATTGCAAAAATTAGAGAAATGTATCCGGAATTAAAAATAACAAGAGATTTTAATGATATTATTAATAATTCGGAAATTACTGCTGTTGCAGTTGTTACACCTAGCCATACACACTTTAAAATCGTTAAAGCGATGTTGGAAGCTGGTAAAAATGTGTATGTTGAGAAACCGATTTCTACAGTTACAGAAGAAGCAAAAGCTCTAAAAGATTTGGCTGATAGTAAAGGTCTTGTATTAATGGTTGGTCACTTATTATTGTATCATCCAGCAGTTAACAGATTAAAAATGCTTATTGAAGATGGTGTTCTAGGTGATATCGTTTATGCACAAAGTGACAGATTGAATGTAAACTACTTTAAAAATGATAGAAGTGTTATGTGGGATTTAGCACCGCATGATGTATCAATGATGAGTTATGTTATAGGAAAAGAGCCGGTTCGTGTTATATCGGCATTAGGAAGTTCATCGGATAGAAATGATATTATGGATATTACTCATTTAGGAATTGAATTTGAAGGTGGTGTAATTGGACATATTTCAGATAGCTGGATTACTCCAAGAAAACACGTTCAACTTTTAGTTCGAGGAACAAAAGCAACTGCAATTTTAGATGATACTCTACCTGAACACAAATTGACAGTATATGATAATTTTACAGCGGATAATACAAAAAATATTAATTTAGATTATTTGGAAATTGAACCGTTGAAATTAGAGTGTCAACACTTTGTAAGTTGTTGCGAAACTGGTAAAAAAGCTCGCTCAGACGGAGACAACGGTTTTATGGTAACTAAAGTTTTGGAAGAAGCTGAAAAAGTGATGTTAGGTGAAAGAGCTAAAAAGCTTGATGAAGTTGACTTTGGTTTATCAAGAGTAAAACAACATTTATAGGGAGTTATTATAATGGCTAATTTTGTATCAATTTTTAGAATATTTGTAATGTTTTATGCGGCATATTTAATTTATGCTTGCGAAGGAAATGTGACCGCTTATATTTGGGCATTGATTTTGACTATTATTGCGTTTGCACTTGATGGTGTCGATGGATTTTTGGCACGTTTATTAAAAGAAGAATCAAAATTCGGTGCGTTGCTTGATATTATGGGTGATAGAATTGTTGAGAATACTTACTGGATTTTGTTTGCAGTAATGGGTTGGATTAATATTTTATTCCCATTGATTGCAATCACTCGTGGATTTATTACTGATACAATTAGAAGTGCTGCTATGGAACAAGGTTTGACGCCTTTTGGAATGCAAGTTAATCCTATTTGTAAATTCATAACAGGCTCAAGATTTATGAGAATTAGTTATGCGGTTGCAAAGGTTGTAGCATTTGTTCTTATTGTTGCGGCAAAAATTCCTACTTGCCCTCATGCAGATGTTGTTTGGGTAATTGGATATTGGGCAGCTGTATTTGCAATTGTGTTCTGTGTAGTTCGTGGAATTCCTGTTGTTGTAGAAGCTAAATACTTATTTAAAAAAGCGGATTAATTATGGCTAAGATAAATATAGTTTTATACGAACCAGAAATCCCTCAGAATACAGGTAATATTGCTAGGCTTTGTGCTTGTACTGGAGCAAGTTTGTATTTGGTTGGGAAATTAGGCTTTTCTTTATCAAGTAAATATACAAAAAGAGCAGGATTAGACTACTGGGATAGTGTTGATTTGCATAAAGTTGATACTATGGATGAGTTGTTAGAAAGTAATAAAGATGCTAATTTTTATTATCTGACTACAAAGACTAAAAAACTTTATACAGATATTGCATTTAAAGATGGTGATTTTATTGTATTTGGTCCAGAATCAAGAGGGTTGCCTGAAAAATATGTTACTGACAAAAATGCTTTAACCATCCCGATGAAAGAAGGACAAAGAAGTCTGAACTTGTCAAATTCTGTTGCGATTGTTGCTTATGAAGGAATACGCCAAATTGGATTGTAAATTACCGTTAAGATTTAAAAATTCTCATAAAGGTACTTATGGTAAAGTTGTAAACATTGCTGGCTCTCGTTATATGCCAGGGGCGGCATATCTTTCTAGTGTGGCCGCTTTAAAAATTGGGTGTGGGTATTGTTTTTTAGTATCAGATGATAGCGTTATTGATTCTGTTGCCGCACAAACTCAAAACCTTGTTTTTGTTCCTATTCGTGAGCTAAAAAAACAATTGATGACCGCAAATGTTTTGTCTATTGGTTGTGGTTTATCGACAAGTTGGAAGTCTAAGTTAATCTTAAAAAAAACTTTAAAATATGTCGGTGATATTCCTGTTGTAATTGATGCAGATGGGCTGAATATTTTAGCTAAAACAAATGTTAAATTACCTAGAAATCTGATATTAACCCCTCATCCAGCAGAGGCCGCAAGACTGTTGGATGTGAGTGTGGATTCTATTTTAGAAAATGTAGAATTAGCAGCAAAGGAAATTTCTGATAAATATAATTGTGTTGTGGCTTTGAAAACTCATAATACTGTTGTAACTGATGGTAAACAAGTTTATATAAATAATTCAGGTAACAGTGCCTTAGCAAAAGCTGGAAGTGGCGATGTGTTAACTGGCATGATTAGTGGGTTATTGGCTCAAGGGATGGGGTTGTTTGATGCAGCCAAGCTTGGAGTATATCTTCATGGTTTGACTGGTGAAATTGCATCAAAAAAGCTTACCGAATACGGAGTCATGGCATCCGATTTGATAAGCTTTATTCCTAATGCTTTATATGAGATTACCCAAAAAAGTTGATAATACTTCCAACAAATTTATCTACTGAGTCATCCACCTCTGCAGCTGGGTTTTTTGCTGTTTTCTTTGCTGCAAACATACTATTAGAAACATATTGATGTGCCTCATCAGCAACTTCTTTAACTTCCTCAGTTAGTTTGCCTAAAGGCGCCGTTTCTGGAACAAATTCTGCTAAATAATTGCCAACTTTATATGGTCTTATTCCTAGTATCATTTAATTTTCTCCTACTTTTCTTTCATATATTATATTAATACTCGTGAAAAAATAATTTGTTGCTAAAAAAACTAAATCTTTACATAAATTAATATAGATGAAAAAATTTTGTTATTTATGTATTTGTTATTTTACCCATTACGACTCTTTTTTCTGCACCTGTACAAGAAGGGAGATTGTTTGGAATATTGTAATATGTGCAGTAGCCCAAAACTGCAAAGGCCATTACCTCTTTAAAATTATTTGAGATATTGTAATCTTCGTGAGTTTTTAATTCAATATGTTTAGGCAGATATTGACGTATGAACTTCATTAAAGTAGGATTATAAGCTCCACCACCACCAATTACAACTTCATCGATATCTATATTAGGATAGATAAATCTTTCATACGAACTAGTTATAGTTTTTGCTGTTAATGCAGTGACGGTTGCAATGATATCTGCAGGATTTTGCGGAGCAAACTTAAGAGTGTTTTCAATATATTTGGGTGAAAAATATTCTCTGCCAGTAGTTTTAGGTGGATTTTTGAAATAATACTCATCCTGTAACAAACAATCAAGCCAACTTTCTGAAATATTTCCAGAGGCTGCAATTTTGCCGTCTTCATCAAATGGTTTGTTATAGAATTTTTGAGTGCAGTAGTCAATCATTATGTTGCCTAATCCAGTGTCAAAACCAAAGGTATCATGTTCTTTAGAAATAACAGTTACATTAGAAATTCCACCGATATTTTGGACTGCAACGTTTTTACCTCTAAACCATTTATCATCAGCAAAACAAACTAATGGTGCGCCTTGTCCTCCTGCTGCAATATCAGCTTCTCTAAAATTTGATATAGTCAAACAGCCTGTTTCTTTTGCTATGACAGAACTTTCACCTATTTGTAAAGTGCTTTTTAGTGAAATATTATCTAATTTTTCGTCAAACGGATAATGATACACTGTTTGGCCATGACTTGATATAAAATCAGGTTTGCAAAATTCGGAAATTAGGATATTTGCAGCTTCAGCAAAACATTTCCCAATAGCAAAATTCATTTGACAAATATCCTTTAAAGTTGCCGTACCATCAAATATTTGGAATATTTTGGCACGTATGTGTTCTGGATATTTATAATTTATACCAGATATTAATTTGCATGATAAGTCTGGGCTAACTTCACACAAACCTGCATCAATACTGTCACATGATGTACCAGACATTAAAGCTATAATTCTTTTCTTTTGTAATTCATCCATATCTTAATAATATAAAAAAGCTCGCGATAGAGCAAGCTTCTTAATATACAACTATCCTCAAATGTAAATCCCTAATCTTCCTAAATAATCCCTAACCAACTACTTTATCCCTCAATGCCATCCTCGTATTATTATTTATGCGGACTGCTTAGCCATCACCTCTGTTTCTTTTGTCCTACTTCGCTTTTACTATTCTCTGGTAGCCATCTTCCATTGATATTAATGTAAAACTAAGTTAACGATTTGACAAGCAAAAAAAAATTATTAATTATTTACAATTGACCATGCCCCTAGTGTTATCAAGCAAAAATTCGTGTTCTTAAATCTTAATGAAGAAAATTTAATGAAATTACGTAAATATTCAAAGATTTTTTCATTGACAATTCAAAATTACAAAAAAGTTGTGTGGCATGCAGGGCATGGAAAGTTTGTAGTAAAATATTTAATATGAAAGAGTTTATGCAAACTAATAAAGTAACATATAACTTAATGTCTTTTACGGCGTTTAAATCACTGCTGTTGTTTTCTTATTTGTTGGAACAACCTCGCTCTTATGAAGAAATTAGAGAATTCTTTGCACAACATGAATACTTAAATGAGACTATTTCTATTGATACACTTAGGGTTTATATAAATTCTTTAGAACGAGTTGGTTGTGAAATTGTCAGAGGGAAAAAGGCTGAAGGTTCAAAGTACAAGCTAGTTAAGCATCCTTTTGAATTAAAGTTAACTGATGAGCAGGTAAAAACTGTTATAAGAGTTTTTAAAAATTTATTGAAGACTATAGATGTTGAAGAGCTATTATCAATTACAAGATTCTTCAAAACAATATCTAAAGGTATCGAAAATAAAGAATTGAAACTTATGCTTGAAGAAATATCGCCTTTGAATAAGGTAGATTTTAGCATTTTAGTCGCATTAATTAATGCGTGTAGAAATAATGATGAAATAACAATTAGCTATAAATCGCCGAATTCAGGAGTGAAAAATATTGATTTATTAGCTGAAGAACTTTCTATCTCAAATAATAAGATTTATCTTCAAGGTTTCAGTCCTAATTATAAGAATACCGCAAGTTTTTTGGTTAATCGAATTTTAGAACAGCCAGTTGTTAAATTAGAAAAAACTATTAAAAGAAAAGATGAAATATTGGCAATAGGGTGTGAAATTTATGATTTACAATTTAAGCCTCACGACAATGAAAAAATTATTGAGAGACACGATAATAAACTTATTATTGAAATATCATCGCCTAACAAATTCTTAGCCAGACAGCGTGTTTTAGCGTTAGCTAGCGATTGTAAAGTTTTATATCCCGAAAGTTTTAAAAATGAGATACTCTCTATTTTGAGAAAAATGAAGGAGGAGTATGTCACAAAAAAAGTTTAAAGAGAAATATAATGATGGTTGTATAAAGGTTTTTAAGTTATTGCAGTTATTTTATGAAGATAAAGCTAAGTATGATGATGTAATGGAAATTTTTTCTAATGAAGAGTTTGACTTAGATAAGGATCATGTAACTTTAAATAAATTTTTAAATACGTTAAAAATTTTTGGAATGAAGCTTTATAAAAAGAATAATAAATTTTATTCATTGAATTTACCATTCACTATGGACTTGGATCTGGATGATTTAAAAGCTGTTAGTATTTTTGCAAAAGTTGCGCAAAATATGCCGAATGGTAAGGCAAAAGAAAATTTACAAGCTATTCTTGAACAGCTAAAGATTAGATTCAATGAAAGGGCATTTGTTACCTTTGATAGTATAAGTCGAAATGATAAAAAAGATTATTCTTTTTACTATTCTAATTTGCGGGAGCAAATAGAGTTGTGTGAAAGTTTTTGTCACAGTAATTTTAAAATCCATTTAACTTACTTAGATTCAGGGAAAGAAGTTGTTACATATTGTAATGCACAACAGGTTGTATTTGATAATAAAAACGCGTACTTGAGAATATTTAAATCTCCTGAACAGGTTGTTAAAGATGTTTTAATTACGAATATTGTAGAGATTAAATATGCTCCTACTCAAAAAAAAGAAAACGAAATAGCTAAGACCGTTGTGTTTAAATTGAAGGGCCATTTAGCAAAAGCTTATACATTGCATGAAAATGAAATACTGAATCAGGTGGAACAAGATGGTTCCATCATTATTGTGAATTCGAAGGAACCAGTTGATTCATTATTAAAGAGATTAATGCGATATGATTGTGATTGTATTATTGAAGGTCCAAAAGAGTTGCGATCAAAAATGTATGAGCAAATCTGTGATACTTTAAAAAATTACGAATAATTACGCAAATTTTGTTTACATTAAAAGTTTTTTATTTTGCATCATGGTAACATGTACCTATGAGTATAGCGTATGTCCCTTTACATTTGCACAGTGAATATTCTCTCCTTGATGGTGCCATCAGGGTTAAACAGTTATGCGAATTCGCAAAGGAAAATAACATGCCAGCTGTTGCTATTACAGACCACGGTGTTATGTATTCAGCAATTGAGTTTTATCGTGTTGCAAAAGAAGTTGGCGTTAAGGCTTTAATCGGTTGCGAATTTTATGTTCATGATGGAGATATAAAAGAAAAAAATCCATCACATAACCCACTTTATCACTTAGTTTTAATAGCTAAAGATAAAACTGGTTATATGAATTTAGTTAAGCTTGTTTCTATTGCCCATTGTGAAGGTATGTATTACAAACCTCGTGTAAATTTTGAACTTATTCAAAAATATTCAGAAGGTTTGATTTGTTGTTCAGCTTGCTTGGGTGGCGAAGTATTGCAACACTTACTAAACAAGGAGCCAGAAAAAGCTAAGGAAACTGCAAAGAAATACAAAGATTTATTTGGTGATGACTATTATATTGAACTTCAAGATCATGGATTAGAAGAACAAAAACGTACTAATCCTGATTTGATTAAACTTGCAAAAGAACTCGATATTAAAATGGTCATTACAAATGACTCACACTATTTAAGAAAAGAAGATGCTGATTGGCACGATACTTTATTGTGCTTACAAACAAACGCATTAAAAGACGAGCCAAATAGATTTCATTTTCCAAATAATGAATTTTATGTAAAAACCCCATCTGAACTTAGAGATGCATTTAAATGGATGGATAGTGAGACTTTTGATGAATGTATCAAAAATACAGTTGATATTGCAGAAAAATGTCATTTAACTTTGTTAGGTGACAAGAGTCCGTTACCGCATTATGAAGTTCCTGCAGGTCATACAGTAGAAACTTATTTGGATTTAAAAGTACACGAAGGACTAAAAGCTCGTTATGGTGATATTCCACCAGAAATAGAGAAACGTGTTAAGTATGAATTGGGTATCATAGAGCAAATGGGATTTTCTGCGTATTTCTTGATTACGTGGGATTTTATCCATTTTGCAAAAACTCATGATATTCCTGTAGGGCCAGGGCGTGGTTCTGCAGCCGGTTCGGTAGTTGCATATGCACTTGGTATTACTGATCTTGACCCTATCGAACACCATCTGTTGTTTGAAAGATTTTTGAACCCTGAACGTTACAGTATGCCCGATGTCGATATTGACTTTTGTATTGAGCGCCGTGGCGAGGTTATTGATTATGTAACTCAAAAATATGGTGAAGATAAAGTTTGTCAGATTATCACGTTTGGTACTTATGCTGCAAAAGCGGCAATGAAAGGTGTTGCTCGTGTATTTGATATTCCTTATGCTAGAAGTAACCAACTAGCTTCTTTAATCCCAAGCGAACCTAAGACCCATATTGATGATGCTCTTCAACCAGGCATGGAATTGAAAAAACTTTATGATGAAGATCCAGAAGTTAAAAAACTTGTGGATATGGCAAAGGCGATTGAAGGTATCAAGAACAATGTTGGTACACACGCAGCAGGTGTTATTATTGCGCACAAACCATTGAATGAAATTGTGCCTGTTCAACCTTCAAAGGACGGTATTATTGTTACTGAATATCCAATGGCAGATTTGGAAAAGTTAGGCCTTTTGAAGATGGACTTTTTGGGATTGAGAAACCTTACAATGATTTCAAAAACCATGAAGTTGATTAAAAAACGTCGTGGTATTGAGTTTGATATCAATAGAATTCCATTGGATGATAAACCTACTTATGAAATGCTTATTGCTGGAGATACAGATGGGGTGTTCCAGTTAGAATCTTCCGGTATGAAAAAGCTGGTAAAAGACTTAAAACCTGACGTATTTGAAGATTTAGGTGCTTTAGTTGCATTGTTCCGTCCAGGACCTTTGGAATCAGGCATGGTTACGGATTTCGTTGAACGTAAACATGGAAGGCAACAAATTACATTTGCGCACCCATTACTAGAACCGGTTCTTAAAGATACATATGGAACTATTGTTTATCAAGAACAAATTATGCAGGTATTCCAAGTTCTTGCAGATTATACTCTAGGTCAAGCGGATATGGTTCGCCGTATGATGGGTAAGAAAAAGCTTGATGAAATGGCACAACAAAAAGGCAAGTTTATTGAAGGTGCTGCTCGTCATGGTATGGCTTCAAAAGACGCAGCTGCATTGTTTGAACAGATTGAAAAATTTGCATCATACTGTTTTAATAGATCTCACTCAGCTGCTTATGCATTTGTTGCCTATCAGACGGCGTATTTAAAATGCCATTATAAAATTGAATACTTATCTTGTTTATTATCGAGTGTTTCTGGGGATCAGGAAAAAACTCAATTGTATATTGAAGAAGCTCAAAAAAGTGGCATTAAAGTCATGCCACCAGATATTAATAAGTCTTATGCAGAATTTACTCCTGACGGTGATGTGATTAGGTTTGGTTTGGCTGCAATTAAACAAGTTGGGGAAGGTGTTGTAGAATCTATCATTAAAGAACGCGAAGAAAATGGTGATTTTACATCTATTTATGATTTTTGTAAAAGAATGGATGCAAAAACTAACAACAAAAGAGTTTATGAAGGTTTAATTAAATCTGGAGCTTTTTCTAATATTGAAAAAAGTCGTAAGCAGTTGTTGGATAACTTGGAATATATTTTATCAACTGCTAATAGAGAAGCAAAAGCCAAAGAACTTGGTCAAGTAAGCTTGTTTGCTGGGCTTGAAAACAACGAAGATTTTGCTGGTACAAAATTCCAATTAGCTGGTACTGATGAAGAATTTGATCAGCGCCAATTGCAACTATTTGAAAAAGAATTTTTGGGTTTTTATGTATCAAGTCACCCACTGTCAACAATTAGGGATAAATTGCCATTTTTGATGACGCATAAAGTTACAGAAATTGCAGAGCAACCTAACGACAAAATGGTTACAATTTGTGGTTTAATTACAGCTACAAAGCAAATTCCAACCAAAAAAGATCCGTCTAAATTTATTCGATTTGTTACGATTGAAGATTTGACGGGCAAAATTGATGTTATTTGTTTCAATAATAAACTTGCTGAATTCGGTTCATTCTTAGAGCCAGAGCAAAGAGTTATTGTTTCCGGAAAAGTTAATCGTAGAAGTGACGAAGAAGCTCCATCGATTTTGGTTGAAAATGTTAAACCTGTTGATAATTCAAACATTTTTACAATTGAACTGTTAGATGACTTAAAATACGAAGAGCTATTTTTCTTAAAACAATTATTATGTGAAAATAAAGGGTCTGACCCTGTAATGATTAAAATGCGTGATGATACTGGCGAAGTAAGGGTATTAACGGCTTCTATGTTCTGGGTTGAAACTACAAATGATCTTATTAATACATTGAAGAAAAAATTTGATAAGAGAATTGAATTGACTGTAAAATCTATGGATACAAATGTTAAAGACGGAGATTAATATCTCCGTCTTTAAGTTATGTCAGTTGTAATTAGTTTAAATTTACGTTGTTTGCTAGGAAGCCAGAAAGATCAAGTTTTTTAACACCTTGTGCTTCTGCAGCTTCTAGAACTTGAGGTAAAACTTTCATGTTTTCTGTCATTCTCGCAGTATCGCCTAATCTAATAACATCTAAATTTATGTCAGTTGCGACATTTGGCGCAAGATTGTCTGTTGAATCCATAACCTGTTTTAACAATTTCAAGTTTTCAGGTTTTGAAGTTGGTGAACATAAACCTTGGATGATATTAAAGAATGTTTGTTCTTTAGATGATGGACCTAAACTCATTGATGGCATACCACTTAAAACGGATTCTGATATAGATTTCACTAATGGTTCTGTAGCTTCAGCTTGTTTAGCTGTTCCGTCCATTGGGAAGTTATCCACAAATCTATGTAAGAAAAATTTAGCATTTGTGTCATCTGAATGAGAAACAACAGTTTCTGCTAAATCTACAGCTTTAGGATTAGCTTTGCTTAGAATAGGTAATTTGTTTAAAATGTAGCCCATTAAAGTTGTTTGTTTACCGTTAACTGTGCCGTAAACATTTAAATCAACTGTAGGGAAAATATCATGATTAATAAGTGCATGAGTGTTTGATAGATCAACTACATCGTGTGCTAGGCTTAGATGGCGTTGTGACATGCCATCGATATTGCCAAGAAAATCTTCAATATCTTTTGCTTTTAATTCGGCAACTCTTTGATGTTCTGGTAGATTTTCTTTAGCAAATCTTGTCGCATTTTTCCTTTGTTCTTGTGCAAGTATTTTAAGTGAAGTTACAATTTCTTCTGATGTATTTGTACGTGGAGCATGATATGTTTTGCCCATTGCTTGGAAGCCACCTCTATCCACAAATCTATTTGCTAATTTTGTAGCTTGTTCTGGGAGTTCTGTAATTCCTCTACCTGTTAATTTTGATAAAAATGACATTGGGGTATCCTTTCTACTTTTCACACAATATTTGTTGATATAAAGTTGGAACATTTAAAGAATTGCTTATTTTTTTTTATATTGTTAAGCAAAATTTACTAAAAAGATGAAAAAAAGTTCTTGATTTTTATTTTTCAGCATGTAAAATAAGAAATGTACCCAATATGCGGGGGTAATTCAGTGGTAGAATGCCTCCTTGCCAAGGAGGATGTCGCGAGTTCGAGCCTCGTCTCCCGCTCCATAAAGAAGAGTCTGAAATACAGGCTCTTTTTTATTTTGTTCATTATTTTATTGTATTAATTTTGTTTTTTACCTATGTTGCTTATCAAGTGTATTGCACCACCAGCGATAGCCCCAAGACCAGCAAGAACTAATGTGCCTGCAGCTAATGTTTTATTTGCAGATAAGTTTTTAATGCCAAATTTTCTTAGTAAATTGCTATATTGGGCTTGAGAGTAGTGTTTCATTTGTGGCATTAATAGTTTGAAGGTGTCAACTAATCCTTTAAGACCTTTACCAAATTTTGAGCCAATTAATGCCCCACTAACTGCTTGCCTTAATGGTAAGGCTGTAGCTGCGACAGTTGCTCCTGCAAGCATACTTTTACCATAATTATTATCTCGTTGAGTAGTTGTGGAATTGCCTTTTTTAGTAATTAAATTGTATATTCCGTAACCAAGTAGTCCAATTCCTGCAGCTGGAATTCCATATTTTAAAAATTTGTGAGCTTTAGGGTAAATTATTTGGGTGTGTTTAAGTGCAGCGTGTCCAACTGTTGCACCCAAACCTATGATTAATATGTCTTTAGCCGTATTTGGTTTCTTTGGATTTACTTTTGATTGTTGTTTCGCACCGAAATTAATGGGAGAAATACTATTTGTCATAAAGCTACCTTTACTTTAAAAATAACTACACTTGTTTGTATAAAAACATTTTTTTAGAAAAAATTGCTAGTAAAAAAATATTTTTATAAAACAAAACTCTTGACATTCAACTTTGTTCCTAATAGAATATTACATGTGACGCCGGCATAGCTCAACGGTAGAGCAACGGTTTTGTAAACCGTAGGTTGTAGGTTCGATTCCTATTGCCGGCTATTTGCCTATCAAGCCCTTGTGGCTCAGAGGTAGAGCACTCCCTTGGTAAGGGAGAGGTCACGAGTTCAAGTCTCGTCAAGGGCAAATTTAAGACCTCTTACGAGGCGTTTGATAATTCTATATGGGTAGGTGCCCGAGTGGCTAAAGGGAGCAGACTGTAAATCTGCCGTCGCGAGACTACGGTGGTTCGAATCCGCCCCTGCCCACCATTTAAAAGAGAGGTTTTACCTCTCTTTTTTTCTTGAACAAATTTTCGAGTGTCCATGTATTTTTTTGTCCGTTGTATTTTATTGTCCGTTTTGTTCGGAAGTATTTTTCGTCATTGCGAGGGCAAAAGCTCGAAGCAATCTAGTTCTTGCCGACTTTAAATGGTCGGAAATTTAAAAATCCAAACTGGACGAAAACGGTCTTTTAATGGACTCAAAATTCCATATCACCCCACCTTTATCCTCCCCGTCCAGGGAGGAAACCTAGGCTAATTCTACATTTACCCCTAAGTCCATAAAAAGTCCAATTTGGGAATTTTGAAGAAGTAAATAAAAAATTATAGGTTGGCATTACTATGCCAACTACAAATAAAGTCGGCTTTGTAAAGCCGAGCTATTTACTAGCAAATTTTATTTTTATGGTATTTATATATTTATGAAAATAAATGCAATTGGACAAACATATAAACCTCAATTCAGAGCTAATAATGATTTTCACGTTTTTGGATACGATGATGAAGAATCTCAAATAAAACGTGACTACATTAGAGAGTGGCATGATAAACAATATATGCCTTATCAAAGTATTTATGAAAAAGAAGGAAGAAAAAGTGAATTTGAACTTAAACTTATGATTAATGATTTGGTTCAAAAACCTTTAAAAATTAATAATGAAAAAATTTTTGAGTTAGATTTACAGAATTTAAGAAAGCTTCAAAATAGTATATATAGAGGTGCAATGGTAGCTCCTGATGAACTTGAAAATGTAGGAAAGTTACACGAAGCAGGTATTCGAACAATAATTCCTATTGGTAGTGGTTATTCTGAATTAAAAGATGAATGTGAAAAGTTTGGAATAGAATATAAACCTATTAATTTTCAAAATGATTGTTGTGATGCGTTTGTTAATATTAAAAAAGTACAACGAAATTCTGAAGAGTATGCTCGTATTATATTGAAATATGATGAGAAAGATATTGCTAGATATGTAAAAAATGGTATTAGTGCTTGGAATGAAAACTCAAGAAAATATATAAATAATTTTACTGATTATATTAGAACAATGCAAAAAGGTAATGTTTACATGGGGTGCGAATATGGAAGATATCATACTGATACGGCCGTAATGTTTGACTATCTTTTTAATCCCAAAATGAAACATAGTAGTGGATGGAATAGATTTAATAATTATTTTGTAGATTATGCTGTAAATTTGTATCATAATTTGACTGACGCTGATAAAATAAAAATGAACTGGCCTAAAAATTTTGATAAAGTATTCTTAGAAAGATTAAGTAAATTAAAAAAATGATATAGGATGTTAATTATTTTTATTATTTTCTTTATTTACGTAATTTTTTTTAAAATTGCGTGATAATATAGTTTGTAGGTTGGGCATACCTGCCCAACAATTAATTTTGTGCTAATATCAATTTCTGAATTATCGCAGAACTTTCGTTTCTAATGGATATTTACATATTATAATTACTTCTTATGATAGAAAACCAATATTTATTGAGAATATTGATATTTTAAGAACAGCTTTTAAAAACACAAAAACAATTTATGATTTTGAAATAATCGCAATATGTGTATTGCCTAATCATATTCATTTAATATTACATCCAAACAATATTGAACAATATCCGCAAATTATTTCTTCTATAAAACATTATTTTTCAAGAAATGTTGGGCAGGTATGCCCAACCGACAATTTGAAGATTGGTTATAAGAATAAACGAGCTTGTAGGTCAGGCACTGCCTGACAATAAAATTAATGTTAAGCAATGCTTGACCTTCTTTTAAAATAATCAAACTCACTGTTCTTTCTTCTCAAACCGAGTGTTAAAAAACATCCGTTTTGGTCGGAAGTGATTTTTTGTAAGTTGGGCATACTTGCCCAACAACACTAAATCATAGCAGTTGGAAGTTTGTTAATAATGAAAATTCAAACTGGACGAAAATGGTCTTTTGATGGACTCAAAATTCCATAGCACTCCACCTTAATCCTCCCCATCCAGGGAGGAAAGTTAGACTAATTCTATATTTACCCCGAAGTCCATAAAAATCACTTTTGGGAATTTTGAAAAGTCAAAAATAAAATTTAAAAAGATCATTACAATATATTTACATAATTAAGTAATAAAATAGCTTTTATGATACAATCTTCATACTAAACCAAGAAAGTGTGATTATGAAATTACAATCAGTAGGCAATAATAATCAAAAACAAGTTCTCATTTTAAAACCCAATACATTTAAAGGAAATAAAATTAAACCTAAAAAAAACGATTTTGTTAGTTTAGCATCAGTTTGTAAGCCACAAAATTATTCATATGGTCCATTCAAGCATATAGCATCATCAAATAATAGGCATATCTTGAAAGCAACTTCTATAGTTGGAGAACTTATTATTGCGATGGATAAATTTACTGGCAAAGTATTAAAAAGGGTTGAAAAAGAAGCTCCTAAGGAAGGAGTTGCGTGCTATGCAGATTATTTTTATCATGGTAAACAACATATTACACAAATTTATAATTCAATAGGTGAACTAGCACGGGTAAATAGAATAACAAATTGCAAAGATGTTGATATTGTTGAAACTGTAATAAATCCAAATTCTGATGAAAAATTATTACAAGTTATTAAAGTTACGAAAAATGATAATCAACGATTAGTATCTGTAATGCAAGCTCATCCTGACGATAGTTCTATTCTTACTAAAGAATACTATGTTGTCCCCAAAAATAAACCAATAAAGATATACGAAGGCCCAATGCATCAGAAACTAGATGAAGTCTATCATTTAGGTTTTAGCTTGTAGGTCAGGCAACGCCTGACAACAAAGTTAGTGTCAAGCAATGCTTAATCTACGTTTTAAAATTATCAAACTCACAGTTCTTTCTACTCAAACCTAGTGTTAAAATACAGTCCAATAATAAATTAGCATTCCTCAGGAATTTCAATTTCAATATTTTTGTTTAATGATGCTGCAATGTAGGCACTTAGTACTGTGTTATAACTATTACTTGAGATTAAGTAATCTCTATAATCTGGGTGGGATGCACCTCTACTTCTAGCGTCTTCGTCGGTTTCTCTTACTGTTATCATTGATTTATGTTTGTTAATTTTTCGGATGTTTCTAATTTGTTCAGTATCAAAAACTCTTGTTTTGTAGGTACCATCATCATTATTTGCTTGATAGGTTATGTTTTTTGATACAGCTCTTATTTTACCAGTAAAATTGGGACTAACTCCGTTTAATAACATAATTTCTCCTTTCTTGATTAGTGTATTTAAAACTAGTCAAGTAGAAATTTGCTATACATGTTCTTATTATTTTAAATAAATTAACAATAATTTGAGTTTTTAGCAAATTTTACGCAAAACATGTTTTGTAAACAATATGATTAAACCGACTAAATTAATAAATACAATTATTGATGCTGGAACTCAAGTAGTATCAGGGATTGGTAAAAAAGCTGGTGAAGTTACTGAACAAGTCGCAGAAAGTTTGCCACGAGCAGAAGGTGAGCTTTTGCAGGCATATCGGGGTGTAAAGCCGACAAGATTGTTTCAAAATTTTTCTGATTTTGCCGCCGATTTTGCTACAAATTTAGAAGCAAGAAAAGCACAATTACCTCCAGCGTTGTATGAAAAAATTAAGCTTGCAACTGAATCAGGCAATTTTTCTTTATCGAAAATTATGGCGGATCACTATTCAGGTTTGAATAGTTGTAAAACTGTAGCCGAAGCTCAAGAAATGTTTCCTGAAATAAAGGTCTTTAATCTCGATTTTGAAGGTGAAATGGCAGGAATTATTAAATCTGTTGTTCCTGAAGATCTTTGTGCAAAAGTCAGTAAACTGTCTTCTCGAGATGAACAAGTAGCCCTGTTGAATGAACATTTCGATAAAACTATTACAAAACGTGCAAAACACTGGTCTTGCTATCCTGAATTTAAAAAGATTCAAGATGGTGTGATTGATGAGATTATTGAAGGAAAATACAAAGGACAAAAATCAGTTGATTATGTTCATGGTGCATTGACAGCTAAAGAACCACTTCAATATGCGTTAATTCACGAACCAAATAGAGAAGAATTTGTTTTAAATATACTTAGAGAACATTATATTAATGGAACTCCATTAATGAGAATACCTGTAAGAACAGTTGATGGTAGAGAAATTCATATAGATAGGCTAACTAAGTATGATAGATTTAGTGCGTTAGATGGTAATGTCCTCAAGTTTTTAAAACATTCAGAAGCAACAGCACAAGAGTTTGCATCATTAGCAACCTTGGATAGACATGAAATTTCTTCCGCTATTATGACTGAAACTTGGAAAACTAGTGGATTAAGACGTGATTTGGGTAATGCAACTGCATATAAAAAAGATTGGAGTTTGATTAAACCCGTTTGGCAGAAAACAATGTTTCCAGAAACAACTTTCTACCCTACGCAAAAATTGATTGACGCATATCTTCTAGAAGCGTTCAAGGGGGGTAAAAGAACGGCTCCGTCAGCTAATCCGTTTGCGAAACATTTAGAGGCTAAAGGTATTGATAGATCAAGAATTATTACTCTTAAATGGCTATATAAAAACTCAAAAGATTTTGATCTAAATAATCCAATGTTAAAACATCCGGATTTCTTGGAATTTAAGGCTAAGTTCGATATTGATGGTATGACTTCAGCAATTGAGGAGCTTGAAGAACGTTATAAAAATGTATTCTTTAAAATTTTTTGGGATGATTCTAGACGTGCAAGATTTGCTCAGGCTTTGAATGAAAATAGAGAAATTGCAGGGCGAAACATTGAAATCTCGGATAATATTTTAGTTGATGCTATGGAAAATGTATTTGCAGCTATGTAATAAAAAAGCCTCAATGAGGCTTTTTTTAGATTTCTATTTCGTGGATGATAGTGTTTGTTGTTGTATCTATTTGTATATCAATACCTGATTCGTCTGGTTGAACAACTTCTGTTGTATCACGTTTAATAAATTCATCTTGTATAGGTGCTTCTAATCTTGAACAACTATCAGTCAACGGTGATGTAGCTAAAACAATTAAAGGAATAATTAGCGTTGCTTTTTTGTTGCTAAGAGTGTCTTTATTGTTTTGAGCATTTGTAAAGGTTATGTTTTGTTTAATACTAGATATTTTCACTTCATACCTCCTATTCTTACTATATCATAAAAAATGTTTGTATTAAAATGGAGAAAAGGACTTTTGATGCAAAACTTAGACAAAAAAATTATATCTTTATTAATCGATTTAAAAGATACATATAGTATTCAATCTTTAAAAGCTGAATTTGAGGCAGAGGGTGCGTCATTTGACGAGGTTTTATTGCTGAAGAATTATGCAGAATTTGTAGGTTTAGGTTTAACATTAAAAATAGGTGGTTGCGAAGCGATTAGAGATATTATCGATGCAAAAAAAATAGGTGTAACTTCAATTGTTGCTCCAATGATAGAATCTGTTTATGCCTTGAAAAAATTTGTTATGGCTGTTAAATCTGTATATTCTGATTCTGATATGCCAAAGCTTTTTATAAATATTGAAACCATTACTGCAGTTAATAATTTTGATGAAATTATAGAATCTGATTGTTTTAAATACATTGATGGTGTAGTAGTTGGACGTACAGATTTGTTAGGTTCAATGGAGTTATTATCATCCGACTCTGATATTAATTTGATATTTGATATTACAGACGAGATAGCTTGCAAAACTCAAAATATAGGCAAAGAACTCGTAATTGGCGGGAATATCGCTGTGAATACTGTTGACTTTCTAAAAGATTTATCGTATCTGTCTAGTTTTGAAACTCGAAAGGTTGTATTTGATGTGAAACTTTTAACAAGTCAAAGATTTGCAGATGCGATTAATAAGGCATTGGAATTTGAAATTTTATGGCTGGAAAATAAAATTTCAATGGGTACCGAGCCAAGTGCTATTGATATTAAAAGATTGAAGGTCTTAAAAGTAAGATATTCAAAGCTTGTGGAAAATATTTAAAAAAAGACTTACCTTTTGGGTAAGTCTTTTTCTTTTATTTAATAACCTTAATCCATCCATCAGGAGCTTCTATTCTGCCCATCTGAATTCCTGTTAAAGTATCGTATAGTTTTTTTGTTATTTCTCCCATATTTTCAGTATCTTTGGCTACGAAAATATCTTTGCCGTGATCTACAACTCTGCCCACAGGAGAAAGAACTGCTGCAGTGCCACACAAAGCACATTCTGTGAAGTCTTTGATTTCGCTAACTAGAACTTCTCTTTCTTCTGCTTTTAAACCTAATACGTGCTCAGCAACGTACATTAATGAACGACGAGTTATTGAAGGAAGAATTGTTTCTGATTTTGGAGTTACTACAGTTCCGTCTTTAGTTACGAAAATAAAGTTAGCGCCACCAGTTTCTTCAACTTTTGTTCTAGTTGCAGAGTCAAGATACATGTTTTCACTATAACCTTGATTATGCGCATCAACAATTGCGTGTAAACTCATTGCATAGTTTAGGCCTGCTTTTACGTGGCCTGTTCCTCTAGGAGCTGCTCTATCAAAATCTGGAACTCTCAATGTGATTGGTTTTGCTCCACCTTTGAAGTAAGGACCAACTGGTGTTACAAAAATTCTAAATTGGTATTCTGTTGCGGGTTTTACTCCAATTACAGCGTTGCTACCAAACATATACGGTCTTAAGTATAAAGCTGCACCAGAACCATAAGGTGGAACTAAATCAATGTTTGCTTTGATTACCTGTTCAACTGCATCTATAAATCTATCTTCAGGAAATACTGGCATCTCTAGACGTTTGCAAGAGTCAGCCATACGTTTTGCATTAAGATTAGGTCTAAAGCAAACTACATTACCATCTTTTGTGCGATATGCTTTTAATCCCTCAAAGCATGTTTGAGCATATTGTAATACTCCAGCACTTTCGTTAATTGTTACATTGGCATCAGTTGATAGTATGCCGTCGTCCCATTTGCCATCTTTAAAATTTGAGATGTAGCGATATTCAGCTTGGATATAACCAAATCCTAAATTTGCCCAGTCGATGTCTTTTTTCATTTTTTTCTCCTTATAACATAGATTTTCTTAATTCTTCGTTTGATTTAGGGCTTAAGTATGCCGGTGGAATATCAAATACAGTTTTACATCCAGATTGTCCAGCTTTAGAAAGTTTGTATGCTGCACGAGCATATGCAACAAGTACACTTGATGTAAATTCAGGATTTGAATCAAGTTTTAGACTGTATTCAATAACGTGGTTGTGTTCTTTGTTGAATCCTGTTTTACCAGTTCTTATAACGAAACCACCGTGAGGAATTCCACTATGTTGTTCTAGTAGTTCTTGTTCGCTAATAAAGTTAACAGTTGTATCGTAATCTGCAAAATAATTAGGCATATTAACGATTTCATCTTCAACACGTTTAGCATCTGCACCTTCTTCTAACACTACGTAACATTCTCTTGTATGTTTTTCTTTTGTTGTAAGTGTAGGATTTTCGCAATTTTTAACAGCTGCTAATGCTTTTTCAACAGGGACGGTGTATTGCTTTGCGTTTTTTACGCCCTCTACTCTTCTGATTGCATCAGAGTGCCCTTGGCTCACTCCACGCCCCCAGAATGTGTAATCGTTGCCTTCTGGTAAAATTGCACTTGCATATAATCTGTTAAGTGAAAATAGCCCTGGATCCCATCCAACAGAAATTATTGCGACTTTATTGCCGTTTTTTGCAGTCTTGTCAACATTTTCAAAATGCTCAGGAATTCTGGCATGTGTATCGAAACTATCGACTACGTTGAATAAATTTGCGCATTCTGGTGTTTGTGTTGGTAAGTCTTTTGCACTCCCTCCACACAAAATTAGTACGTCAATTTTGTCTGACCAATTTGCTAATTCTGAAATGTGTAAAACTTTAGCAGTTTTTGAATTAATTTTTAAATCTTCTGGTGCTCTACGAGTAAATACAGCAACAAGCTCCATATCAGGATTTTGTTCTACTGCGCTCTCTACTCCTCGTCCAAGGTTTCCATAACCTAAAATACCTAATCTTATCATAATTTATACCTCGCTATAATTTAAATATAGCACAAAGGTATTAAAATTAATCTTCAATTGCAATACAATCTTGATAATTTGCTAAAATTCCTAACGCATGTTGTTCTTCACCTGTAAATGCAGTGTTAGGAATAACGCTTTTGGTATTTAGACTACAATTAAGTAATTTTTGACTTTCAACTGTGTTTGCACCACTAACCATATTCAATTGAGGTGTGTTGTTTACTCCGTTTATATCCATGCTACCCTTTCAGTTATATCAACTTAATCGGTATAGTTTTCTTTTTCTTTAATAATATTGAGTAAAATTTAATTAATGTTTACAATTAATTGCTATGATTGTAATTTATATGTATTATATCATTATTGAAGATAGGAGGGGTTATATGAAGAAGATATTAAAAGGTTTGTTATCAGCTTTGGTTGTAACATTAACTGTTGGTATTGCAAATGCATTTCCGGATGTTTCTGATAATCACTGGGCAGCACCACAGATTAAGTTATTGTCAGAACAAGGTGTTATTGTTGGATATCCAGATGGAACATTTAAACCAGATGAAAATGTTACTAGAGCCGAATTTGCGTCTATGGCTATAAAAGCTTTAGGCCAACAGAACACAAAAGTTATTCAACCAGTTAATTTTACAGACATTACTTCAGAACACTGGGCTTATGATGCAATCCAAAAAGCACTTTATTTTGAATTGGTTTCAGTAGAAAAAGACGGTGAATTGTTTAGGCCAGATGATTCAGTTTCACGTGCGGAGTCTTTGTCTGTTGCTGTTAATGCTTTGACAACTGAACAAATAAGTGTTATGAAAGCCAAGGAAGTTTTGAAAAAAGCTTATGCTGATTCAGAAGTTATTCCAGAATGGTTTGTAATTCCAGCGGGTAAAGCTGAAATTTTAGGAATGGTAGTAGTTATTCCAAGTGATGTAAAGGCCAAATTGGATGCTAACAGACCTGCTACTCGTGCCGAAGTTGCAGCTATTTTGTTTAATATGATGGAACAAGCAAAATTAAATCCAAATGCTAAACTTGCAGAAGCTATGAGAAAGAAAACTGGCGAAGGTTTTGTTGTTGAAGATGCAACTGTTCAAGGTAGTGTTGGCACAATCTCGGCAGGTGCGGTTGTTCCTGTAGAATTGACAAAATTTATCGGTTCTCAAACGTCAGAAGCCGGTGATATTTATATGGGTAGAGCTGCTCAAAATTATGTAACTAAAGATAAATTTATTTTGGTTAGAGAAGGCGCAACTCTAAAAGGACAGTTGACTGATGTTCGCCCAGGTAAATGGTTTGTAAGAAATGGTGTTTTAATTTTAGATAATGCTTTAATTACAACCAACAATGATCAAACAGCTGTTTTTAATGGTACTGCGCAAGTCGTTAAAGATAGAAATTGGTTTATGAAATTCGTACGTTATTGTTTTAAAGGTGAAAAATTGGAAGTCTCTGCAGAAGGATTTGTTAATTTGAAGCTTTTAAAACCTGTTAAAGTTGATTTGACGAACGGATGGATTTTGGAATAATCTTTTAGGGCGGTATTGTTACAATATCGCCCTAATTTATTAATTATTTTTAAGTTTTTTAATATTACAATTGAAATAGAATTGTTTTATGTTACAATGTTAGTAGTTTATAGTCATTAGTTAATTAAAGGAAGTATAATATGGTGTGTGGAAAGTTAGAAATTGATATTTTGAATTCATTTTGGAGTTTAACGGAACAAAACGAAGATATAGATATTTCAATTCAAGATATAGTTGATGACTTGGCTGCATCAGGTGTTGAAAGAGCTTATACAACTATTAAAACAGTTATGGATAGATTGACTGTTAAGAGTGTGTTGGTACGTTATAAAGTAGGAAAAAAATTCTTTTATAAAGCTGCTATGGATAGACGTGAAATGACATTGGAATCTGTAAAAACTTTGGCAGATCAGTTTTTTGCAGGAAGTTATACGGATTTATTGCGTTTTGTTGAAAGAGAATGCAGTGAATATCTTGTTAGATAATTATGACAATTATTGAAAACAGAAAGAGGGTAGCAGAATTATTGCGTCATGTTAGACTTGGCTCTATGCATGTGCGTGAGGCGTTGTTGTCTTTTCCTGATTCAACAGATGATAAGAGTGTAATGGCAGCGTATCATGCATTGGTTCATTTTGAAGCCGATGAAGATTTGCGTCATCGAGATGAATTATATAAAGAAGAACAAGATGATTATATAGAATTCTTGTCGTATATATTGGATAAAGGTGAAGATTTACCTGATAATATTATCAGAAGTTATGAGCAATATTATAAAGCTGCTAATATACCTTATTCTAAGGATGCAAAAGGATTTTTGAAAAGTTTTTTTAGATTTTTAAATATTTGATAGGTAGGGATTATGAAAAAAATTATATTAACATTGTTAGCTATTTCTTTGTTTTCAACTTCAGTATCAGCGTTTTCATTTTTTAAGAAAAAGGATTCGTTTAAATTACAAACAGTTCCAACTTTTAATACTGAAACTACTGCTGAAAACAAGCTATGGGTTGGGACTTTTGAGCTTGTTTGGAATGAATTGATGGATAATGTAGTTAGTGCTCCAGTTAAGTTTATTGATGGTGAAAATTATTTAGCTAATGAATTTAATAAGCAAAACTTTAAGAAGTATTTCCTATCTGAAAATGCTTATTATACTGCGCACGGGTATATGACAATAGATTTAAAAAATACAATTGAAAAAGCTTTATTAGAAAAATTCAATGATAAAAGTGATATACTAGATACTTTAGATTGGAGTGATAGAAATTTTTTAGTTTATGCAATGTTGAAAAAAGATTTTGAATTTATTACTGCATTTAAAGAACTTAAAAAAGCTAAATTTGCAAATAAAGGTAAAAAAGTAAAATATTTCGGTATTGATAGAAATGGAGAATCCGATGCAAGAAATTCTGTGAGTGTACTATTCTATAATTCATCAAGAGATTTTGCCGTGAGAGTTCAAACCAAAGCAAATGATAACTTAATATTGTATAGAACTGATGACAATGGGTCTTTTGAAAATATGTATGAGGACGTACTAGCAAAGTCAAGCAAATATGATGGTAGCAGAACTTTTACAACCAGAGATAGATTGAAAGTTCCGTTTATAGAATTTAAAACAAAACATACTTATGATGAGTTAGCAGGAAAAAGAATTGTCGATACGGATTTTGTTATAAGTAAGGCATTACAAACAGTAGATTTTAAAATGGATAACAAAGGTGTTAAATTAAAAAGCGAAGGGGCTTTAGTTATGACAATGTCTTGTATGCCTATAATAAAAAAAGAAAATCGTGATTTCTATTTTGATGATACATTTGTGTTATACTTAATTGAAAAAGAAAAACCGTATTTTGCTCTAAGAGTGGCTAATGTTGAGGAGTTAAATAAATAACAAAATGGCAAAAGTTAAATCAAAATGGATATGTCAAGAATGTGGGTATGAATCAGCGGGATATTTAGGTAAATGTCCTGAGTGCTCTAGTTGGGGTAGTTTTGTTGAAGAAGTTCAGTCCTTAATAAAACCTCAAGCTATTAATGCGCAGGGATTTTTGAATGATGCAAAACCTTCACTTCTGTCTGATATCCATATTGGTGAAGAAGTTCGTGTGAGTACGAATATTTCTGAATTCGATAGAATTCTAGGTGGTGGCCTTGTGCAAGGCTCACTTGTGTTAATTGCTGGGGATCCTGGAATTGGTAAGTCAACTATCCTTTTGCAAACAAGCGGTGAACTTTGTAAGAATAATAAAAAAGTTTTATATGTTTCAGCGGAAGAAAGTGCAAGCCAATTAAAGCTTAGAGCTGAAAGATTAGAGATTAATTCTAATAATTTATTTATTTATCCTCAGATTAATATGGAAAGTATTAGAGCAGAAATAGATAATTTATCTCCTGATATAGTTGTGGTGGATAGTATTCAAGCTATTTATTCTCAAACAATTACAAGTTCGGCTGGAAGTGTTTCGCAGATTCGTGAATGTTGTAATATCCTAATGCAATTAGCAAAAAATAAAAATATTACTGTAATTGTAATTGGACACGTAACTAAAGATGGTAGTATTGCGGGGCCAAAAGTTCTTGAACATATGGTGGATACTGTAATTTATTTTGAAGGTGATAAGTATAAATCTTATAGAATGCTTCGTTCTATGAAAAATCGTTTTGGGAATACTTCTGAAGTTGGTATTTTTGAAATGGGTTCAAAAGGCCTAGTTTGCGTTACGAATCCAAATGAATTATTCTTAAATGAACGTTCGCAAGGCGCAATCCCAGGAAGTGCAATTGTCGTTACCAATGAAGGAACTAGACCTTTGTTAGTAGAAATTCAAGCATTGGTGGGTACAACCCCCTATCCGACACCTCGTAGAGTTACTAATGGCGTTGATTCTAGTCGTCTGTTGCAAATTCTTGCCGTGTTAGAAAAGCGTGTAGGATTGAATTTGTCTAAACAAGATGTTTATGTAAATGTTATGGGCGGTATTGAAGTTGATGAACCTAGCGCCGATTTAGGTATTGCTTTAGCTGTAGCAACTTGTGCTAGAGATGTTGTTGTTGATAGCCAAACGGTAATCATTGGTGAAATTGGTTTGTCAGGAGAAGTTCACCCTGTTCATAATATTGAAAAAAGGCTGAATGAGGCTTTATCTTGTGGTTTTAAAAAGGCCATTGTCCCATTTGCAAATAAAGTTGAATTCAATGGATTAGAAATTGTTCCAGTAAAACGCTTGATTGATGCTATAAGTGCTTGTGTGTCCGCAAAATAATTATTTTCTGCTTCGCTTTGAAAGTTTATTTTTGAATGTAGTTTTTGAATTTTCACAAATTAAACTTCTTTTCTAAGTTATAAACAAAAGAGATTTAATTTAATCTTTTTTTAACAATTTGTAAAGCCAAAACTCTTGATTAGTTTTTGTGTTGATGGTATAAATTACATGTTATAAATTTTACATAATAAGAAGGAGTAAAAAACTTATGGTAAAAGTAGCAATTAACGGATTCGGTAGAATCGGACGTAACACATTAAGAGCAGCTATCAGAGAAGGTATTTACAACGAAATCGATTACGTTGCAATCAATGACCCTGGTTTAACACCTGCTAACGCTGCACACGTATTTAAATATGACTCAGTTATGGGTAAATTTGATGGTACAGTTGAAGTTGCTGAAGATGGTTTAATCATCAACGGTAAAAAAATCTTGTTCTTCGCTGAAAAAGATCCAGCAGCTCTTCCTTGGGCTAAATTAGGCGTTGAAGTTGTTGTTGAATCAACTGGTTTCTATACAGATGCTGAAAAAGCAAAAGCTCACATCGCAGCTGGTGCTAAAAAAGTTATCATCTCAGCTCCTGCTAAAAACGAAGACAAAACTATCGTTCTTGGCGTTAACGAAGCTGAATATGATCCAGCTAACCACAATGTAATTTCTATGGCATCTTGCACAACTAACTGCTTGGCTCCAGTAGCTAAAGTTATTTCTGAAAAATTCGGTATCGTTAAAGGTTTGATGACAACAGTTCACTCTTACACTGGCGACCAAAGAATTCTTGACGCTGGTCACAAAGATCCACGTCGTGCTAGAGCTGGTGCTTTGAACATCGTTCCTACAACAACTGGTGCTGCTAAAGCAGTTGCTTTAGTTCTTCCAGAATTAAAAGGCAAATTGAACGGTTTCGCTATGAGAGTTCCAACTCCAGACGTTTCTGTTGTTGACGTTGTATTCGAAACTGAAAAACCTGTAACAGTTGAAGAAGTTAATGCAGCTTTAAAAGCAGCAGCTGATGGCAAAGTTCTTTGCTACTCAGAAGAACCACTTGTATCATCTGACTTCATCGGTTCTTCTCAATCTTCAACAGTTGACGCAGCATTGACAATGACAATGGGCGACAATATGGTTAAAGTTGTTTCTTGGTATGATAACGAAATGGGTTATTCTACAAGATTAGCTGAAACTACAAAAATGGTTGCTAGCAAATTATAATCTTTAACCAAAGATACTATCTTTAAAGAGGCTTGATTTTTATCAGGCCTCTTTTTTATTGTTAAATAGTTTCCTTTTGTTTAAAAATGTGGTATAGTTACCACATGGAGGATTTTATATGACCAAAAGACTCGGTTTCACTCTTGCAGAAGTACTAATAACACTTGGTATTATTGGTGTAGTCGCTGCTATGACAATACCAACTCTTGTTGCAGATTATAATAAAAAAGTTTGGGATACAAATGCTGAGGTTTTTGAAAAGAAATTAGAAGCCGCATTGAAGGTTATGAATACAGAAATGACGTTGTTGGGGCATAATTCGACGGCGAGTTTTGTTGATGAATTGTCAAAACATTTCAAAATGACTAAAGTTTGTCAGAATGATGAACTTTTGGATTGTTTCC
>JAZUAO010000008.1:0-8574 GCA_045638025.1 Candidatus Gastranaerophilaceae bacterium
CATTGTCTAGTTTTTGTTCTTAACATATTTTCTCTCCTTTTTATTGTTTATATGTTTTTAAAATACCATTGCTTCTGTGACCGCCCAGTTGTTACGCATAATATGCGAAAAACAGTAATATCCTCTTCCTGTTTCCGAGCAATCAGCAGCAACTTCTTCTTTGGTACGGTCATTTCCCGCAGGAACAAAAAATTGATTATTGAAAATAAATACGAATACATCTCTTCCAATTACGTTTGGAGGTGTATCACCATTGACGTCAACGTGTATTACAAGACTAGGTTCTGATACATTCACTCCAAATAAGTCTGTTATATTCGCTGGTGATGCGCCATCCATATTTACCATTACATTATCAATAGTTTTAAATACGATTATATTTCCACCAATACCTTTGGTGCCTTTGTCCCATAATGCAGTTTGCCCGTTTAACATTTTTGTAACACCTGATGTGTGCCAGCAACCAGCTTCGTCAAAACAATCAGCTTGTATTTTTAAATTTGGTTTTAGGTAGTAATCATACCAGTCAATCATGCTTTGGGTATCACCGTCAGAGAAATTTACGTATGAATTACCCCCGTTTTCAGCTACAGCGCGTGATATAGCTTGTTGTAGTATTGCATAAGTATGTTTTAATTTGGAGATAGCTACTTTTTCTTTGTAACTATATACAATACCAGGTATTACCATAGCCGAAACGATGCCAAGTATTCCAAGAGTGATTAAAACTTCTGCTAAAGTAAAAGCTTTTTGTGCTTTCATAAAATCTCCAATTATAAAACAATACATCTATTATACAATTTTATTTTAGTTTTGTAAATATTTTAAAATTTGAAATCTCTTTGTCCTTGTTCGATTTTTTTGAGATTTTCTAAGACTGTTTCTTTAATTGTTGGATTTTCCAGTAATTCAGCCTGTTCGGCAATTAATTTAAAGCCTACTTCTTGAGTTTCTTTTGAAGCATAATCAACTAAATATTCTTTTAAAGTCATTAATGCATTTGGTTGACAAAAGTTATGTATTTGTTGACTTTTACAAATTTCCATAAATCTGTCGCCAGTTCTTCCGCTGCTATAGCAAGCTGTGCAAAAACTTGGTAAATAGCCCATTTCGATTAGCCATCTGATAACTTCATCCAGTGGACGTCTATCTGAAATGTCAAACTGCGCAGAATTTTCATCTTCTGGCATTGGATTGAAATATCCGCCAACACTTGTTTTTGACCCTCCCGAGATTTGAGATACCCCAAGAGATAATAAGCGTTTTCTGCATTCTTCACTTTCTCTAGTTGAGATTATCATGCCTGTATAAGGAACTGCAATTCTTATACATGCAACAATTTTAGCAAATATGTCGTCATCTATACCATTGTCAAAGACATTTGGATCAATACCATCAGCTTTTTTGATACGAGGAACGCTTATTGTGTGAGGACCAACCCCATATACAACTTCTAAGTGTTCGGCATGCATTAATATGCCAGCAAATTCGTATTTATATGATTCTAGACCAAATAATACACCTAAACCTACGTCGTCAATACCACCTTGCATTGCTCTATCCATTGCTTCAGTGTGGTAAGTGTAATTGTGTTTTGGCCCTGTTGGGTGAAGCTCTTCATATGATTTTTTGTTATATGTTTCTTGGAATAGAATATATGTACCAATTCCTGCTTCATGAAGCTTTTTGTAGTTTTCTACAGTTGTAGCTGCAATGTTTACGTTAACACGACGAATAGCACCGTTTTTGTGTTTGATACTGTAGATTGTGTTTATAGAGTCTAAAATATATTCTATTGGATTGTTAACAGGATCTTCGCCAGCTTCAATCGCTAATCGTTTGTGTCCCATATCTTGAAGTGCGATAACTTCATTTCGGATTTCTTCTTGTGTTAGTTTTTTACGGCAAATTGTTTTATTGTCGTAATTGTATGGGCAATATACACAACCATTTACGCAATAATTTGATAAATAAAGTGGAGCAAAAAGTACAATTCTGTTTCCATAAAAATCTTGTTTGATTTGCTCAGCTAGATTGAAAATTTCTTTATTTTTATCTTCCAATTCGCATGCTAACAATACAGAAGCTTCTCTGTGAGTAAGTCCTTTTTTAAGTTTTGCTTTTTCGATTATAGAATTTATTAATTCAGCATTATTTTTGTTTTTCTCAGCATAATCTAATGTTTCTAGGATTTCATCGTGTGAGATAAATTCTTCGGCTTTTAGTGATTTTGGATTGTACATTTCTTCTCCCTCTATTGTAATGATAATCCCGTAAATTATTTTTTACAAGTTATATTACAGTGCCACCACCAATCAAGTGTTTGTCATCTATAGCATATAGAACACCTGCTTGTCCTGAAGTTATTGAATTGACTGGATTATAAAATTCTATTTCAATATAATTTTCAACTACGGTACATTTTGATTTTTGGGCTTGCATATTGTATCGAATTTTAACCCACGCATCAAACGATTGTTCTGTAATTGGATATGAAAAACTTATATCTCTTAGAGCTAAGCGAGTTTTGTAATTATCCTCTTCTTTTCCAAGATATACAATATTTTCTTCTGCATCTATGTCAATGACATACAACGGATGAGGTGCAGAAATCCCAATTCCTTTTCTTTGTCCAATTGTGTAAAGATAACTGCCGTCGTGTTCTCCAAGTTTTTTACCAGAGCCTATTTCTATAAAGCTTCCTTTTTTAATTCCTAATTTTTCAATTAGATATTTTTTTGTAGTCATTGGTTTGGTTATGAAGCAAATATCTTGACTTTCTTTGGAATCTTTTGGGGGTAAATCAAAGGATATTGCCATTTGGCGGACTTCGTCTTTGGAATAATTAGAAAGAGGGAAAGCTGTTTTTGAAAGTTGCTTTTGAGTTAATTTATACAAAAAGTACAATTGGTCTTTGTGTTCATCCTTTGCTGGATATAATTTATATATTCCATTTTCTTGTTTAATGTTTGCGTAATGACCAGTTGCAAAAATATCTGCATTCAATTCTTTTATTGCATAATCAAATAAAATTCCCCATTTTACAAATTTATTGCACATTATGCAAGGATTTGGAGTCTGGCCGCATTCGTAAGAATTTTCAAAATAGTTTATGACCTTTTCTTGAAAAATTTCGGTTGCATCAAAAACTATATGTTCTATGCCGAGTTTGTTTGCAACAGATTTTGCATTTAGACAAACATTTTCGGCGGCTTCGGTATTAATCATTTTACCAGTAAGCCCAATTACTTCATATCCTTGTTCTTTTAATAACATTGCGACAACGGAACTATCAACGCCACCGCTTAGTGCAACTACTGCTCTTTTCATAAGATTAAGATAACACAAAAAATTATCTTGTGTTAAAATTATGAAAAAGGAGATGAGTATGAAATCAATTATTTTAGCTGCTGGTAAGGGTACAAGAATGAAGTCTGATTTGCCAAAGGTTTTGCATGAAATTATGGGGAAACCTCTATTAGGCTATGTTTTAGATAATGTAAAAAACATTACTGATGAGGCTTTTGTTATTGTTGGGCATCAAGCTGAGGCTGTTGAAAAATTCGTTTCGCAAAAATATAAAAATACAAAAACTGTTTTACAGACTCCACAATTAGGAACAGGGCACGCTGTTTCTATGGTTTGTCCGTACCTAAATGATTTCGATGGTGAAGTTATTATTCTTTGTGGTGATTCTCCTTTGATTACAGAAAAAACGTTAAGAGATTTTGAACAATATCATAAATCTATAAATTCTGATATTACAGTAATGAGTACAATTGTTGAAAATCCAACCAATTACGGTCGTATTATTAGGGATATAGATAATTCGTTAGAGTGCATTGTAGAAGAGAAAGATGCATCTATAGAACAAAAAAACATTAAAGAAGTTAATGCGGGTGTGTATTGTTTGAATTGGAAAAAGATTAAAGATGCATTTTCTCAGCTTACAACGAATAATGCGCAAGGTGAATATTACCTTACAGATATTATAGAGTGGGGAAAACAAAAAGAATTAAGTGTTAACGCATTTATTTTGGGTAATAAAGAAGAAGTTTATGGTATTAATTCACGTTTAAATTTAGCAGAAGCAACAAAAATGATGAATGAGCGTAAACTTAATCAATTGATGGTAGATGGTATTACTATAGTTGATCCATCATCAACTTGGATTTCTGAAGATACTGAAATAGGTGCAGATACTATTATTTATCCGTCAACTTATATAGAGGGTGAAAATAAAATCGGTTCAAACTGTAAAATTGGTCCTTTTGCCCACTTAAGAGGTGGAGTTGAAATTGCTGATAATGTTAAGATAGGTAATTTTGTTGAAGTTAAAAAATCAAAAATTAACTCCAATACAAACGCTGGCCATTTGAGTTATATAGGTGATAGTGAAATAGGTTCTAATGTTAATATTGGAGCGGGAACAATCACAGCTAATTATAATCCTCTAACAAAAGTTAAGAGTAAGACAGTTCTTAAAGATAATGTAAAAATAGGCTCTAATGCAGTTTTGGTAGCTCCTGTTGTTGTAGACGAAGGTGCAAATGTGGGAGCTGGTGGTGTAATTACAAAAGATGTTAAGGCTTGGGCTTTGGCTATAACTCGTGCTCCATTGAAAGTTTTAGAAAACTGGGTTAAAAAGAATTAACCGAATAAGTTAAAGCTATTTTCTGTATTTTTTTCAAGAACTTTTTGTACAGCTTCAAATTCTTGAGTTATGGCAGCTTGTTCTGTATCAAGTTGTCTTAGTTTAAGTTCAAGGCTTTTGTCTTTTTCTTGAACTGTTTTAATTTTGGCATTAATTTGTTGAATTGTTTGTTCGTACTCTTTTTTGTCGTAATAGTACTGGTTCATTGCATTTTCGTATGCTACTTGATCGGTTGTAATATCTGTTTTCAAGGCATAAGTTGTTGCAAGAATTGGATCATCAGAGTGAATTGTAATTGAAGTGTATCTTCCTGTTGCGTCTTGTTCGAATCTTGCAGCAACACCTTTTACTTCACTTGTTTCAATTTCTGTTCCTACATAGTGATATTTAAGTGAAGATTCACTACCTGAATATTGATTGTAATAAGCTTCACTTAACTCATCTTTTGAGTAGAATTGAGCTTCATATCTGCCAGAAGATGTGTTTTGTACATATCTAACCATCCAAGTATTTCCACCAACTTTTTCATCTAGTTGTTCTGCAAATTCTTGTTCTTCTCCAATTAAACCATTTAATTCTTCAGTTGATAATGTTTTTAAGTATGGGTCATTGCCGATATATTTTTTTATAGAACCGTCTGCGTTATATTCAGCATCAAGGATTGTTCCTGCGACTCTCAATTCGTCATTTCCAATTCTGAAATTTCTGTTTAATGTAGCTTTTAAATCAGTGTTAACGATGTTAATCAATCTCTTTTTAAAAGTTAGCATTGTGTCTTTGTCAGTTTGGCCATTGTTGTAAGCAGTTTTTGTGTCGTACAATAAATTAGCTAATTTTTGAGCGGTGTTTGTGTCTTTAAGTTTATCTGCAATTTGAGCCATTATTTTGCCGTCACCACCATATTGGCCAGAAGGTTTTGTCCAGTAAATAGAGTCAAATGTGTTTCCGTTATTATTTTTAACTGATACGTTGTTTCCTTCGCTAGTGGTGTAATTGCCAGGGCCTAACATATGATTTATGACGTGGACAATATGTTCCATTTGAGCTTCAGGTGCGTTGTCGTGAGCTGGCTCTTGTAGGTAATTGTAACAACCACCAGCAGTACCGTTTATAAATTCATCGTATAATTTAAATGTGTCGTCTTCTTCACCAATACTAACAACGATATTAGAATTTCCAGTTAGTAATGCGAAATCGTTTCTATGGCTAGATTTGTAGCTAACCATATATTCGCCGTTTGGTTTTGCAACCATAAATGTTATTTGATTAGATAGTTGTCCATCTCCGAATGTGTAAACAACTTTTGTAAAATCAGTTGTAGAAGGAGGTGTTGGAACGTTTATCATTAGCAGCTGATTATAATAATTAGCAGACTGATTTGCTAATGCTGTACGTGCTTGGTTAACTTGTTGGCCTTCGTACTCAACATTTGTCTTTCTACCTGTTAAATGTAAAAATCTAGCTTGCGATGCTGCTAAACCCACGACACTTTACCTCTCTTTTTTCCTTAATATTTTTATCGGAGAGAGGTGATATAATCTTTAAAAATCTGCCCCAAATGTTAACTTTTCTTTACAATAGTTCGTGATTAACCAAAAGTTCTGAATGTTGATTCTGTATTCTTTTCGATAACTTTTTGAACTGCATCCATTTCGTTAGAAATAGCATCTTGTTCTGTATCTAGCTGCTTCAATCTTAATTCTAAGTTTTTATCTTGAGATTGAATAATTGAAATTTTAGCATTAACTTTTTCGATATTTTGATCGTATTTGCTTTTGTCATATTCGTATTGATTCATAGCGCTATCGTATGCAGCTTGATCAGTTACTGTATTTGTTGTCAATGCATATGTAATTTCATCAGAAGTTCCAGGATTTAGAGTAATATTGATGTAACGGCCTGTTGAATCTTTTTCAAGATTTGCAGGAACGCCTTTAATTTCTTGTGATACTTGTTTAGTGCCAATTTTGTATGTAGAAACTTGTGAATAAATGTCTCCATTTTGGACTTTGATACCTTCTGCCATATCATCACCGTTGTAGAAAATTGGTTCATGTTGGCCAGTTGCACTGTTTTTGATGTATCTTACATACCATCCTGTTTCTAGTTCACCATAAGTTTCATTTAACATATCTCTGTAATCAACTTCTTGTTGATATAATTTTTCTAGTTGATCGTGAGATAAGCTTTTTAAGTATTCATCTTGTCCATCATAGAACATTTTACGTTCTTTAATTGTGTAGATTTTTGTGTAATCTTCAGAATCTAGGTAATTCCCTAAATATGGAGCAGCTTTTATTTCCCATTCAGCAAGGTCTTTTTGATATAAATCATTGTAATCCATATTACCAATAGTTGCCCAAGTATCTTGCCAACGAGTGTAAATATCATTAATTGTGATTTTAGTTTCATCATATTCTTCTGTCGATAGCTCAAATGTAGATGCATTTGTTAGTGATTTATTGTTTTTGTTTAGATAAAGCATGTTTTCAACATATAAGTCTATAATGCCTTGATATAAATCTGGATAATATGTTGATAGTGCTTTTTGTAAATCAATACTTGTTTGGTCAGTATTTCTGTCACCAGAGTTGTTTGCTAATGAATAGTAGCTCATACCACTTGCGGTTCTGCTTAATGTGACACCATCACTTGATGTCACAGAGGCACGACCATCAGACCAGATTAATCGGCATAAGTTATGTTCGATATGGTATGCTCTTGTAGCTCCGCTTGAAGTCCCAACTGATGAGAAGCAAGCTGTGTTTTCGTAATCTTCGATTAATTTTCCCATATCGTAGTTGTTAGGGTCAGGTTTTGGGCCAACTATGCCTTCAATAATTTCTTCTGTTGCAGGAATAAGAGTTTTGGAATCGCCATTTGCGTTTGTGTATGTGTAATTATCTCCCTCTTCGTATAAACGGTAAGTTTTGCTTTCTTCTCTAATAATATATGCCCAGTTAAGGTCTTGACCTAATATTTTTAATTGGTCAGCACCAACATGATAAGTATTTGTAGGTGTAATGCTTCTTGATTGTATTGGCTGAGAGTTTACAATTGAAGTTTTTCCAGCTGCTACAACAGAAAAATCTTGATTGTAGTTACTGGTGTAACTAACATTGTATAATCCATTATTTTGTGCAATTAAAGATGTAATTGAATTTGTTAAATTGCCGTCTTGGAATGTATAAGTTGTTTTAGTAAAATCTGCGATTGAAGGAGGAGTAGGAACAGCCATACCAAGTAATTGGTTATAGTAATTGGCAGATTGGTTAGCCAAACATGTTCTTTGTTGGTTAACCTGTTGTCCTTCATATTCAACATTTGTTTTTCTCGCTGTTAGACCTAAAAATCTAGCTTGAGATGCTGCCATACCCATGACAATATTCCTTATCTTTTTTCCTTATTATTTTTGTCGGTTGCATGAATAATTTTCTTTAATATTGTATTTGTATTATTAAGATTTCTTAACAAAACAAAAAACGACCTTTGAATAGGTCGTAAAGAAAACAAGGAAAAAAGGGGGTAAGTAGCCGTTCCACATATAGTGGAACAGGTACTTGAATTTTTTTGAAAAATTGAAAGATTGAATCGTCTTGAATATCGTTGATTAACCGAAAGTTTTGAATGTTGATTCTGTGTTCTTTTCGATAACTTTTTGAACAGCATCCATTTCGTTAGAAATAGCATCTTGTTCGGTATCTAATTGTTTCAATCTTAATTCTAAGTTTTTATCTTGTGCTTGAATAATTTCGATCTTAGTATTTACTTCTTGTATTGCTTGATCGTATTTATTCTTATCGTATTCGTATTGATTCATAGCGTCATCATATGCAGCTTGGTCAGTTAAAGTGTTAGTAGTCAACGCATATGTAGCTTGATCAGTAGTACCAGGGTTTAAAGTGATGTTGATGTAACGA
>JAZUAO010000009.1:0-30685 GCA_045638025.1 Candidatus Gastranaerophilaceae bacterium
TATAATTTTATTATGAATAAAAAATGGGTTACAACTTTTTATCAAAATCTTATTGAAGCAGAGATCTCAAACTCAAAAAAAGAGATTAAAAAATGCTTGAGCTATAAGAAGCAACATCTACCAAGATTTATATATAAATACCGTAGCTGCAATGATTATGCATATAATGACTTATTTAATAACTTTGTACATTTATCACCTTCAAATACTTTTAATGATCCTTTAGACTGTTCTTCTATTTGTACCTATGAACAAGCACTATTGTTATACTTGTTGAATGAGGAAGAGGATATATCGACAAAAGATGATGAAATGGTATTTAATTTAAAAAATGATTTTTGGCCGCATGAATATAGGGAATATGTTAAAACTGAACTTTTAAAAGGAAAGGCATACAAACCTATTATGATTAAACGTTTGCTAGAGTGGGGTTTTAGTAAATGGGAGGCTCAAAATTATTATAAAAAAATTAAAAGAGATTTAGATGAGAAGGTTTTAATTTTAAGTGAAGAGTTTAAAAACAAATTTTTACTTTGTAGTTTTGCCGCAACAGTTAAAAATAATTTAATGTGGTCTCACTATGCAAATTCTCATACGGGTTTTTGTGTCGAGTATGATATCTCTACATTAGAGGAGAATTCTCCATTTTTGCATGCATTATATCCAGTAATTTATACAAAAATACCATTATTATCAAATATAAATGCCATATATTATACTGGACCGACAAAAGATATGTTAACACTTATGAATAAAAGTTTTGATTGGAATTATGAGCAAGAATATAGACTTTTATATTATGGAAAGAATCAAGATTATTTTATGCCTAATTTACCATCCAGAATATTTTTGGGCCTAAAAATTAACAAACGTAATCAAGATAAAATTATGAAATTTGCGAAAAAATATCACATTGAAGTTAGAAAAATGAAAATTAATGCTAGCTCTTTTGATTTAAGCCACGAAAGAGTTTATTAGTATTTATTCTCAATCTCATAGATAATTATATATATCTCAATTTACAAGCGAAAATAAAATTGCACTAAGTTGCACTTTTTTGCACTGAGGGAAGTTTAGTAACTGTGCTTGATAGACCCTGAATCGAGTTCAGGGTGACGGTTTTTAGTGCAATTTTGTGCAAGAAAAGGGACAAATGTGCAAAAATCCGAACGCAAATCTCTATACTAAAAAACAGCCTGTGTTAGGCTGTGTGTTTGAAATTTTTTATTTATTTCCCATTCAAATGTCCTAGATAGGTATTATACATAGTAGGTGTTAATATATAAAAATACAGTTGATTTTTTCATAAATTTATTATAACTCATTCCTTAATAAATTACAAAATGTAATAAAAAAGAACCCTTAAGGGTTCTTCTAAATGGCGGGAACGACGAGGCTCGAACTCGCGACCTCATGCGTGACAGGCATGCGCTCTAACCAACTGAGCTACGCTCCCATTCGGCTTTTGTCTTTCGACAAGTCTTATTATAAAACGCTGAAAAATAAATTGCAAGAGTTTTTTTGAAAAATATTAAAAAGGCTCTCGATTGAGAGCCTTTAATTTTATTTGTATAATGGAGCAAGTTTTTTAGCTTGTTGAGGGATTACTCCGTCTTCGATTGGTAGGTAAACCCTATAATCGATTTCTGGGAAGCAATTGTCAATGCTTTCGATTTCTCTTAACTCGTCTTCATTAATGTTTCCACTTTCGATCATGTCACAGATTTTTTCGAAGCGTTCTACATGCTCACGGAATCTGTCTGTTGCATAATCTTTTGCTTGCCATGTTGTAATCAAGAATGGCCAATCTGAGCTTTGTAATAACAAGTTTTCTCTTGCCATTTGATTTAATGCACGGTGTAACAATTTGTCTTGTGGAACTTCTTCGTATCTTTCTGAAATTGCTGTTGCACGTTTTTCACAAGAGTGAATAATTGGCCACATCCATTCTGTTAAGTGGTTGTTCCATACATAGAAGTGTCCGCCAGCACCCCAAGAACTTTCAGGGATTTGGATTGCTTCTGTTGGTGGATGAGCATGCAAGTATTCACCTGCTGTCATTCTTTCAACTTCTGGAATATATGCGTTGAATTTTTTGATTACTTGTTTGATAAATTCAACACCTTCAAACCACCAGTGTCCGAATAGCTCAGTATCGAATGATACCATTACTAAACCGTCTTTACCACCGTGTGCCATTTTATAATCGTTTAACAAGTGGTAAATCATTGTTGTGTAGTGGTCTGAGTTTTCATTGATTTTGTTTAATGCTAATACTGGATCGTAAAGCATTTTGTCGCCCAAATCAGTTGTTGGAGATGTAATTCTCCAGTAGTGCATGCCTGATTTGTCATCTTTTTTGTGGAATTCTCTGAAGCAGCCGTCACCAGGGTATCCGTCAGCAGCTGACCAAACTTGATAACCTGCTCTGTCGTTACGTCCCATTACTGCAACTTGTGCATCTGGTAACCAGTATGCAGAATATGTGTCATATCCTGTTGCTTCACGTTCTGGTAATGGAATGTATTCGATGTTACCGTAAACTCCGATTACACGTCTGTTACCGATTGAGTTTCCACCTTCTATTACGTGTGATTCTGTAAAGAAGTATTCAATATCATTATTTTGAAGTGTAACTTCAATAGCAGGTCTCCAATGTTTTTGACCATCTTTACCTACATATTCATAACCTTGTCTGTAAGCGCATTCTGGTAACCAGCAACCTTTTGCTTTTTTGCCGAATAATCTTTTTGTTGTATCGGAACCAACTTTGAATTGTGCATTCAAGTTGTTGTCAGTTGCTAACAATGGTGAGAAACCGTGTGTAGCTCCTGAGGTTGTGATTTCAATGCAACCTAAATCTTGATATTTTTTGAATGCTGCAACCAAATCCATTCCATATTTATTTATGAATGAATCTTTAATGTGGTTGAACCAGTCAAAATAATATTTTGCAAGATATTTCAAGTGTTGAGAATGCGCAACTTTTGGATCAGGATATCTGTCCAAATCTTTTGCAACTTTTTCAATTCTTGAATCCAAATATTTTACGAAACCGTGTTTTAGGTGTTCGTCATTTAATTGCTCTGCCAAAATTGGTGTTATACCAACTGTTAACTTTGCTTTAACTCCTTCTTCATACAATTCTGAAATTGCATTCAAAAGAGGAACGTATGTTTCTGCCATACATTCATATAGGTTTTCTTCACCAAATGGCCACATCCCAGCTTTTCTATAGTATGGAAGGTGACTGTGAAGCATGAATACAAATTGTCCTACTGACATTTTTGCCTCCGTTTCTCTAGGTTATTACATACTATAACCCAATTTTATCTATTATATATATAGCACAAATTACTAAAAAATATAACCCTTAAGAATTAGTTCTTTTGAATAATTTTACAATTATTAATATAATTCTGGAATATTATATGTAACAAAATTTTAATGATGTTGTGAATGTACAGGGAAAAAAGCAAAAAAAGTTTTTTATTTGTTTTAATTACATATCAAAATCAGAAAGGATATTAAAATGGCAGTGAAATTGGATTTAGCTCAAGGTAAACGTACAGTCGCAGAATTAGCTCGTGAGATCTCGGAACGTGGTGAAAAAGTAAATCTTAAAAGAGTTGCAGCTGGAAGAGATATGATGGTTTCTTCTCTTGAAACGGTGGATGGTTCTACTATTAAATTATTAGAAAATAGTAATGAAGTTGATGTCATTGTGATGAAAGATGGCAAAGTCCTTACCGCCAAAGGTAAGTTTGTAGCGGACGAAGAAGCCGCGAATGATTTAGCATCTGATGCAATGTGTAGAATTGCCAACCACGCAGTTGATGGTAAAGATTTACACGTTGATTTCTGGGCTTAACAAACTATTGCAAATTAAAATTTTTTATATAGAATAATAATTACTCACATCCTCAGAGTACTGACAGCCTCATTAACTGTCGCAAAAACTTGAAAGGAAAAACTAAAATGGCAAACATTAAATCTGCTAAGAAAAGAGTATTAATCGCGGAAGCAAACAGAGTTAGAAACGTAGCTTTCAAAACATCTATCAAAACTGCGGTTAAAAAAGTGTTAGAACTTGCAAAAGGCGAAGACAAAGAAGCTTTAAACAAAGCTATCTCTAGAGCTTACCAACTATGCGACAAAGCTGTATCAAAAGGTATTTTACACAAAAATACAGCTGCTAGAAAAAAATCAAGATTAACACTTGCTGTTAATAAATTAGCAAAATAATTATTAAAAGCCTTTTAAAAGCACCCGAAAGGGTGCTTTTTTATTGCATAGGTTTATATACTATTACGTTCTAGAGTTTTTAATCTTGTTCTTATTTTTGCCAATTTAATAAATGATATTTCAAGAATTTTACAAATATAAAATAATGTCGTATAATAAAATGAACAATTTTGTTTTCTATTTCGTTATATGAGTACAGAGGTTAATTATGAAAGATAAATGTACAAAATACGAAGCACTCTTTACATTTGCAGATGAGGCAACATTGATGGAACACATTAAGGAGTGTCCTGATTGTAAAGCAGAACATGAAAAAATGTTGGAAGTGTCAGAACTTATACAAGAAGCAAAACCATATTTTGTAGAACAACGTAAAAAAGTGGCAAAAGTTAAAATTGCTTGTGCAATATGTGCTATGTTATTGAGTGGAACTACGTTAGGTGTAATAAATTTGAATACTGATATTTCAGATACAATCAAGTATGGAACGATTTTATCAGCAGAAGATTTAGGTTTGCCTGTAGATTCGTACGGTTTGTTAATGGTAGAGTAGATGGATTTTAAAGAAATAATTGAAAAAAATCAAACTAATATAAAAAACATAATAAAATTAATTACAAAAGAAGAAAACGAAGACCTAGAACAAGAGGTCTATATAAAGGCGTGGAAAAACGCAGAAAGGTATAAAGAACAAGGTAGTTTTAAAAGTTGGATATCGACAATAGCGAAAAATGTTTCAAAAGATTATTTAAAATCAGCTTATAAAAAGCAAGAAAGTAATACAACATCAGAAGAAATTGTATTGAATGCGATAAAAGATAAAAAACAAACTCCAGAACTTAAACTTGTTCAAAATGAAAGACAACAACAAATTATTAAAGCGATAAATTCGTTAAAACCAAAGTTTAAAGAAGTAATAATTCTTTGCGAAATTCGAGGATATACATACGAGGAATGCGCGCAACTAATAAAATGTCCTTTAGGAACTGTAAAATCAAGAGTTTATAATGCAAAGAAAGAATTAGCAGAAAAGTTACAAAATCTAATGAAAGGATAAAGTTATGAAAAAAACATTAATTTTAGCAAGTTTAGTTGCATTTGCAGCAATCACACCAGTTTTTGCAGAAGAAGTTAAAACTGAACCAGCAGCAAATCCTGTTGCAATTGAAAAACAATGTCCTAAAATGGGGCCACATAAAGCATTCAAAAAACAAGGAATGCATAAAAAATTTGAAGATCGTTTGAATTTAACAGAAGAACAAAAACTTCAAGCTAAAGAAATTCGCAAAAAAGGTCATCAAGAAATAAAGCCTATAATGGAAAAAATTAATAGCAAAAAACAAGAAGCGAGAGCTGTTAGACTTTCAAGAATTGCAGTTGAAGAGCAAGAAGCAAGATTAGATCAAATAGATAAAGAATTAAAAGTTCTTTATAAAGACGCTCAAAAATTAAGAATAAAAAATATGAAAGAATTTGAAAGTATTTTGACAAAAGATCAGAAAAAAGAATTAGTTAAAATCAAAAAAGAAGGTAGAAAAAAGTTTGAAAGAGAACACAAACGCAAATATCTACATCATGCAGGTTTTGGCCCTGGATTTGGACATGGTCCAGCTCTTCCACCTCCAAAACCACCAGTAGAAAAATAGTCTAAAAGACGGCTCGACAGAGCCGCCTTTTTTTTATATAATTTACTTATGCAAAGAATTATTGAAAAAGCTAAAATTACTCATCAATTGAATAAAAGTGAAATAGTTAAATTATTAAAAAATGATTTAACTGAGCTTTTTGTTGCGGCAGATTCTGTTAGAAAAAAATATGTTGGTGATGATGTTCATTTGCGTGCGCTAATCGAGTTTTCTAACGTCTGTAGAAATAATTGCCATTATTGTGGACTAAGAGCAGGTAATAAAAATGTTGAAAGATATAAATTATCAAAAGATGAGATTTTGAAATTGGCTCAAAATGCTGTAGAAATGGGATTTAGAACTATTGTTATGCAATCAGGTGAAAGCAAAGTTATCCCAGTAGATATGCTTGTTGAAATTATAAGAGAAATTAAAAATTTACATCCTATACCAGCAATCACGCTTAGTATTGGTGAACTTTCAACTGATGAGTATAAACTTTTAAAGGAAGCTGGTGTAAATAGATTTCTTCTCCGTATTGAAACAACGGATAAGGGATTGTATGGGAAATATCATCCAAATATGGATTTTGAAAATAGATTAAGATGTTTGAAAGATTTGAAAGAGTTAGGCTATGAAGTAGGAACAGGTTGTCTTGTAGGATTACCAGATCAAACATTGGAATCATTGGCGGATGACATTTTGTTTTTTAAAGAAATAGATGCTGATATGATAGGGATTGGACCATTTATTCCTCATAAAGATACACCATTGAAAGATGCGCAAGGTGGAAGTTTTGATTTGGCTTTAAAAGTTATGGCTATTACAAGATTACTTTTGCCAGATATAAATATTCCAGCTACTACAGCGATGGAAGCATTAAAAGAAAATGGCAGATTAATTGCGCTTCAAAGTGGTGCAAATGTAATTATGCCTAATATAACTTTGGATGATGTTAGGAAAAAATATGAAATTTATCCAGGGAAAACAACGGTTACGTATGATAATTTAGAAGATAAATTATTACAAATTGGAAGAACAATTTCAAAGGATTGTGGATTTAGAAAGGTAAATAATGAACATAGCGAATAATTTGACAGAATTAATTGGTAATACTCCTTTAGTAAGAATAAACAAACTTACTAACGCAAATATATATGCAAAGATGGAAAGTTTTAATCCTGCTGGCTCTGTCAAAGATCGCCCAGCTTTCAACATGATAGTAACCGCTGAAAAACAAGGTTTAATCAATAAAGATACCGTAATTATTGAGCCTACAAGCGGAAATACAGGTATTGGTTTGGCAATGGTTTGTGCAATTAAAGGCTACAAAATGATTTTAACAATGCCTGAAACTATGAGCTTGGAGCGCAGAAAATTGTTAAAAGCTTATGGTGCTGAATTGGTACTGACTGATGGTGAAAAAGGTATGCAGGGGTCTGTTGATAAAGCTATTGAATTGAGTAAAGAGTATCCAAATTCATTTATTCCTCAGCAATTTAATAATCCGGCAAATCCTGAAAGCCATGTATATTCAACAGCCGAAGAAATTTGGAATGATACTGACGGAAAAATTGATATTTTAGTTGCAGGAGTAGGAACAGGTGGAACAATTTCTGGTACAACAAAAGGCCTTAAAAAACATAACGCAAACATCAAAGCTATTGCCGTTGAACCTGAAAAATCTCAAGTTTTAGCGGGGAAAGAAGCTGGCGCACATAAAATTCAAGGTATCGGTGCTAACTTTGTCCCTAATAATTTTGATAGAAGTGTCGTTGATGAAATTTTCCCTGTTGGTGATGAAAATGCAATTGAAATGGCTCGACAATTAGCGATAAAAGAAGGTATTTTGTGTGGAATTTCATCAGGTGCTGCAATGTATGCAGCGATGGAAATCGCCAAACGTCCAGAAAATAAAGATAAGCACATTGTTGTAATTCTTCCAGACACTGGCGAAAGATATTTGAATTAAATTATATTAAGATTTTCAATTACATAATTAAAGTTTTTGTAAATTTAATCCGTATATTAACTTGGATACGTATGTATGCAAGGAGCTTGTGTAGTGCCAGATAATGAAAATATCATAAATTTAGGTAGCTTAGGTAATATTGATTGGAATAAACTGAAAGCTGGGGCTAAAAAAGAAGCATTTTCAGAAGATATGAATACTATTTGGGGTAAAATTGATACTTCTGGCGATGGCGAAATTAGTCAAGCTGAGCTTGATGTGTTAAAAAATGATTTAGCGCAAGCAATTGAAGATAAAACTATCACAAAAGAAGAAGCAAAAGCCTACCTCGAAAGTAAAGGTATTACAGATGTTGAAGATGATAACTTTCTACAATTCATGTTGCAATTAGGAAATACCGAAGCCACAGAAGAGGAAACCAGCATATTAAAAGCTTCCGATTTTGGCTTTGTTAATGGCAAAATAGAAAACGTTGAAATTGATGCGAGAGCTGCTGGCATCACCAATCGATTATACAATGGTGTTGTTAGAATTCCAACAAATACGACAATGCCAGAAGATGGATCATTACCTAAAGTTTTAATGATGGAACTACCAGCAGATTATGGCGAAAATCAGTTTACAAAATTAACATACAATGAAGCCGATGGGACATATATGTCTAGATACAGAGATATGGCGTTCACATTAGAAAAAGATGAAGAAGGTAAAGTTGTTTTAAAAGCAGTAGATGATGAACAACTTAAAATGAAACGTGCTAAAAATTTAGAAAACTGGTCTAAAGAGATACATAAGCCTATAGAACCAACACCTGCGCCTACACCTGCGCCTACACCTACACCTACACCTAACCCAAACCCTAATCCTAATCCAAATCCTAATCCTAATCCTAATCCAGAACCTCAACCAGTTAAAGATTTAGGTTTAGATAATTATTATGGAAATTCATTCCAACACAATCAAGGTGACTGTTATTTATTGGCATCAATCAACTCTTTGAGAAATGTAGACGGTGGTCAAGAATACCTTCAAACTCTAAGAACAGAAAAGATTGTTAATGGCGAAAAAGTATACACTTTACGTCTTCCTGGGGCAATATTAGCAGCCGATTCACTAAAAAAAGATAATCTTAAAGGTGGCGTATTTATTACAGGTGAATATACATTTACAGAATCTGAAGTTGAAGAAATCCTTACACAAGCTGGTCAAAGATATTCAAAAGGAGACCCCGATGTAATATTACTTGAAGCAGCCTTTGAAAAATATAGAACAGAAGTTCAACAAACTTTAGACGCAAACAATATAAGTTATAATCGTTATTGGACAACTGCGGGTATGTATACAGGAACTGACTCTAGTAATCCTTTAGAAGGTGGACAAGCTCATGATGCAGTGTTTGTTTTAACTGGAAAGAAATCAGAGTTGTATTGCTTAGAAGATTATGATTCAGCACCAGTATTGTCATCTTCTGCATTATCCCAAAATATGGCATTGCCAATCATGTCTTCAAAAATGGGCCTTAGTGCTGTATCAGAAATAGAAGGTAATATTAGAAGAACAACTTACGCACTTGACAACATGCTGGATAAACTAGAAGAAGATTTTTCAAAAGATAACAAATCTAATTTAATTGCAACTGCAAGTTTCAAAATTGGAACAAGCGAAGCTGATAGCGGTGGACACGCTTTTACAGTTAAGCGAGTTACAAAAGATAAAGTAATTCTGATTAACCCTTGGTATCCTAATAAAGAACTCGAAATGTCAAGAGAAATGTTCATACAATATTGCACCAAACTTTCAATCGGAACAGAAAATGCGCCAAAATCACGCTGGCAAAAGATTAAAGAACAAACAGGTTTAGATCAATATTTAGGATAATAAAAAAGGTGGGATATATAAATCCCACCTTTTTAGCATCAATATTCTAATTATTAGAAACCGCCCATACCACCCATTGGAGGCATTGCTGGGACTTCTGGTTTTTCTTCAGGAATATCAACAACTGCAGCTTCTGTTGTTAATAGCATTGAACCAACTGATGCAGCATTTACTAATGCTGAACGAGTAACTTTAGCTGGGTCAACAATACCAGATTTGAACATATCAGTATATTCATCTCTTAAAGCATCATAACCATATGCTCCGTCATGAGCTAAGATATTATCAACAACAACATCAGCTTTAGCACCTGCGTTGTGAACGATAGCTCTTAGAGGTACATCAAGTGCTGCTGTTAAAATTCTGTAACCGATTTTTTCGTCATCAGAATTGAATTTTTCTGTTTCTAACGCTTTTTTCAATCCTTGTTGAACTCTTAATAGAGCAACACCACCACCAGGAACAATACCTTCCTCGTTAGCAGCACGAGTTGCGTTAAGAGCATCTTCAATTCTTAATTTACGTTCTTTAAGTTCAACTTCACTAGCTGCACCAACTTCGATTAATGCCACGCCACCTGAAAGTTTTGCTACACGTTCTTGAAGTTTTTCTCTATCGTATTCAGAATCAGATGCTTCGATTTGTTTTCGGATTAATCTAATTCTGTCTTGAACAGCAGTTCTAGTTTCATCACCAACAACGATAGTTGTTTCATCTTTAGTAACTGTTACACGTTTTGCTTTACCAAGCATTTGAGTTGTAACGTTTTCCATTTTAATACCAAGTTCTTCTGTGAACATTTCGCCACCAGTTAGAACCGCGATGTCTTCAAGCATTGCTTTTCTTCTATCGCCAAAGCCAGGGGCTTTAACTGCAACTGCACGAAGAACTTTTCTCATAGTATTAACAACTAATGTAGCAAGAGCTTCACCTTCGATGTCTTCAGCAATTAATAACAAAGATCTACCGTCACGTGCAACTTGTTCTAATAATGGAACTAAATCAGCAATCAAGTTGATTTTTTTGTTGCAACAGAATACGTAAGCATCTTCTAAAACAGCTTCCATTCTTTCAGCATCAGTTACAAAGTATGGAGACAAATAACCTTTGTCGAATTGCATACCTTCTACAACTTTTAAGTTTGTACCGAAAGATTTTGACTCTTCAACAGTAATAACGCCATCGTGACCAACTTTTTCCATTGCTTCAGCAATAAGTTCGCCTATTTCGTTGTTGTTACCAGCGGAAATAGCTGCAACTTGTGCAATTTCTTCTTTAGTATTAACAGGTCTAGACATTTCCTTGATTGTTTTAACGGCAGTTTCAACAGCTTTGTCAATACCACGTTTCATAGACATAGGATTTGCACCTGCAGTAAGGTTTTTTAAACCTTCTCTAACAATAGCTTGAGCCAAAACTGAAGCTGTTGTTGTACCATCACCTGCAACATCATTTGTTTTAGATGAAACTTCTTTAAGAAGTTGAGCACCTGCATTTTCCAAACCGTCTTTTAATTCAATTTCTTTAGCGATAGTTACACCGTCGTTAACGATTTGAGGAGCACCGTATTTTTTTTCTAAAATAACGTTTCTACCTTTAGGTCCCAAAGTTACCTTAACCGCGTCTGCAACGGTATCAATACCTTTTAGAAGTGCTTTTCTAGCTTCTTCTTCAAATACTATACGTTTTGCCATTTATTTTCTCCTTATTCAATAATTGCTAATGCATCTTTTACTGAAAGAATTTTGTATTCTACTCCGTCCATTTTGATGTCATTGCCAGCGTATTTAGCGTAAAGAACAACGTCACCAACTTTAACATCCATTGGTTCTCTTTCTCCTTTGTCGTTAAGTTTGCCCAAACCTACTGCAACAACTTCACCTTTTTGAGGTTTTTCTTTTGCGCTATCTGGAATAAAAATACCGCCAGAAGTTTGTTCTGTATCTTCAACAACTTTAATAACAATTCTTTCGCCTAATGGTTTGATCATAATTCTACCCTCTCCTTTTTTACAATAATATTACACTACTATTTATAATATATATTATCGTAAAAATTTAAAAAATTAAGGAAAAATTAATTATTTGATTTTGTTGCCAAGATTTAGAAAAAATGGTAGAATTTGAATGTAAGTAAAGTTAGTATAGTGAGTGAAGTAAGTAAAGTACTTATCAAGATATTGGACTTAACCAAACTAAATAATATCAATATGTATATGAAAAACCTCCTAAAGGAGGTTTTGCTTTGCCTTTTGTTTAAAATTATTATATAATATTATTATGAAGAAGATTTTTGCTTTATTGATATTATCTGTGTTTTGTTTTAATTCGTTGGCTTTTGCAGAGCCTCTTCAAGGTCACATTGAAGAAAACGATGAATTTAGGCAAATGCAAGAAGAATTATTTACAGGACAAATTGAGCATTTGGAGCGAAAAGATATTATCAATATGTCAGTAACTCAAGTTATTGATTCTTCATATTCTATGGAAGGTGATGAGTTTTTTGCTCAGGTTACTACAGATGTTTGTGGAGATAAAGGTGTAATTATTCCAAAAGGAACAATAGCGCATGGAAAAATCTCACAAACTGGAGACCCTGGTAAAATGGGTAAGCAAGCTTGGATAGATTTATCTTTTGATTATTTGATTACTCCTGATGGTAGAGAAATTCCAATAGAAGGTGCAATGACTACAAAGCTTCATCCAGTAGCTGAAACCTCAAAAATTATCGCTCAAGACGTTGGTTACACTTTAGCAGGTGGTGCATTAGGTGGTTTGATGGCATTGAATTACCTTGGTTGGGAAGCTGCAATATTATCTAACGGTTACACTTTAGCTGGTGGTGCGGCTATTGGTGGCGCACTAGGACTTGGAGCTGCAATTAAACGTAAAGGGAAAGAAGTTTTAATCGCTCCAGGTGATGAAATTAAAGTGAAAATTAATACCAACATACCGCTTCCTGTTTATAAAGATGAGGCGTTAAATCAGGAAGAATTGTTGTACCCAGGGTTGGATATTTTTATTAGTGATGTCAAACATGAAGAAGACCCTTTTGGCGAAATGAACACAATAACTCTTACAGTTACGATATCAAATATGTCCGACAAAGAACTTTCAGGCTTTGATATGGCACTAGTAAATGATTATAATTCAGTATTTCGACCATCAATTTTTGGCGATACAAAAATGATGTTTAAAACAATAAAATCAGGTGAAAAAGTTGCTGGTCTTGTTTCATTTTCAGTTGATAACATTCACAGAGATTTTTGGCTAACTTTTTATGATAGAAGATCAGGCAAAGCAATTACCAAGATTTCCGTAGATAATGCTTATAGAAAAATGTCTAAGAAAGCTAAAAAGAAAAATGAAAAACGTCGTAGAAAAAATCAGGATTTCAAAAAAGAAACAGATTTGTTTGAAATTGAATAATTTATTTGCGTTTTATTACGATTAAATTTCTTGTAAAGTTTTCATCTAACGGCAGTTGATATTCAATTATATCAACAATCTGAGCATTGAATTTCTTTAAAACTTTTTCTGCATCTGTGATTTCTTCAGGTGTTTTACGAGATTTATATGCAATAAAATATCCACCTTTTTTCAAAAGAGGTAGCGCAAAAGTGCTAATTTTATCTAAAGATGCGACAGCTCTTGATGTTATAATATCGAAGGATTCTTTTATGTTTTCAGCTCTATCGCAAATTGTTTTTAAGTTCTGGATATCCAATTCAGCTTTTATATTTTCAATAGCATTGATTTTTTTTCTTATGCTATCAAGTGCTGTAACTTGAATATCAGAATAAGTTATAGCTATCGGAACCGCGGGAAAACCGCCACCTGTTCCTATATCTAAAAGAGATCTGCAAGTGCCGTATTTTTTAACGAAATATTCAAATGCTAGGCTATCAAAAACGTGTTTTTCCCATAGAAATTTTTCATCGTTTTTAGAAATAAGATTCAAGCATGCATTTTGTTTTAAAAAGGCTTGCATATATTCATTGTAAAATTCTTTATCTTTCAAGTTCTATAAACCTTTCTTCTCCAATTCTTAATTTAATATCATTAATTCTCATTTGAATTTTAGTGATATTTTCTTTGTTATTTAGTTTTTCAACGATAGTTAAAGCGTCTTTATAATATTTTAAAGCGAACTTGTGATCCAATCTATTGAAATAGAAATCTCCAAGTTCTATTTCGGTGGAAACAATATAAAACGATTCATTTAATGCTTTAGCAATATCAAGAGCCTTTTCGTAATATTCAAGTGATTTTTGTGGCTCTTTTGCTAAGTAAATTTCTGCTAATTTCATTAATGAAGAATATACGCCATTTAAATTCCTATTGTTTTCATCAATTTTTAAGCTTTCTTGGTAGTATTTTATTGCTAAATTAGTTTCACCAATGTCGTCGTACAAGCAAGCAATATTAGATAAAGCATCAGATAAGTATGGATTTTTCTTCATCTCTAATGAAATACATTTTTTGTAATAATTTACGGCAATTTCATCTTCGCCATTGTTTTCATTTTCTATCGCGAATTTATAATAAAGTTCTGATAAAACTTCTTTGTCGGTACCTAGCGGATTTAATGCAATGGCTTCTTTATAATAATCAAAAGCCTTATTCGAAGTTAAATTGGCTAATAAAACCAAAGTTTTTATACGTAGTTCATCAGAAATGTTGCATTGTAGTATTTCTGACAAAATCTCTTTTGCCTTGTCTCGTTTATATGACATATAAAGCACATTTGCAATTCTGTATTTGTTTTCATTAACTTTTTCGATATCACCCGAGGATTTATAAAATTCCAAGGCAGATTCAAAATATTTTTGTGCTTCAAACCAGTTGGATACTTTTTGATATGCAAAGGCTAACTTAGTATAAATTGTTGGCAAAAATGTGTAATAATCGTCATCATCTTTGTGCGCCAATGATTTTAGATACAGCGAGATTGTATGTTTGTAATCAAAATCTTGCTCATATTGTTTTGCACGATTCATAAGTTCAGTCAAAGTAAGAGTATTTTCTTCTTTTTCTTCTTCAATGCGTTTGTCGCTATAGGTCATAAAGTTTTTAATAGAATCCGCTATTTGGTCCAAAACTTCAGGATCATCATCAAAGATGAATGACATTTTTTGTATAATTTCATCCTTTTGTTCTTTTGTTGAAATAATCTCGTCAGTATTTATAGGTGTTGAAATTTCTTCTTTATTCGTTGTTGTCTGTTGTAAAATTTGGCGTTTAGGTATAAATATACTGTGATATTCAATTTCGTTTCTCATTGTCTGACGAGATATTACTAAATCCCTTTCTAATGGCTTTAGTGGAAGTTGAGTATTATACAAATCAACGCAACCTTGGTGTAGTTTTACAGCAACACCTTCTGAGATTGAATTTTCTGCGATTGTTTTGTAATAATCAGGTAAATAAATATATTCGCCAAATTGGCAAAGAACGTTATTGTTTAAAAAGAATAAAACTTTTTCATCATTGTACAAGTGTAGTGTCTTTAACAATTTAATGCTCACAGGGTGGCGCATAATTGTTAAAAATCGAAATAAATGTCCACTGACAGGGTCAATTAAAGCCAAAGCTTCTCTTAAAATAAAATCGTTGAAACTCAAAAAACTTTTGCCAAATCCGTCTAAGAAATCAACAAGTGAAAGATTTCTTAATTTCATTATCTTTAAAGAAAGATTTGTGTAGAAAAAATATCCACGAGTATGTTTGTATAGTTCATCAGATAAAGGCCCGATTTGTTTGCAATCCTCGGCTCTTAAATATTTTTCAAAAACGGATTTATCAAGCGCTAATACTGTTGTGCGATCGAATTTAATTCCAAAATCTGAAAGATCAAATGTTCTAGATACAAGTATAACTTTTACATTTTTTAAATTAGCTATAAACTCAACAAAGCCGATAATTTCAGATTTGTTGTGTTTTAAAATAGCATCAAAGCTGTTAATAACAACTACAATAGGTTTTTCAATAAGTTCAAAATAGGCATTGATTTTTTGTGTAAAATTTTCCGCTTTAATATTTGGTATTGTAATTTTTTTTAATGCTGATAACTTTTTAAATTCTTCAAAAAATGTTAATAAAACATCGTCAAGGACTGTAGTTTCAAAACAATTGTAATTTAAAACAATAGAATCAGTACTTAAAAATGATAAAACGTGTTCAACAAGAGCCGTTTTTCCAGTTCCCAAAAATCCGTTAACCAAAAGTAGATTTGAGGAACCTTCTAAAAATTTATACATCAAGTCAATCGGTTTAGAGCTATTTTCTAACAAAAAACGATTAATACCACTTATTTCATAACTTGTTAAAAGTTTTTTATCCAGTTCTTGATTGATAAAACTATATTCCATACAGCTATATTAAATGATTTTACAATTTTTTGCAAATTTATTTTAAATAATTGCACTTTGTTTTTTTTGATAGTATTATATTGTTGATTGATGGGGAATAAAAATGGAATTTTTTAGAAAAAATCAGAAGATAATTGTTGCAATAATAGCAGTAACTTTTGTGGCTTGGACTGTTGGTTTAATGCTACTTCCACTACTAGTAAAATAACTATGAATAAACATGTCAAAATAGCTGTAATATCTTTGTTTGCGGTGTTAGCATTCAATTTAGTATTAACACCTGAAGTTTGTGCTGCGCCAACTGTATCTCAGCAACAAGCTAGAGAAAAAATTGATTACTTAAAACGTCTAGAACACGCTGAAACTAACAAGTTACACAATAATCAAAGAAAGCTAGAAACAACGACTAACAACTTAAAAGCTTCAAAAACTCAATATAGTGATACGGAATCTAAATTAAAACAGATGGAACGCCAATTGAGTGTTGCAACGGGTGAATTTAATGCAATTGATGCTAAGCTTAAGAGTCGTATTCGTGCTGTGTTTAAATCTCAAAGAACAGGAATGTTTGAGCTTATTTTATCTGCTAAAGACTTAAATTCTTTTTTGGATGTAATTTATTTTGAAAAGTTAATTATTACCCAAGATTATAAACAAATGGTTAAAATAAAAGAAAAAGCTCAACGAATTGCACAAATGAAACGTGATGTTGAATCTAAAAAAAGATATTTAGCTCAATCTATTAAGTCTATTAATTCTCAACAAAAAGACATCGAAAGAGCTATTGCACAAAACCAAAATATGATTAATAAACTAAAAACCGATAGAAGTTTTTATGAAAAAACAGAACGAGAATTGGCAAGGCAATCAGATAATCTTGAAAGTATGATTAGCAGAAAACCTCAAGATGCTTCTGTAAAAACAGCACAAGCTGGATTTATAAAACCTATCGGTGGTCGAATAACATCCCCATTTGGTTGGAGAACACATCCAATATTTAATAGCAGAACTTTTCATTCTGGTATAGATATTGGTGGGCCCAATTATGGCAATATTATGGCATCTAATGCTGGTAAAGTTATATATTCAGGTTGGTATGGCGGTTATGGAAAGGTTGTTATTATTGATCATGGTAATATAAATGGTCAACCGATGACTACATTATATGCGCATATGTCAACTATCAAAGTAAAACAAGGGGATTATGTTCAAAAAGGTCAAGTTGTTGGACTCGAAGGTACTACAGGATATAGTACAGGTCCTCATTGTCACTTTGAAGTTAGAATTAACGGAAAACCTAACAATCCTATGAATTATATTTAAGAAGGTAAGATTTGAAGAAGAGTTTTATAACATTGTTAATAATTATAAGCACTATGCTACCGAGTTTTTCAGCTGAAACGGTAGAAAATGTGTATAAAAATTTAGAAACAATGGATGAGGCTTTTTTTGAATCTTCGTTTGTGCCTGCGGCTGATGTCAAGGTTCAAAAGCAATCTTCTAAAGTTGTTCAAACCCCAGTTTCCCACAATAAATATACAAAGCATATGCCATTGTTCAAAAAAACAAGGCTGAAAATTCAAAATAAAATGAACGAGTATTATGAACGTTCTGAAGTTAAATTACGTCAAAAACAAGCTAAGTTAGCTAAAGAAGAGGCGGAAAAAGAAAAAAAACGTTTTGAAGATTTAGATTTGCAGTATGTTGAATATGGTGATGAGCAAGAAGAAGTAACAAAAGAAGCTTCTGATACAACTATTAATACTGAATTGGTTGGAGGGGTTAAAGAACAGGCTACTGATAATCAAATGCAACTTGATTGCGATAGTATGAAAGTCGATGAGGCTACTGGAGATATTGAAGCTATAGGTTCTCCAGTTTTGACATTACCAGCTCAAAAAGTTAAATTGACTGCGGATAAAATGTTATACAATAAAGATTCCAATATTTTGAAAGCTATTGGCAATGTTGTTTTAACAAAAGACGGAACTCCTGTTTATGGTGACTTTATTCAAGTAAATATGAATGAAGAAAGTGTATTCATGGACAATATTCGAGCAGAAGGCAAAGCATTAAAATTAAGTGCTCGTAAAGTCGAAACTATAAATGACAAAATGGTTCTTTCTGATGGTTATATGTATTCAGATAAAGAACAAAAATTTAATTTTATATCTAGAATGGTTGGACCTGATTTTAGAAAAATGATTGTCGACGAAGAAGATAAGATGCTTTTCTTAACTGAAAAGGATTCTAGCTGGAAAGTTGTAGCTTCTGATGTTGGTATTGATGCAAGTAGTGGTCATGATATTTTTAGTGTAAAAAATGCTGAAGTTTATCATAATGACAAGCATATATTTACTTTACCGTCATTTAAAGCTTATACAAACAAAGATAGAGAATATTTTGAAGCTAACTATCCAGAAATCGGTTCAGTTTCAAGATTTGGTATGTTTGCTGGTCCAGGTTTTGTTTATCGAGCTCCATATGGTTCAACTCTTAAATTTATTCCGTTGATCAATTATAAAGATGAATTAGGTGTTGGTGCTGCGTTGAAATTTAAGTCAGCATTCAATGAAACTCATTTAATGTATGGTTCAGGGGCTGATATTTTTAGATTAAAAGGTAAACATGTACTGGATGAAAAGCTCCAATTTAAATATGCATCAAATGCTTATATGGATGATTGGTTCCTAGGTCGAAGAATGGCTAAATATTTGGCAGAACTCTCTTATGATGATGGTACCAAAATAAAAGATTTCTTATCTCAGGGTAAAGATTTAACGTTCAAACAAAGAGCATCTATTGCGTATGCCCAAGATGGTGAATGGAACATGCACTCAGAACATATTAAAAGTTCTGGAATAGGTACAACAAGGTTCAGATATATGGCTGAAGTTAACCAATCACTATTTAAAAAAGTTGATGAAATAAATAGAAAAGCTTTAGAATTAAGTCTTGTAATGCAAGGTTCTGCAGCTGTTTATGGAACTGGTGACACGCAATTCATTGGAAGAGTTGGTCCTAGAGTCCATTCTCAATACAAATATTGGATGCAGGATTTAACATATTTTGTATCAGGTTATTCTGATCATACACCAATGCCTGTGTTTGATATGTATCGTTATGGTGCTTCAAATTTAAGACTTAGAGAAGCTATTCGTGTTAATAAATATTTAACAGTTGGTTGGGCTGGCTCGATTACTCTTTCAAATGATGCTCCAAATGGAAGATTATTCCAAGAAAATATGTTTATGTTCTCAATAGGACCAGATGACTTTAAAGTTAATTTGGGTTATGATTTTATGAGAAAAATGACATATTTTATCGTGTCGTTATCATTAGATTCTAAAAATTCAACAGTTCAGTTTGATAAATTAGAAATTAAAAACGCAGAAAGATTAGGGCAGTCTACAAATAATGATGAAAATGTTGCCTTTAAACAGACTCAAGTTAAATTAAAACAAGAATTAAAATATGCAGAAGTTATCGAAATAGAAGATCCTAGCAAGGAAAGTATATAATGGAAAAGATTGTTAAAGATTTAATAAAATATGGTAAAAGGGCAGGTAAAAAAAATTTTACACCTGGGATGTCGGGTAATATTTCAGCTCGGTATGGTAACAATATAATTATAACAACTTCTGGTTCTGCAAATGGATATTTAAAAGAAGATGATTTTGTCGTTATCGATTTTGATGGGAATGTAGTTCAAGGTGCCAAAAAACCGTCTAGTGAAAAGATGTTGCATGTGGAATTTTACAAAATGCGCCCTGATGTAAATTACATTCTTCACGTCCATTCACCCTATTTAAGTTCATTTGCATCTGCAGGTATTGCTTTAGAAGAACCTATTATGGCAGAGAATGTATATTATTTTGGTAGTATTCCATTAGCTGAATATGGATTGCCGTCTTCTAGAGATTTAGTAGAGAAAACTGCAAAATATTTTAAAGATTTTGATGCTGTTTTAATGGCTAACCATGGTTTCATCGTTGGTGATAGGACATTAGAAAGTGCTTATTTAAAACTTGAGTTGGCTGAATCTTATGCCCAAGTTGTTTTAAATACTAAAATATTAGGTGGCCCTGTTTTGCTTACAGAGTCACAAGTGGAAGAAATAAATAAATTAAAAACGAGGTAGATAATAGTGTCAGTAATGTTAGAAGGAAAACAAGGATTAATCGCAGGTGATGGCTCGTTACCTGTAAAGATGGCTCAATATGCTCATAAGAACGGTTTTGAAGTCGTTTGTATCTCTTTAGCTAATGATAATGTTAAAGAACTTAAAAAATATTGTTCAAAAGTATATTCTTGCCACCCTGGTGAAATAAATAAAATTGAGAAAATTTTAAAAGATGAAGAGATAAAACAAGCAACATTCTTGGGTAAAGTCCACAAAAGAGTGTTGTTACAGTTGCATAAATTTGATAAAAAAGCGATAGAACTTCTAAAATCTATGAAACGTTTGAATGACGATGAAGTTATGTTGCTGATTGTTCGCGAATTTGAAAACGTAGGTATTACAGTTCTTGATCAAACAATATTTATCAAAAATTTGATGATCCCGTCAGGTGTTTTGGGTAAACATAAACCAACAGAAGAACAAATGGAAGATGTTAACTATGGTTTTTGGTTAGCTAAAGAAATGGGCGGAGTAGATGTAGGTCAGTCTGTTGTTATCAAAGACAAAATGATTATGGCAGTTGAGGCTATTGAGGGGACTGATGTTTGTATTCGTCGCGGTTCAAAATTGGCTAAAAAAGGTGCAGCTGTTATAAAAGTTGCAAAACCAAAACAAGATAAACGTTTTGATATTCCTGCGGTTGGGATGCGTACTTTAAGAACAATGAAAAAATATAAAGGTAATTTGTTAGCAGTGGAAGCAAATGAAACTATTATTGTTGATCAGGAAAAAGTTGTAGAATTTGCTGATAAGAATAATATTGTGATAATGGCAGTGTAGATTTATGAAAAAATTATTTATTATAACAGGTGAACATTCAGGTGATATTCACGCAGCACGCGTTGTTAATGAAATTCGTGCGCAGTACCCAGATGTGAAAATAGAGGGTATTGGTGGTGAAAATCTAAAAAATGCAGGTGTTAAATTATTTTCTGACCATAAAAAAATGTCTGCAGTGGGTATTTCATTCAAGATAATATTAGATCACATAAATCTAGGCAAACGTGTAGTTGATTACTTACAAAATGAATACAAGCCTGATTTGGTTTTATGTATTGATTATGGCGCATTTAATTTAAATGTGGCAAAATTTCTAAAAAAAGCTGGTATAAAAGTTTTTTATTATATTCCGCCGCAGGTGTGGGCAAGTAGAAAATGGAGAATTAACACAATAAAAAAATGTATTGATAAAGTTCTGTGTATATTTCCATTTGAAAAGCCAATGTATGAAGAATATGGTATTGATACGCATTATTGCGGACATCCTCTTGTATCACAGTTGGAACCAAAGACAGACAGAGAAGAGTTTTTTGCTCGTCACGGTTTTGATGTGAACAAAAAATTGGTATCAGTATTCCCAGGCTCAAGAGTTTTTGAATTAAAACAGCTTATGGGAGTATTTGTTAAGTCGGCTAAAAAGTTGCAAAAGTCGCATCCTGATTTACAATTTTGTATTTCTCATGCTCCAAATTTATCAGATGAAGTTTATGCAAAATATATTAAAAATACAGATTTCAAAGTTATAAAAGGTGAAAATCAAGCTTTATTGAGCTGCTCAGATGCTTTGATATTAGCTTCTGGAACAGTAGCGTTAGAGGCTTGTTTGTATCAAGTTCCAATGATTATTGCATACCGTGGTCCATGGTTATTGTACTTAATATATTTGTTGGTTAGATGTATTAAAAAAGTTTCTTTACCAAATATTATTGCAGATAGAATGATTGTTCCTGAAATTATTCAAGGTAAAGTAAATGTTCAAAATATTTCTTACCAAATAGAGAAAGCTCTTTACAACAACTCTTACAGAGAGGATTATATTAGACAGTTGGGTGAAGTAAAAGAATTACTTTCTGATAAAATATCTTTTAAAGAAGTTGCTAATGCAATCGTTACTGAGCTTTGTAATAAATCTTAAATTAAGTGCCTAAAATAGCAATATATTTTATGTTTTAACCTTTATAGGATTAGGTAAGTGTAGCATGATTAACAGCGTTCAAAATATCAAATCGTTTGAACATACCCCATTTAATGATTTTTCGAAAAATGGGGAATATTATCTTACACGAGAAGTAGCGAAGGATATTTATAAAGCACAAAAAGAAAATTCAGAAAAAAAAGGTAAAAAAGTTGGTTTAATTGTTGCACTTTCATCTGTTGCAGCTACGCTTGGAGTTTTTCTTGTAACAAGAGGCTTGCCTAAAAACACTTACAAATATTTATCAAATTGGGTCCAAAAATTAGAAGAGAATGTTGCAAGAAGAAAACAAGATGGCAAAAGTGGTCCAGTGACTTCGTTTATGAAATATTCACTGAAAAAAGTTACAGGATGGGCTGAAAGGTCGAAAAGTCTTAATAATTACAACAATTATAAAGACTTATTGTTCAAAAAATTGATGTCTAAGTCTAAATTTACAATGAAAATTCACGACAAAATTACAAATTTCTTTGAGCGATTGACTTTAAAAACCGTGAATAGAAGCTATGCTAATGCGGATTCTCGTTTTGCAAAATTATTTGATACATTTGCCAAAACGAATTCTGATATTATGATGGCTAATCCTGCTCGTTGTGTGACAATTAATGGTGTAACGAAAACTGCAGCCCAATGGGTTGAAGAAATTATGGCAAGACGTGCTAAAATTCAAAACGAATTAAAGGCAGGTTTTAGTCCTGCAGCGAGGGCTACTAGATTAAAAACAATGAAAGCTGCTCATGTAGACTTGGGTCAGAAGGTTTGGAAAGAAACTTTTAATGGAGTCGAAGATGTGCAAAAAATGAAAGACAAAATAATGCGAATAAAAGATTCTCCTATGCATCAATCCTTTATTGCTGAAGATCTTTTGGCTCAAAATAAACAAGAAATTTTACATCAAGTTAGTCGTTCAAGAAGGGCGATAACTCATGATATCTTTGATACGTACAAAGTATCTGAAAATATTTTGGATAATATTCAGTTCCTAATAAGTCCTAATGATGCAGAAGCAAGTAAATTGGTTAAAACTTTGCGTTCAAAATTAGTCACATATAAAAAGTTATCGGGTAGTCATGAGCAGCAATATCGTCAAATTTTGAATGATGAAATTATTGATATAATGAATACATTAACTAAAAGAATTAAATCATCGAGCGAAGTTTTTGGTTATTCATCAAAAATGCTAACTCAGGTTGGCGATTTGCAAGATGAATTAGTGGGTGTTTTAACAAAATCTGAAAAAGGTGAGTTGCAAGAGCTTTTAACTATTTATAAAGCCTTATTACCTAGAGATGAATATTTGAAGCTTCGTGGTGTTGCAATAAAAGCAGTAAAATCTCTTGATGGAGCCATAAATACTGAAAGTAATTTATTCTTTGATAAACTTCGTGATTTATCTTTAGGTTCAGCTCCTACAGATGTACTTTCAATTGTTGGGTCTGTAGGTGGTGTTGCTGCTGGTTTAACAATGGCTGATGATAGAGATGAAAGAATTTCTGCTTTATTAAAATACGGTATTCCAATTATTGGTTCATTAGGTACAACACTTGTGCTTAATATCGGGTTAGTTTCTGGTATAAAGGCAATGTTGATGGGTACTGGTTCAGGTGCTATTATTAATAGAATAGGTACAGCGATTGATAATAAAAGAAAAGAATATAATAAAGATGCTGAAGATAAAAAACACGCAGAGGTTGTAAAAGCAGAGATTAATAATCAGCAACAAGAAATAAAGACTGCATAAAATTAACTTTTTCTGCTATAATAAAGCTATGAATACGACAGATACTATTAAATATAAATTAGAACAAAGAGAGATTGATAATTTAAGCGAATTTGCAACAAAGAGTAGGTTTTCAAAAGGTAGAATTCACGAGGATAGTGAATGTACTTTGCGTACTTGTTTTCAACGAGATAGAGATAGAATTTTGCATTCAAAGGCTTTTCGACGCTTGAAGCATAAAACGCAAGTATTTTTATCTCCATTTGATGACCATTTTAGAACTCGTTTAACTCATACACTTGAAGTTTCTCAAATTGGTAGAACTATCGCAAGAGCCCTAGATTTGAATGAAGACTTAGTAGAAGCAATTGCACTTGGGCACGACTTAGGACACACGCCATTTGGACATTGTGGTGAAGGCGTTTTAGATGAATTGATCGAAGGTGGTTTCCATCATAATATTCAAAGTGTTAGAGTCGTAGAAGTTTTAGAAAAATTAAATCTTTGTCGTGAAACTATTGATGGTATTTTAACTCATACTTGGGGATTTAAGCCACAAACACCAGAAGCTCAAGTTGTTCAACTAGCGGATAAAGTTGCATACATTAATCACGATATCGAAGATTCTATTCGCGCTGGCATTATTTCAGAAAGCGATTTGCCTAAAGAATGCATTCAATATTTTTCTTCAGTTCAATCTGTTCGTTTGAATAAAATGATAGAGGAAATTATAAATAATTCTATGGGTAAACCTGAAGTTAAAATGAGCGATGAAGGTTGGCATTATACAACAATGCTTAGAAAATGGATGTTTGATAATGTCTATATGGATTCGCCAGCTAAAGCTGAAGAAAACAAGGCGCGTAGAGTTATCCGTGAATTGTTCTACTTGTACTGTGAAATGCTAAAACCGATGTGTGATGAAAAGCAAATACCACGCATTGTGACAGATTATATTTCTGGTATGACTGATAGATATGCGGTAGAAAAATTTAAACAGTATTTTATACCAACAGGTTTACAATCGGGGGTTAAAGACGAATACTTATTTAGATTGGCAAAAATTATTGATTAACATATTTACCAATTTAAAAGCATGCGTTATAATTTAAATATGGAAAGAGCGAAATTACTTGGATTTGATATAGATAAATATGATTTTGATACAGCAGTTGAGTTTGCTAAATCAAGAAAAGGCCAAGTTGTAACTATTAATCCTGAAATGATTGATTATGCATCAAAAAATAATAATTTTGCTCAAATTGTGCATCAGGCAGAATTGGTTATTCCTGATGGAATTGGTGTCCAATTAGGGTTGAAATTGGTTGGTAGTAACGTAAGACGTATTGCAGGTATTGAATTTGCTAAAAGAATGCTTGAGGAAATGAAAGGCAAGCCAGTTGCTTTTGTTGGTGCAAAACCTCATATTATCGAGAAAGCTGTTACTAATTTAAAAAATGAAATCCCTGAATTGGTTATTGCTTATGTTCAAGATGGATATTTTAAAGATGATGAAAGAGTTTTGAATGAGGTTGTAGAAAAACAGCCAGAATTGCTTCTTGTGGCTTTAGGTTCACCTAAGCAAGAAGAATTTATTTATAAATTGAAATCAAAACTTCCAAATACGATTATGATAGGTGTTGGAGGAAGCTTTGATGTTTGGTCTGGAGAAGTTGAACGAGCACCAGAGATTTATCAAAAAATGGGCTTAGAATGGCTTTATAGAACTGTCAAAGAACCTAAAAGATTTAAAAGGATTTTCCCGACTTTACCACTATTTGTATTAAAAGTATTGAGATATGGAGTTAATGATGTTAACAGATAATGAAGTAAAAGAGCTTGAAAGATTAGCAAAAGAAAGCAGACAAAATATTATTAAAATGGTCTATGAAGCAAAATCAGGTCACATTGGAGGATCACTTTCAGCTACTGATATTATGACAGTACTGTTTCATAAGTGTATGAAAACGGTTCCTGAGTGGAAAGAATCAAAAGATTATCCAAATAGAGATAGATTTGTGCTATCTAAAGGTCACGTATCGCCTATTTATTATTCTGTTCTTTCTCAACTTGGCTATTTCCCTAAAGAGGAGTTGATGAGTTTTAGAAAATTAACATCTCGTCTTCAAGGTCATCCTTGTTGTTTCTGTCCAGGAGTTGAAGTAGCGACTGGCTCTTTAGGTCAAGGTCTTTCAATAGGTTGCGGCATTGCTATTGCGCTTAAACTGGATAAAAATCCAGCAAATGTATTTGTTCTGATGGGTGATGGTGAACTTCAAGAAGGCAATGTTTGGGAAGCATTTATGCAAGCCCCTCATAGAAATTTAGATAACTTAACAGTTATAATAGACCGCAATCGTTTGCAAATAGATGGTTGTACAGAAAATATTAAAACTTTAGATCCATTAGATGAAAAAATTAAGGCCTTCAATTGGGATGTTTTGGAAATAAATGGGCATAATATTAATGAGATCTATGAAGCTATAGAAAAAGCAAAAGCTAACAATAAACCTACTGCCATAATTGCAAATACAGTTAAAGGTAAAGGTGTAAGCTTTATGGAAAATAATGCTGGTTGGCACGGTAAAGCGCCAAGCACAGAGGATTACGAAAAAGCAATGAAGGAACTTGAATGAAGAAGTTTATTAAAAAATTATTTTTTAATAATTCCTCCCTAATTAAGGAGGATAATGTTGGGTATCAACAATTTACAAAAATAGACACCCATCCCCAACAATTCCATAGCAATGGAAGGGAGTTGCTTGCTTTCACTGTGGCGGAAATAGTTGTATCAATGGTTGTAATGGCGGTTATAGCCTCTGTCGTTGTGCCAATCACGCGTGATAAGTTTGAAAAAGTTGACTATGCTAGTTATTACTTAGGATATAAGGCGGCACAAGATTTTGTTATGTTGATGCCTAAGTCTGCGCTGAACAAAGATGGTTCAGGCGGAAGTAGCGGAAGTGCTTGTTCAATATCTAGCGGCGCTTGCTTTACTACTCCTCTTAGGGGAAATGAAATTACACCGATATCGAAATCGGAATGTGAATCTATAAAAGATTCTCTTGGTATCAAGACTTGTCCTGTTGAAAATGATCGTTGGGCGGCGGCGGTAAAACACTGTGGTGGTGTAAATCGATTGATTTCGACTCAAGAAGCTCAACATATGATAGATTATATTTATGGTTATGGCATTGACGTTACACAATCTGGCAGTGGTTACACAGGTAACTTTATAGAAGGCTCTTTAAACAGAGAACTTGCTAGGGTAGTAGGTATTCCTGATGATGCAAACCCTACTTTATATGTTTCAAATGAAAGTGACACTGGTGTGATAAATCCTTATCCTGGGTTAGGTAATGATTATGTGATGTCATTCAGCTGGGGTAGAAATAGTGGTAGTTCTAATGGCTTTTTTATTTTTTGCAAAGCACCAGGTGTAAATGTTATTAGAAGTCCAAAGGAACCTGAAGAAAAAGAAGAAGAAGATACGTCTAATGCTTTAGCTACTGGAGAATTTTGTGAAATTTTATATAACAATTTAAACTTGTCAGAAAGTCACAAAAAATGTGATGTTTTAAATACTGATGTTCAGCAGGCAGCTGCCAACAAAGATTTTTCGGGATTGACTCCTCATATGGTATTACAGAATGGATTAAAAATCTATATAGCATCTGACTATGGTGAAATTTCGCAATTGAGTGATAGTCTAGAAGAATCTGATAGAATTGGTTTTACTGTGTATATTGACGTTGATGGAAATAGAAGTAAATCACGTTTATATGATGATGTATTCCCATTCTATATTGTAAATTCTGGTAAAGTTATTCCAGGGTATGATGCATCAATTGTTGCAGGCGCAAATAGTGAAAAGAATTTAGCATTTGATCTTTTATATGATGATTTTGATGCAAGTGGTAATCGAAAACTAAAAAGACTTAGCGGTTATTCAGTTTCTGGCGCTGATGAAGCTAGTTTCAAAAATGGGGCTTGTATTACAGGTTATGTAAAATCTCAAAAATATTGTAGTATGGATCCATCAACAGGTGTGACTGTTAATGGTATCAATTGCGCTACTGATAAGAAAGTTGATTGCCGAATGAAAGTAAGAAAACCATTGAAGGTGTTTAATTAATGATTATAGATAAATTAGAAAATATAGAGAGCTATCCACAAATTCCGGCTCATGCCGTTGAATTTGTTAAACGGCTTTCAAAAAATATTGAATGTAAGCGTTATGAAATATCTGATACTGATTATGTGAATGTTGACACTTATACAACAAAATCTCATGAAAACTGTTTTTTTGAGGCTCATAAAAATTATGCGGATATTCAAATACTTTTAGATGGTGTTGAACGCTTGGATTATACAGAAATAGATAATTTAAAAGTTAAAACTCCATACGACTCATCACGTGACATTGCTTTTTACGAAAACACAGTCAAAGAAACCTGTAATGTTACATTAGACGGGACAAATTTTGTTTTTATTTTCCCCAACGAAGCGCATAAACCTCAAATGAATTTTGAAAACTCTATTGAAGTTAAAAAGGCTGTTATTAAAGTAAGAATGTAAAATTATTTGATGATTAGAACAAAGTCGCCATGTTTAACTTCTTTAGCTAGCTGTTTGATGACTTCGTTATCCATTCTTATACAACCTTTAGAAGCGTATTTGCCAAGACTTGCTGGATTATTGTTCCCATGAATGAATTCACCTGTTACACCACGCTTACCTGTTTCAGGATCAACTGTTTCCAAACAAATAATTCGAGGTCCGTAATCTTTTGGATTTTTATAACGTTTTGTAGTTTTTGGAGCAGATTTGTAAGGATAGCTTTCAACATGTGTAACAGCTTTTATACCAGTAGTTGTAGGTGTATCTTTTGCTCCACTTGCAATTAGATAAGCATGCGTAGCTTTGCCATCTTCATTATATTTGTATAAAACATTTTGACTTAAATCCACAACGAATTTCGCATTGTGTTTAACGCCTTTAACTGTTATTTTAGGACTTGGAGCCCATAAAAGGTCCATATAATCAGATGTCCCTTGTGGTGGAATTTGATATGAATGCTCAAATTTGTCTATTTCTTGAGCTTGTGTTTTACTTGGTGTTGCAACTAAAAGTGAACCGGCAACTATTGCGGTGCCAAGTGTGTTTCTCAAAAAATTATTTCCAATTGTTGCTATTTTCAAAATCTGTCCTTAAAGATAAATGTATATTAATATAATAAACCAAAAAAATTTTTGAACATGAGCAATAAAAAATGCCGATGGCCGGAGTCGAACCGGCACGTGGGGCGAACCACACCAGATTTTGAGTCTGGCACGTCTACCAATTTCATCACATCGGCATAGCTATAATGTTTTCAACAAAGTTATTATAGCAGAAACATTTTCAAATTACAAATAAAATTTTTACTTTTTAAAAAATATCCTTAAATTATTACCATAGCAAGGCTTTAAAAAGAAACTTTCCTCGTTTAAATTAGATGTATATGAAACGAATTCTGTTATTGATAGCATTAATATTTTCAACAAGTGCTTATGGCGCAATAGATGTTGTAGGAAACAAAATCATAGATTCTACAACAAATTCGCCTATTGGCAATGCAAAGATAACATTACCAAAATATAATTACAGTACATACAGTGATTCTAATGGAAACTTTAGTGTCGATAAAAATATAGATGACACAACTATCATGTCGATAGAAAAAGAGGGGTATAGACCATTTTCGTTGACTGTAAATCGTCTTAGTAGTGTATCTAAACCTTTAGTTTTAGGTATTCAAAAAAGTAACGTGTCAGACATTGTCATTGAATCAAGTATGTTGCACTTGGGCGACGATAATTATTCAGATGCTTCGGCGAATGCTGGGAATTTTAGACTAAATTCTATTGGGCCATCTTATAGTAAAAATTTTATAATGAAATCTTCAACTTTGCGTAGTCAAAATTATCTTGTGATTGGCTCTATTTTAGGTATTGATACGCTTTTGGCTAGAACGATGGGCCAAAATAGTATAACTACAACTTATGCTAGCCCACCTGAAGTATATTTTAATGGTGTTAAAATTGCTGAAATTCAATTGAATGGTGATAATCAAAAAATAAAACTTCCTAATAATTTGATACGTCCCGAACAATCAAATCAAGTAACAATAAAAGTTGGTAGAAATTTAATGCAGACTGCATATTTAGATTATGATGATATTGAAATTGCTAATTTATCAATTATGTCAGAATAAATCCCCCATATAACAAAAAACGACCTTGGGAATAGGTCGTAAAGAAAACAAGGAAAAAAGGGGATAATCAAGTCGTTCCGAGTAAGGAACGGACTTGAGGAAAAATTTAAAAATTTTACAAGATTGAATATTATTAAAAATAGATTTAGTATTAACCGAAAGTTTTGAATGTTGATTCTGTGTTCTTTTCGATAACTTTTTGAACTGCATCCATTTCGTTTGAAATAGCATCTTGTTCGGTATCTAATTGTTTCAATCTTAATTCTAAGTTTTTATCTTGAGATTGAATAATTTCAATCTTAGTATTAATTTCTTGAATAGCTTGATCGTATTTATTCTTATCGTATTCGTATTGATTCATAGCGTCATCATATGCAGCTTGGTCAGTTAAAGTGTTAGTAGTCAACGCATATGTAGCTTGATCAGTAGTACCAGGGTTTAAAGTGATGTTGATGTAACGA
>JAZUAO010000010.1:0-60763 GCA_045638025.1 Candidatus Gastranaerophilaceae bacterium
TATTTTTTATAAAAATATTGTTAAATTTATTATCGGTATCTATCGTATCGATAGTAGTATTTAATGAAGCTAATTTTTCTTCAAAATTTTCAGAGAAAAAATTTAAAAAACTTTTTGAGTTATAACCGATTCCATAACAAATATCTAGAATTTTTATTTTGTTATTGGTTTTTAAATATTCTTTTAAGTTAGATGGTAAAATAAATTTTTCATAGGCTTCAGTTAAGGCACCATAAGTCGAGTGATAAATATCATCATCTATGGGGCTATACAAGCCAACAGAACCATCATTTGTGTAATATGGATACAATTCGTACATAACTTTATTATAAATTATTATATTAATTGTTCAAGTTCGTTAAAAAACTTAGTATTTTTTTTGTGTTTTTGATATAATAAAGGGAGAAAATGAGGATATTATGAAAGTTAGCGTAAAAGTGCCGGCTACAACGGCAAATATAGGCCCCGGATTTGATTGTATGGGTATGGCATTACCCATTTACAACACTATTACAATAGAAGAAACAGTTTTACCTGGCACAGGGGTAGAAATTAACATTATTTCTGATAATTCAGCGGTTGATGAGCTATCAATCGAACATTTGGAACTAGATGAAAATAGCTTGATTTATAAGGCAATTGAACTATTATATAATTCAATTGGTCAAACTCCAAGTGAATTAAAAATCAATATTCACACAAGCATCCCTATTGCAAGAGGTTTGGGAAGTAGTGCATCAGTTATTGTTGGCGGATTGATGGCAGCTAACGAGCTTTTAGGCCGTCCAGCTGATGAAGCTGCTTTATTATCTATTGCAACTGAAGTTGAAGGACATCCTGATAACATTGTTCCTGCTTTTGTTGGTGGTTTAGTTTTGGCTTCTCAAGAAGAAGATTGCAGTATTGTTTATCGGAAGCTAAATTGGCCTGAAGAATGGTCGTTGACCTTATGTATTCCTGAATATGAGCTATCTACTGAAATATCTCGTTCTGTACTACCAGCTGAAGTTCCTATGAGTGATGCAGTATTTAATGCTAAGCGTTTAGCAATGTTCGTTGAGGCTGTTAATACCAAAGATGTTGAACTTATGAAACTCGCTTTACAAGATAAATTACATCAACCATACAGGATGAAGTTGGTTCCAGGCTTAGAAAAAATATCTGAAAATCTTCGTCATGAAGAAAATGTATTAGGATGTGTTCTAAGTGGTGCAGGCCCTACAATATTAATTATTTCACACAAGAATGGTATTGATAAAATTCATTCAATTGTTCGCCAAGCTTGGGATGATTTAAATATCAAAGCTGAGATTAAGACAGTTAATATAGAACATCTTGGTGCTCAAGTTCTTACAAATGAAGATTAATAAAAAAGCCCTCTTTATAAGAGGGCTTTTTAAATAACCTATTATTTATTAACCTTGACCTGTATATTGTGGAGTCATTGTTTTTGCGCCAGCTTTTTCCATTTCTTTGCAAGCATCGTAATCTGCTTGAGCGATTTGGATTTGTGACTCTAATGAATCTTTTTCTACTTGTAATTCTTCTTCTAAATCCTTCAATGGTTGAAGTTGAGCTTCTTTCATAGCTTCGATTTCTGCTTCCATCATCGAATTCTGCATTTGAACCATAGCTTGAATTTTTTGTTGCTGTGCTGCAGTTTCTGATGACATAGCAGACATTAATTGATAGTATTTATTTATTTTATCTGAATCTTGGCAAGCGGACAACTCTTGTAAACCACCAGTAAAACCAGCCCTTTTTAACATTTCTTCTTGGGAAGTTCTTTGGAAATTAGCCAAGAATGTAGAACCAAATAAAGACATTTGAGACTTGTTGTCGCGTTCTAATTTGGTAAAATATTTTTCCATATCGGCAACATTACGGGTCGCACGTCTCATTTGAGACTGTACGTGCATCATGCGAACCTGAAGCGATCTTAGTCGCTTTCCGGCCATCAATTTTCCAAATGCACCTATTAGGAAACCCATGTTTAGTCCTCGTTTTTAGTCCTCGTAAATATATAAAGTATATATTTAAATGATAATTGCCTATTTATATAATATGGTTGTTACAATTCTTAACAATAAAATTTAAATATAGCTTATTATCCAGTATATACTTGCATTTTACGGATAAATAATATAAAATTTTTTTTAATAGGGAGAGAATGAACATGTTGAAAATTTTTGATAATTCTAAAAATTTAATTTTTCTTATTTTAACAATTATTTTACTGTTATTTATTCCAAAAATCGTAGGGATTTTACTCTTATTTTTTGCAGCATATGTAATTGCTGCTGCATTAAATCCATATGTTAATAAATTACAAAAGAAAATGAATAGGGGATTAGCTACAGCAGTAGTCGTTTTGACCAGTATTTTTGCAATTATAGCTCTATTTATTCCAATTATTGTAATTGCTTTTAAAGAAATTCGTGTTTTTGTTACTTTTTTACCAGAAAAAATTGAATTATTGAGCGAATTTTTAGTTTCTAAAACTTTCAATGGGCAGACTTTAGCAGAAATTGTAAACATTAATTCTGTACTAGAATCCTCTCCTGATATAGCACAAAACGTATTTAATCAGTCACTCAATATTACTATGGGCGCAGCTGAAATTTGCGTGTGGGCTTTTGCAATCACAATGATTGTATTTTATTTGTTGATTGACAAAACTTATTTAAGAGAAAAATTTATTGAATTTTTTCCTCCTACTTTAAAGGATAAAGCGAGTTTAATTTTATCTTCTATAACTTTTAAAGTTGGTAGTTATGTTAGGGCGCAAATTTTATCAATGATAGCGGTTGGGCTACTTGTAACCTTATTTTTAATGCTTATTGGCGTTGAATATTCGCTATTATTAGGCTTAATTTCCGGTATTTTGGATATTATTCCTATATTAGGGCCAACAATAGCGCTTTTGGTAATTATACTTGTTGCAGCACCTTTAGGTGTAGTGAAAGTCATTTTAGCAATTTTAGCGTTCTTATTAGTTCAGCAAATTTCAAATTATGTCGTAAGACCATTCTTATTCGGTAAATTTATGGCATTACACCCATTAATGGTATTTTTTGCATTATTTGTCGCACAACAATTTTTAGGCATCTGGGGCGTAATTTTATCACCTGCAATTGCAGCTACTATCTGTGTATTGATTGATGAATTGTATTTAATACCAATAAATAAAGGAAAAGAACTTGAAGAGTAACGACATATATTTATTTGAACACAATGAATATAAAGATGCAGACTTTAATGTTTGGATGGCGTTTCCTGGGCCTGAATCATTTGCATTGTCTTCTTTAGGTTTTTTATGGATGTATAAATCTATAGACGAATGTCAAGACATAAATATTGAAATGGTTTTTCAAGACACAAAAACCACAAAAATTCATAAAGAAAATGTCGATATGATTGGATTCTCTTTTAGTTTTGATATGGATTTTTATAATATATTTTCAATGCTTGAGCAATATAAATTCAAGCTTAAGGCATCAGAAAGAAGCAAAAATGATCCTTTAATATTTGTTGGGGGACCTGTTGTTACAGCTAATCCTTTACCTTACAAAGATATATTTGATTTTATTATTATAGGTGACGGAGAAGATTTGAACTTACAGGCCGTCAGTATTTGCAAGGAAAATAAAGCTAAATCAAAATCGGAAATTCTTGAAATTTTATCTAAAATTGATGGTATCTATGTGCCATCAGTTAAGCAAGAACGTGTTAAAAAGGTTACTAAAAAATTATCTGAATGCATTTACACTCCTATAATTAGTGAGCGTGCATTTTTCAAGAATACATTTATTGTTGAAGTCGAACGTGGATGTGCTAATAGATGTGGTTTTTGCCTTGCTTCTTATTTAAACTTACCTATAAGATTTGTAGATTTTGATGAAATAGTCAGTTCAATAGAGCTTGGCTTAAAACATACAAATAAAATTGCATTACTTGGGGCGCAAATTACAGCTCATCCTCGGTTTAAAGATATTTGTAATTATATTTATGACAAGATTAAATCTGGTCAAGAAATCAGTATGAGCATATCTTCAATGCGAGTTGATGCTTTTTGTCCAGAAATTGTAAAAACACTTGTTGCAGCAGGACAAAAAAATACTACCCTTGCAATAGAAGCTGGTAGCGAACGTTTGCGCAAGGTTATCAATAAAAATTTAACTGAAGAACAAATTTTTAAAGCTATTGAAGTAGCTAAAGAAAATGGATTAAAGGGATTTAAATTTTATGGAATGATAGGACTACCAACTGAAACCCAAGAGGATTTAGATGAATTAATTGCGCTTGCTAAAAAGATTAAGGTTAAATATAAAGGATTTGATATATCGTTCGGTTTTTCAAGCTTTGTTCCAAAGCCAAACACACCTTTTCAGTGGTTTGGACGCGAAAATACCAAAACTCTTGAGAAAAAATCAGAATATCTTAAAAAAGAATTACATAAAATAGGTGTTAAAGCTCAGTTTGCAAGTATTAAATGGGATTATTATCAGGCTGTGCTTTCTCGTGGAGATGAAAGTTTTACTGACTTTTTGATAGATATATACAATAATCAAGCAAGTTTAGGAGCATTCAAGTCTGCGGCAAAATCTCACAATATAAACACTAATTTATATGCGTTGGGAAATTATTCCTATGAACACAATTTCCCTTGGGATATCATTGATATCAAACCAGGAAAAGAGTTTTTAATAAATGAAAGCCAAAGGCTTATAAATAACTAAATTACAGGTGTATAATCAGAATATACAAGACTTGACCAGTTATCATAATAGCTTATTTGAGTTGCGCTGCCTGTTTTAATGAATACTTTTGCTATCTTGTCAGCTGGCATACCTAACGCATCACAAATTGCAGCTTGAATAACTTCTGGATATGTAACAACAATTATTCGATTACCAATATTTTGCTCAACAAGATCATTTATTGCTTTTTTAGTGTGATTTATAAAATCCATAATACTTTCAGCTTCAAGTTCTTCATCATATTCAGCTTTATTAAACCATTTCTCTATATATGTTGGATATTTTGATTCAATTTGTTCAAGTGTTAAACCATTTAATTTACCGCATTTACGAGGCTTTAAATCGTCAAGAACAACATAATCTTGCTTGTAAAGCTTAGAAATCATTTTAGCAGTTTGTACAGTTCTGGTTGCAGCTGATGTATATATAACATCATTTTTAACACCGCGACGTTTTAAAAATTCACATATGCGCTCAACTTCTTCTTGCCCCAAATCACTAAGTTGGGGATAATTTTCTACATCTGAAAATCTGTGTTCTTCAGTGTATATTGTTGCACCATGGCATATAAAAGTTATTTTACATTTTCTGCTAAAATACATAATTACCTCTTTATCTTTCTTAATTATAACATAGTTTTAAATAAATTTGTAGTACAATTGCAGTATAAAAAGGAGAAAAACATGAAGGGAACAGCTTTTAAATTCGGAGATGACATTTCTACAGACCACATTGCACCAGGAAGATTGTACCATTTACGTTCAAACTTACCTGAATTTGCAAAACACGTTTTAGAGGATGCAGATGAAACATTTGCTTCACGTATGAAAAAAGGTGACTTTGTTGTAGCCGGTAATAACTTTGGCTTGGGTTCATCTCGTGAACACGCACCGTTAATTATGAAAATAGCTGGTGTTGGAGCTGTTTTTGCAAAATCATTTGCTAGAATTTTTTACAGAAATGCAATTAATATAGGTTTATTAGCTATAGAGTGTGACACCGATTCAATTGATGCTGGTGATGAACTAGAGCTTGATATTGAAAATGGTATAATAAATAATTTAACGAACGGAACAATTATTCAAATCGAGCCAATACCACCAGTTATGATTAAATTATTAAATGATGGTGGTTTGGTTGAACACATTAAGAAAAATGGCGATTTTGATTTAGTTTAGATTGACATTTAGTTATGCTTGTAGTTGAATGAGTATACACTCAGTCGATCTTTTCGTGCTGAAATATCTATTGAGTGGGCAAGCAAGAACGTAAAGGTTTATCCCGTAGTTCTGTTATAGCCGGAATGCGTAAGGGTTTCAGGGTATAATCTTGCCAAAGTTGTTACTAAAATTAAGGAGAAAAAAATGCCTACAATTAACCAGCTTGTTCGTCAAGAACGTAAAAAGCTAACTGACAAAACAAAATCTCCTGCTTTGATGGATTGTCCTCAAAGACGTGGAGTTTGTACTAGGGTTTATACAACAACCCCTAAAAAACCAAACTCAGCACTTAGAAAAGTTGCCAGAGTAAGATTAACAAACGGATTTGAAGTTACTTCATACATCCCAGGTATCGGTCACAACCTTCAAGAGCACAGTGTTGTTCTTATTAGAGGTGGCAGGGTAAAAGACCTTCCAGGTGTTCGTTATCACATCGTTAGAGGTACTTTGGATACTGCAGGTGTTGCTAACCGTGCACAAAGCAGATCTAAATATGGTGCTAAGAAAAATGCTAAAGGAGGTAAGAAATAATGTCTAGACGTTCTAAACCAGCTAAAAGAATACCTTTAGCAGATCCCGTATACAACAGTGTTGATATTTCTAAATTTATCAACAGAATCATGAGACGTGGTAAAAAATCTCTAGCTGAGAAGATTTTCTACGCAACAATGGTTAAAATTGAAGAAAGAACTCACGAAAAAGCAATGGAAATTTTCCAAAAAGCTTTAACAAATGCAACTCCATTATTGGAAGTTAAAGCTAGACGTATCGGTGGTTCTACTTACCAAGTACCTTTGGAAGTAAAAGCAGATAGAGGTTTTGCTCTAGCTTCTGCTTGGTTGATTGAATCAGCTAAGAAAAGAAGTGGCAAATCTTTCATCGACAAATTAACTAATGAGTTAATTGATGCTTCAAATGGTGTTGGTTCTGCATGTAAAAAACGTGAAGACACCCACAAAATGGCTGAAGCTAACAAAGCTTTTGCTCACTACAGATACTAATTTGGTATTTAATATAAAACAGCTCTCTTTATTGAGGGCTGTTTTTTCATAAAACAAATAGTATTAAAAAAAATTATTTTTTACATAATCAATTATATCATTTGACTCATACATACAAATCTCGTTTTCAGTGTCATACAAAAAAGGAACTTGGTCTTTACCACCTAATTTTATCAATTCATTCTTAAAAATATGGTTACTAACATCATTTTTTATATATTCGACACAATTATCCCTAAAAAATGTCATAACTTTTTGACAATATGGGCAACTTTCTAATACATATAATTCAAGCATATTTACCTCCTATGTCATTATAAATTAATGTTCAATTTAAAGAATTAGACAATAAGATAATAGTTTGCATAAGTTATTTTTTTATAATAAACTTTAGTTATGAAAAATATATTGGTTGTATTTGGCACAAGACCCGAGGTAATAAAATTAGCACCAGTTATATTAGAGCTTAGAAAACACCCTGAGCTTTATAATGTCATTGTGTGTAATACAGAGCAACAAAAAGAATTATCTAATCAGACTCTTAATTATTTTGGATTAAAAGCTGATATTAGTCTTGATTGCATGCGAGAAAATCAATCATTAGCTGAGGTTCAAGCTAGAATCTTAATAGCGTTGGATAAAGTTTTTAATGAAAATACCATTGATGCTACAATTGTACAGGGTGATACTATGACTGTTTTATGTGGAGCATTAGCAAGTTACTACAGAAAAGTTCCAGTATTCCACGTAGAAGCAGGTTTGCGCTCATACGATATTTATGAGCCCTTTCCAGAAGAAATAATGCGTCAAATGGTAACAAGAGTCACAGAATTAAATTTTGCACCTACAGAAAAGAATAAACAAGCGCTTTTAAAAGAAAATATTTCTGAAGATAAAATATTTGTTACAGGTAATACAGTCATTGATGCACTTTTCTGTCTTTCAGATAACGTTTTAGAACAGGCTGCTGAATTTTTTAACAGTAAAAATATCAATATAGATGATAATTTAGTACTTATAACAGCACATAGACGTGAAAACCATGGAGAAAGAATTGACAGAATATTAGATGCCATTGAATACCTTGCTAAAAAGTATTCCGAGCACACTTTTGTTATTCCTGTGCATCCTAACCCTAATGTGCACGATAAAATTCATTCACGCCTTAAAAAATACCCTCAAATTAAATTATTAAAGCCATTGGATTATCCATATTTGGTGTATCTAATGAAAAATGCCAAATTAATTTTAACTGATTCTGGTGGTATTCAAGAGGAAGCACCTTCTTTTGGTTGTCCAACACTTGTTATGCGTTATGAAACCGAAAGACAAGAAGGTATTGATGCTGGCGTTTCAGTTCTTGTTGGTGCAGATTATAATAAGATTATTAGTTATAGCGAAGAAATTCTTTCTAAAAATAAGCCTGATAGCCGTTTAAAAGCACAAAATCCTTATGGAAACGGTAAATCCTCTCAATTAATTGAAAGGATTATCCGAAACTATTTTAACTAAAATTTTAAACTTTACCTTCTAGCCAACTCTTTGTAATTTCTTCTAGATCTAGGCATAACATTCGTTGCATAAATGTTTTTAATTTTGCAATTAATTTCTGGTTTACTAGCCAATTCTCTTTGGAAATTTCGGTATAGCTCGATTTCTCTGTCTTTAATGTCCTTTTTGATAGTAATAGAGTCTTCGTACTCAGAAAGTGCTTTTGCAGATCTAGCAAGTGCTACAAGTATTCCTAAAACAATAACACTCCATAAAACTTTTTCTATCGGAAAGCGTTCACTTAAAATAACTGGTGTAGTATTGCCAATTTGTGCCATAATTGTTGATTTAGCTATATCCTTAGCCTGAATATAAACTTTAAGTTCATTATCAGCTACATTCTCGATAACTAAACTATTAACATCAGAAGTGCTTTTATAAACAGCATTGACAGCTTTTGAGGTTGTTATACCTTTAACATTGAGGATTAAACTATCACTGCCTTTTGCTTTTTTGCTAACTTCTGGCAAATTATCAGTTTTAAGTACTATATTATAACCATCATCTGTTCCTTCTAGCACAATTGTGTGCAAGAAATTGTCTGATGCTTGTACTGCTAAGCCTATAAATAAAAATGTAAATAATAAAATTAATCTTTTCAAATTAGTCCCCTAATCTTCCTACCCATATACATATTAAATGCATGTCTACAATACGTCATCAATCTATGGGTTTATTTTATTGCCCAATGGTATGAGGTATGCTATAATTACCAAAGAAGATGAGAAAATTTGCTTTATATATGAATAATAAATTCGCATTTACATTAGCAGAAGTATTGATTACTTTGGGCATAATTGGAGTTGTATCCTGTGTTACAATTCCTAATTTAATTGCTAATTATCAGACGAAAACTTATGCAACAGCAGCTTCCGTTTTTGAAACCAAACTAGCTGAAGCTTTGAAGGTTATGAATACACAGCAATCACTAGCTGGGTACAGAACAACAGAAAATTTTATAAATGAATTATCTAATCACTTTAAAATTCATAAAACCTGCACTAAGGGAAATATTCTAGACTGCTTTTCTGATACCGTATATTGGGGAAATAATGGTGCATCACCTAGTGAAGTAGAAGTTGCTAGACTTAAAACATCTGCAAATTTTGGGATTCCTGAATGGGAAACAAATGTAATGGGAGTTCAATTTGCAAATGGTACAAACGCATTAATCGCATATAATCCAGATTGTATCCAAGATCCATATTCTAATCAAATTATAACTTTATCTGGTAGTTCAAATTCAGCTAACATTAGCACGGATTGTTTAGCTGTATTATATGATACTAATGGTAATAAATCTCCTAATAAGGGCGGAAGCGACCTTAGAGGTATAAATATTAGAAAATTGGCAAGAGGTTGTTTTATTAAAATTGATGGCATGTGCATTGATTCTATGCCAGTATTAGCAACACCTCATAAGTGGAATGAGTGCACTGCAGGTCGTACTAATAACCCTAATGATATGGCAATTATGAGCAAATATGGTATAAGCATGTGTAAATCGGGCGATGACTATTGGGCTGGTGCAGTTATACAATGTGGTGGCATTGATAAACTTATTTCAGAAGCCCAACTGATAGAATTAGCTAAATATATTTATGGTACAGATACTATTAATGCTGAGTCAAAAACTGAAAATCTTTTAATGATTACCGAGAATGTAAATGCATTAGGTTTTACATCTAATTCATTCTCTTTGATTTCTAATACTGAATTTAATATGGCATATTCATTCTACAGAAGTTTTAGTAGATATCAAACTAACCGTAACTATGCTAGCCGCAGTGGCAGTGGCTATTATGTTCTTTGTATCGGTGAAGATTAATTTTATTGTAAACGAATGTAACAAAAAATACCCATGCTGAAATTGGGTATTTTTTCAATCCTTTATATAAATGTAAACACGAGCGAGGAGTTAAGATGATTTTCTTATCACAACCATCAGGTCAAGAAAGAACTAGAACACATGAAGCACAACGTCCAACAGGTGTTGTTGAAACGGCAGGTTCTTTAGCTATGTTATTTGATAGTGGCTTAATGACAATGGGACAATATGATGAATTTATCAGTAGTAATCCTTTTGCGGTTGATTACAGTATGTATTCATCATTTGATGGTGGTGCTGATCTAGCTTATGGTGGCTTTTTAGGTGACTTTGCAAGTGCAGTCTCCACTTTAGGTGATATGGGTGGAGGATTTGCTTCAGCGGGCTTTTCTGGAGGCTCTTGCGGTGGCGGCTCTTGTGGAGGTTTTTCATCATTCTGTTAATTAGAAAATAAAGAAAATACATTAAAGGACGGTTCTCAAAGATCGTCCTTTTTGTTTTAATACATTTATGAATAAAAAATATTATGTTTATATTCTTTTAACAGAAAGAAATACCTACTATTGTGGCTACACAGATGATGTAGAAAAGCGTTATAAAGCACATTTAGATGGCAGCGGGGCAAAATACACACGCGCAAATAAACCTACTAAATTACTTTGGTTTAAGGCATTCAATACAAAATCCGAGGCTATGAAAGAAGAACACCGTATCAAAAAACTATCTAGAACAGAAAAAGAAACATTAATCAATCAACAAAGGTAAGATTTTAGCTTTCGCCTTCTCATCTTCTAATAAAAATTTATTATTAATTAGCTCTGCTTTCATCTCTTTAATTGCATCAAAATATTTATGGTATTTAGCAGTTGTCCCCTGTCCAAATAACCTTTTAGCTTTTATGTAAGCTAGGCACTCTTTACGTTTTTGATTACCTTGCTTATAGAAAAATTCAAATGCTTCAAATCTTTCTTTAAATTTTTCTTCAGCTGAACGATTTGATAGCACATTTGAAAAAGTCGCTGGACGAATTTTTCTATCCCATTCGTAGCAAATATCATTAACATAGCAGAAATTATCTGCATATGACAGAATATAAGGAGTCCAAGAAACGTCCTCATATGCCAGAAGTCCAAACGGATGCTCTTTTACAAGATTTGCTTTGTATAATTTATTCCAAACACCGATATTGTTATATCCATCAGAAAAAACTAACTTTAAATAATTTTCAATATCGTGTGATACATTACAAGCAAACGGCAAACGATGACGTACGACATATTTGTCATTGTCAATTCTATATAAAGGAGCTACAGCAATATCTGATTTGGTCATAGATATCGCATCATAAAGCTTTTTAAACCCATCTGGACGAATCATATCATCATTATCCATAAAGGCAATGTATTCACCGTGAGCATATTCTATACCAACATTTCTAGTATGAGCAACACCACCATTTTCCTTAAAAATAGCCTTAACATATTTAGGATATTTTTCTGTATACCAAGAAAGAACTTCTCTTGTATTATCAGATGACCCATCATCAACTATAACTAATTCAATATCATTAAGAGTTGATGATAAAACTGTGGCTATAGTTCTTGGAATATAATCTTGTGAATTATATGCTGGTATTATAACAGACAACTTATAATTTTGTGGTGTTGGTAGTGATAATTTATGCGTCAAATTATTAACAACTTCAGACTGACTGGTATACAATTTTTCACTAAAATAGTTTTTATAGCCTTTAAGTTGATAGCACCCCTCTTCATTATCAATCATTAATATATGAGCTAAACCATCGTTAATAACATTAATAAGCCCATTATTTCTATATAACTCAAATCCATCAACATCACCTTCGAAAAGCCACGAAATTGATAATTGATTGCCATATGCTTTGTTAATTCTAAGATCAATATGAGAAGAATTATATACATTTACTTTGCATTTAGCTTGTAATCCAGAATACTCTCGCTTATTATCTTTTAAAACGTAAGGTTTAACTTTATATTCAGCAAATTCACCAGCAACAATATTATCTACTAACACATTAGTTGTTAAAGAAGTTTGAAAAGCCTCAAATTCGCCTTTACCGTTCCTTTTAAACAACCTATATCCGCTAACATTTGGAACTCTATTCCAATAAAGCAAAATTTTGCCATCAGTATTTATAGCATGAAGTTCCATGTTTAAAGTATTAACTTTTATTGGTGCAGATGTCTTAATTAAGCTATCCCCTTGATATGCCTCTATTTTTAAATCAGATTCACCGTAATTTAATAATTTAAAATAATACTCATTAAGGTTAGTTTCCACGACAAATTCATTATTGAGATAGAGTTTATAGGAATCGGCACCTTTTATTTTTTTCCAAAGGAGATTAGTTGTTGCATTTTGAGTTTTTGTAATTGTCACAAATTCTTCAACTAACTCTTCTTCGCCCAAAGTAAACTTATATTGACCAAAATCATATTTAAATTCATTATCAACTCGTTTATAAGGTTTGATTTTTAATTTATTATCGGTCATGCCAAATAGTAAAACTTGGTTATCAGTTACATCCTTAAAAGATGTATACAAATTGTCAGAAGTCTGCTGATATAGCTTATAACCGTCGACTTCAGTAATTTTATCCCAAACAATATGGACTTCATTTTCATAATAAACGCATATAACCATATGCTAATTATACACTTTTTTTTAATTTACGTAAAGTTTTAGTAATGATTTTGACATGAAAGCAATCTTGTAGTTCAATTAATATAAGACTTGGCAGGAATACATGTACATAAAACAATTAGAAATTGACAATTTTAAATCATTCGCGAACAAATCAGAAATCCCACTGTTGAAAGGTTTTACCACAATTTCAGGTCCAAATGGATCAGGTAAGAGTAATATTATAGACAGTGTATTATTTGCATTAGGTCTAGCTAATGCTGGAGAATTACGTGCTGAAAATTTGTCACATTTCATTTCAACTTATACAAAGCGTAATGATGCGATGGTAAAAGTTACATTTGGAGATATGGAAGGTGGGCAAGATTTAACTATCGCGAGAAGAATTCGTAAATCTACACAAGGCTATGCAAGTACATATTACCTCAATGATAGTGTTACAACTCTTTCTAACATCCACACCGTTTTAGAAAAATATAATGTAACACCAAACAGTTACAACGTCATGATGCAAGGTGATGTTATGGGAATTACAAATTGTACCCCAAAACAACGCCGTAAGATTATTGATGAAATCGCTGGAATTGCAGACTTTGACAGAAGAATAGACCAAGCCACAAATGAATTAGCTACTGTTGAGCAACGCGTACAAAATTCTTCTTTAATTTTGGGTGAGGTTGATACTCGCCTTGAACAATTAAAAGAAGAACGCGAAGTCGCACTAAAATATCAAAAACTAAGAGAAGAAAAAAATGCTTTAGAAGGACAAATCAATACTGTTCGTTTCTTTGACATTAAAAGAAATCTAGAAAAAGCTCATGAAAACATCTTAGAATTTACTAAGAAGAAAAAAGAAGAAGAGGTTAAAAGTAAAGATCTTGATGAACGTTTAAACTTGATTAAACAAAAATATCAAGAAATTTCTGATAAATTAAAAGAAGAAGGCGAACAGCAGCAAATTAACCTTAAAAAGCAAGAAGAAGAGATAAAAGGTGAGATTGATCGCAAAAATAATGCTATAATTTATGCCGACAAGCAAATCCATGATGGATTGCGCTCTATAGAAAATGCTAAAAATGGCATTGAAACTTACAATAATAAGATTACAGATTTTAATCTAAAAATTAATTTAAAAAATGACGAAATTAAAATATTAGAAAAAGATATTGCTGAAAAAAATGCTGAATTAAAGAAAATTCTTGAAGATATGACAGGACTTAATGCAACTGCTGACCAACATATCGAACGCAGAAACATTTTAAGAAAAGAATTGGAAAATCTTCAGGATTCTGAAAATGCGTTAATTAAAAATCGTTTACCACTAGAAAATGAATTAGGCAAATTGCAAAAAGAGCTCGAAGATGCTGAAAATAAGTTAAATGAATTAGAAGATATGAAGAAAAACTTTAATGAAAATCAATCATTAAAACAGACTTTAGTATCTCAATTAGAAAAGGAACTACAAGATTTTAAAATTATCCAACAAAATGCCTTACACGATTTGGATACTACAAAAAATGAAATCAACGACTTAAATTATAATATTCAAATGGCTTATAGAAAAATATCTTCTATGGAAGCTAAAAAACAAGCCTTTGAGGATGCTAATTTTGGCCGTGCAATAGACACAATTATGGGCGCAAACTTAAAAGGCTTGCACGCACCTTTAGTAAAATTAGGAACAGTTGATAAGGAATATTCTACAGCTCTTGAAGTTGCTTTTGGTGGCAGAATGGCACACGTTGTAGTTGATGATGAACACGTTGCTTCTGTTGCAATTGAATTATTAAAATCATCTAATGCAGGTCGTGCAACATTTATTCCATTAAATAAAGTTCAAAAAGCACCGACTAAATTGCAACTACCTAAAGATAAAGGTGTTGTTGATTTTGCTATCAATCTTGTAGAATTTGATGACAAATACCTAAATGCCTTCTTCTACGCTGTCGGTGATACTTTAGTTGTTGAAGATATGGAATGCGCTAAAAAACTTATCGGCAAATACCGTATGGTAACTTTGCAAGGTGAACTTTTTGAAAAATCTGGTTCAATTACAGGTGGTGCGGTTCGTAAAACTGGCTTGAGTTTTAGTCAAAATGATGATGCAGAACTTGAAAACTACAAAGCTAGATTGAAAGAGATGGAAACAAAATTAACTACTCTAGAACAGAAAAAAACTGCTTTAGAACAGAAATTAGACACTGTTCGTACAAATTATTCAGATTCTATGACTGAATTTAATAAATCCAAAATAGAGTTAGATAATATGAATAAAAATTACAATGCTAGCGAAAATATTTTGCAAGAAAAAAGTAATTTTATTAAAAATGTAGGACCGCAAATTGACGAATTAAATAAAAAATTAGACAAAATGGAAGAGAAACACATTTCTATTTTGGATAATATCGCTAGAACACAAGAACAAATTGAGGAAGTTGAAAAATTAATCAACGACAAAGATTTGAAAGATTTAAAAGAAAAAACTGCTGGCGTAGAAGCTGATATAAAACGCTTACAGAATAACTTGATGAATGCTAATAATGACATTAATGAGTTAAATCGTCAAATTGCCTTCCATGTTAATTTAATCAATACACAAAATGACAACATTTCAATGATTCAGAAAAATAACACTAAACTAGAAGAAGATAAAGTTCGTTATAAAGAAGAAATTGAAAAGCTAAACGAAAAAATCGAAGTTTTAAAAGAACAAATTGCAGCAATTGAAGAAAAATTAGGCAAGTTGTTGAATGAACGCGACGAAATTAACAATGATTTGATAGAATTGGAAAAACAAAAACACATCAAAACTTCTGATATTGAACGTATCGCAGAGCAAATCGAATCATTCAAAGCAAGAAGACGTGAATTAGAGCCTCAAATGGATTTAGCTAGAGAAGAACTAGAAAAATCAGGCGTAGAAATCGAAAAATTAGAACCGGTAAGTATCTCAATAGATGAAATCACATCTAAAATTCAACGTATAGAACGTCGCATGGAAGAACTTGGCGATGTAAATATGCGTGCACTTGCCGCTTATGAAGAGGTTTTAGCGCGTCAAGAAGAACTAAAATCCCAAATTGAAACTCTTTCAAAAGAAAGAAAAGAAATCTTAGATAGAATGAGTGGCTATGAACAACTTAAAAAAGAAACATTTATGAAAACATATAACAACATAAATACAAACTTTAAAGAAGTGTTTCATAGACTTTCAGAAGGTGAAGGCGAACTTGTATTAGAAAACCCAGATGATCCACTAGCTGGGGGGTTAGATATGAAAGTTAGTATTCGTGATAAAAAGCATCAACGACTTGGTAGTTTATCTGGTGGTGAAAAATCATTAACTGCGTTAGCGTTTGTATTTTCTATTCAACGTTATATGCCTGCTCCATTCTATGCATTTGATGAAGTCGATGCAAGTTTAGACACTATGAACGTTGAACGTATCGCTCAAATGGTGCAGAACCAAGCAAAAGATACGCAATTTATAGTAGTTAGTCACAGAAAACCTATGATAGAATCAGCTAATAGAACAATTGGTGTTACACAAAAAGAAAAAGGTATCACTAGAGTAACAGGGATTAAATTAAGAGACGAAGAATAATGACAGAACAAGCAGCATTAAATTATGATATTAATAGCGCTAACTTACCTGAATTAGTTCAATCTAATGAGGATGAGGGTATTGGCATTCTTGTTTCTATGGCGAAATCAGGCAAGATTGATCCTTGGAATGTCGATATTATTGATGTTACAGACAAATATTTGGCGCACATTTGCGAAATGAAGTCTCAAAATTTGAGGCTAACAGGTCGCACATTTCTTTTTGCAGCGGTATTATTGAAATTAAAGTCTAATGTACTAGAAGGCAACGATATTTTACAAATCGGTGAACCTGATTACACAGAAGGGTTGGAATATGATGACGACGGTTTCATTGTGGAATACCCAGAAGATGAAGAGTTTATACCTACAAGCAATGTCGTATCCATTGATGAAGTCTTACAACGTCGTACAAGTGTTCGCTTAAATAGAAATCGTGTTGTAACATTGAGAGATTTGATTCGCCAATTGGAATTTTATGAAAAATTGGAGAAAAAACAATCACTTCAACAAGCTCACGAGCGTGCTAAACGTCGTGTACAATCTTATTCAAGATTTACGCCAGATGACATCATCAATTTAGCACACGAAGAATACATCGAGGATTGTGTTTTAAAATTAAAAGAAAATCTAGTTCAAATTTTTACTCATGAAGAAAAAATTGAGCTTAACGAATTGACTTTATTAGGTATGGATAAAATTAGTGCTTATATTGCGTTGTTATTCCTAACAGCAGAAACAGATTATGATTTAAAACAAGATGAATTTTATTCAGATTTGTATGTAGTAAGAGGTGGAAATGGAACAGTTGAAAGCTAGAATTGAAGCTGTTTTATTTACAACAGCTAAAGCATTGTCGGCTAAAGAAATTGGAGAAATTTTAGAAGTTGAACCAGAGGTTGCAGAAGAAGCATTATTGGAGTTAATAATGGATTACTCAGCAAGAGATGGTGCTTTAGAAATTGATGATGATAATGGTTATATTCTACAAATTAAAGAAGAATATATGGATATAGTAGAAAAACTTTGTCCTGTTGATTTAAAAGCTGCTGTGCAAAAGACTTTGACTATTATAGCTCTTAAAGAACCTATTAGGCAAACAGCTTTAATCGAAATGCGTGGCTCTACTGCATATGAACACGTACAAGAATTATTAGAAAAAGGATTCATTTCAAAAACAAAAGATAAAAATGGTAGAAGTTTTAACCTTAAAACTACTCCAAAATTTGCTGAATATTTTAAGTTAAAGGGTGACACAAGAGCACTTGCAAAGATGCTTGATTTGGAGAAAAAAGTATCTGATGAAAAAACGCAGTAATATACCCTTAATATTAGTTAGCGGACTAATTATAGTTTCACTTATTAAATTATTGCCTTTATTTTGTTATTGGCAAGGGAAAGGCTTTTACGAACAAGAAGATTATTATTCTGCGGCAAAATCCTTTAAATATGCCTACCATTTAGATCCTAAAAATAAAGATTATAAATATTATTTTGTACGATCACTTTCCAATTTAGAACCAACATATGAGGTTCAAAAAGCCGTATATGATATTTCTACTGGAAAAGAAGATGATAGTGCTAGATCGTTAGCTGAATTTACGGTTAACGAGTGGAAAGCCACTATTCATCAAAATGTGGGAGCAAACTACATTGAGCAAGCCCCAGCTGGTGGTAGCTTAATAAGGTGGAGTAATGACTCTTTCCCGCTTAAAGTGTATTTGGATAATAGAAACCTTGTTAACTTGCCTTCATATTACAAATCGGCAATTTCAAGAGCTTTTAGCCAATGGGATAAATCAATTGATTTTGTAAGTTTTGAAAACGTTTCTTCGCCTCAAAATGCAAACATTATAATTCTATTTGAGCCACTACCAAGCAATGTTTGTAATGGGAAGATATGTCGATACGTTGTCGGATACACAACTCCCACAATCACAGGTTTTACACTCAAACACATGACAATTACTCTATACGACAAAAACCATAAAGGCGAATATTTTTCAGATAAAGAAATATACAATACTCTACTTCATGAACTTGGTCACGCACTTGGCATAATGGGACATAGCTACAATTCTATTGATTTAATGTACCTATCTACTCAGGATAATTCAGGACTATTTGGCAAATACAGAAGTGATTTTAATTACCTTAGCGGATCAGATGTCAATACACTTAATCTGCTTTATATGCTTGAACCAAATGTAAGCAATAAATTATTTTTGGATAAATCTAACTTAATATATGCACCAATTGTTTTAGGCACATCAAAAGATATGGCTAAAAGAAAATTAGTTGAAGCTCAAAGTTACATAAAATCATCCCCAAAACTTGCAGTTGGTTACATTAATCAAGCAGTTGCATATGAAGAACTTGGTGAATATAAAAAAGCCCTAAAATCGCTATTAAATGCAGAAAAATACGCCAAAGATGATAACGAAAGACACATTATTTATCATAATTTATCTGTTATATCTGAAAAATTAGATGATTATGAAAATGCACAAAGATATTCACAACTTGCTGCAAAATATAAATAAATTTACTAGCAAATTTTTTTTTCAGGGGTTTTAGAATCAAAGGAAATGTGTTTATGCGTATAAAATTAATAGTCTTAGTGTTAATATTTTTGTTTTCCTGCTCATTGGAGGTCTTTTCGGCACCAGCAAAATGGGCAAGACCTCAGTATATTAAAACGTATGTTCCTCCAAAACATAAACATACAAAAATGATGAAAGAAGCATTTGATTCTTGGTCAAAAGCTAGTAATCATAAAGTTAAATTTTACTACGTTCATAATCCTAAAATTGCACAAATTAGAGTTAATTTTGTTGAAACAATGCCATACGATGAATGGTCAACATCTTCACAAGAGAGTATGGTACGCCGTGGAAAACGCCTTAGAACTTATATATACATTGCATCATCTGAGTATGAAGGTAAAAAACTTGATAAAAAATATATCTATAAACAAATGCAACATGAAGTTGGGCACTCTCTTGGTTTACCACATACTAAAAATAAATTAAGTATAATGTATCCAGCTACCAACATATCCCAAAATATACAAAAAGCAGATATAGATCGTCTAAATATGCTTTATGGTTTTAAGACAAGATAAGGATCTTAATTATGCAACTAAATGCTATCAACAACATAAATTTTACAAGTGTAATTCCTGTTAAAGTTATTGCAAATGGTCAAGAAGTCAAAGATGAAGACACTATTAGAAAAAGTTGTAATGCTGTGATTAGAGAAATTTCTGGGCCAATACATTCTTCTGATAATCCCTGCATACGTCCAGCTGCTGCAACACTAAGCACAATGGACCCTCATTATAATTATTTTCTTGCTTATGTACGTGGATATAAAAATATCCACAATAATGCAATTAACTCTGATTATTTTAAAACTATAATGGGCTCTAATGGTGGATACATCGTTACAGGACCAAACGTTGAAAAACTAAATGAAGCAGGTTTAGAAATCGGTAGAGCAAGAAAAGAATGCAAAGAAAACGGTCTTAATAATTCATTACGATTACAAAATGCTTACGAACACTACCAAAAAACAATACGAAATATCGGTAGTGATAATAGTGAACGAATTACAGAAGTTTTTGATAGGAAAACGAATAGAAGACTAGGAAAACAACAGCAAATGGAAGTTCACGTAACTACAAAGACAGTAAAAAGAGCTGGCAAACCTACTGTTGTTGTTAAAAGCATAGATGAAATTAATTTTAGTAATAGATAATGTTTACAATATCTTCATAAAGTCTTTAAATACAAATTTCTTTCGGTTATATTTAATAGGTTGGCACAATAACACTGGAGAGAAAAATGTATAATGTAGCAATTATAGGTGCAGGTCCAGCTGGTATATTCGCAGCTTTGGAAGTAACTAAATTAAGACCTGATTGGAAAGTTGTTTTAATCGAAAAAGGACAAAAGATTGAAAATAGAAAATGCCCATTGCGTGAAGGTTCACCAAAATGTGTAAACTGCAAACGCTGCGGTTTGTTATGCGGTTGGGGCGGTGCTGGTGCATTTTCTGATGGGAAATTAACATTGACACCAGATGTTGGTGGTCACCTAGTTGACTACATGCCAAGAAAAAAAGCTGAAGAATTAATTGATTATTCGGATCAATTATATTTGGATTTTGGTGCTACTAAAGAAGTTTTTGGTACTGATATCAAAACATTCCATGAACTCGAACACCAAGCTGTACTTGCTGAATTGAAACTTGTTTATTCACCTGTAAGACACCTAGGAACTGAAAGAAGTTTAGATGTTTTAAAAGCAATGCAAGATTATTTAGATGAACGAATTACAATCTTAAATAATGTTGCTGCAGATAGCTTGATTGTTGAATGCGAACAAGTAAAAGGTATCAAATTAAGCAATGGTGAAACTATTTCAGCTGAATACACAATTATTGCTCCAGGTAGGGAAGGTGCTGATTGGTTAACACACGAATTCGCTCAACATAAAATTGGTATGGTAAATAACGCTGTTGACGTTGGTGTACGTGTTGAATTACCAGCTCCTGTGTTTGAACCATTAACTAATAAATTATATGAATCAAAACTTATTTACAATTCACCAACATTTGGAGATGAAGTTAGAACCTTCTGTATGAACCCAAATGGTGAAGTTGTACAAGAAAATTATAGTGGTATAGCAACGGTTAACGGACACAGTTATGCAAACTTCAAAACACCTAACACAAACTTTGCATTACTTGTAAGTGAAAAATTCACAGAACCATTCAAAGAACCAATCCAATATGGTCAACACATCGCAAGACTTGCTAATATGTTAGGTGATGGTATTTTGGTTCAAAGATTTGGGGATTTACTTGAAGGACGCCGTTCAACTCCAGAAAGAATAAAATCAAGCATTATTACACCAACTTTGACTTGTGCAACTCCTGGGGATTTAAGCTTAGTTATACCTCACAGACAATTAACAAGCATTAAAGAAATGTTATTTGCACTAGATAAGATTGCTCCAGGCACAGCTTCAAGATACACATTATTGTACGGTATCGAAGTTAAATTCTACTCTGCAAGAGTTAAATTAACGGATGAACTTGAAACTGAAGGCGTTAAAAACTTATTTGCAATTGGTGATGGTGCAGGCGTAACAAGAGGCCTAATCCAAGCATCAGCGTCAGGTGTTCACGTTGCAAGAACAATTTGCGCTAGAGGCTAATAAGTGGTATAATTTGAATATGAATAAAAAGGTGAGCCTTACAACCCAGAACCGTTTGATTGTGTTCGGACTTCTTTTGAGTACCGTTCTTATTATGGCGATTGCTGTTTTTTCTGTAATAAACATTCAAAAGAAATTAAATCAAGGTTATCAAAATTTTGGTCAAGTTATTTCAAAGACTCTCGCGATTGAAAGTGCTGAAATAACTAAAAATCTATCTTTGAACGAAATTTATAAAACACTTAAGACTCATACAGATTCTATATTAAAAAGTCATAATGATATTGTATTTATTGAATTTACAGATAAAGATGGTAAAATCATTCATTCGGATATAAATGAATCCCACAAGAGCACTCAACGTCCGAATATAACTGTAAGTTCACCACTTACTGACAACAACAACTCTCCTGTTGGTGCAGTCACAGTCGGCCTATCTGGTAATATAATCAGTCAAATATCTTCAACGACTAGAGCGTCTTTATTATTTGTATTCGCTTTAGCTTGGCTAGTATTTGCATTTGTTATACTCATTAACACGTACTTAATTACAAGAGAGCTTAGAATTCTTCACGATGGTGTTAGAAAAATATCTGGCGGTAATTTTGGATACAAAATTGAAGGTGAAAATGTAAGTAATGAAGTTCAAGAACTTTTTGATTCCTTTAACGACATGTCTACAAGATTACACGTTTACGAGGAACAAAATATCGAACAACTAACACTTGAACGCAACAAATTAGAAGCTGTATTGATGAGCATTGCAAACGGTGTAGTAGTTTGTGATAACAATGACAGTGTTGTACTGGTTAACAATCACGCACAAACACTCTTAGACGTGACTGAAGAACAAATTTTGAGTAAAACAATTCAAGACTATATTGATACCGAAGGTAACCACTGTTTTAAAGATAAAATTGAAGAATTTAAATCTAGTGAAAATAAATTTGTTTACTTTAATATTACAATTGATAAACGAATAATTAAAGCAATTATTTCACCTATGTACACTCGTAGTAATGATTACGTTGGCTACATAATTGTATTGATTGATATTACAAAAGAAGCTGAGATGGATTTAATGAAATCTCAATTTATTTCCAACGTTTCACACGAATTAAGAACACCTGTTACAGTTTTAAGAAGTTATATTGATACATTATACACAATGGGTGATGAGTTTGATTATGAAACTCAAAAAGAATTCATTGAAACTTTGAATAATGAAATCATTCGCCTTCACACAATGGTCAACGATATATTAGACTTTTCTCGTCTTGATTCTGATATGGAACTTGAAAAAACATATAACGATATCACAAGACTAGTTGAAGATTGTGTCAACCATATTCAAATTTTGGCTGAGGATAAAAAAGTTACGATTGAAATTTCTAAAGAGGATGATATTAACGAATTTTTATTCAATTACGACAGCATAGAACGCGCATTAAGAAACCTATTGTCAAATGCGATAAAATACTCACCAGAAGGTAAAAAAATTCGCGTACGCCTCTACAAACCATCTAAAAATGATGTTGCCATTTCTGTTCAAGATGAAGGTTGCGGAATTTCACCAGAACATCAGAAAAAAGTTTTTGACAGATTCTTTAGGGTTGAAAATAATACTCACACAATAAAAGGTACAGGTCTTGGCTTACACCTTGTTAAAACCACAATAGAAAAACATCACCAAGGCAAAGTTTTTGTTGAATCTCAACTTGGCGAAGGCTCAACATTTGGTTTCATTTTACCTTTAAATTCAGATGTTTTATCTGAAAACTTCAATTAATAATGATATCGAAAGGGATTTTTATTTCAATCTCCGGTGGAATTTTAATAACCAAGGAATTTCTAATTGGTATATTGAAAGAATGTATAAAACTAAAAGGAAGGTATCACCGCCTTCCTTTTAGTTTTTATACATTCTAATACCTAACTATTTTCCTATGCACAACACACTTATTGCATCGTAATCCTTGTCGCAAAGAGCCGCGGGGGCGGATGTGCCAGTAAAATTAACGACGTTTGCGAGTCGCGAATTAGAGGTTTCTTCCGAAGACCAGAAGTAGACAGAAGTTGGTTTATCTGCCCAAGTAGAGTCATTATACAAAGCTTTTAATTCATCTATAGTAGGTACCCTCATCCCTTGTTGGTCACAAGCTTTTTGTGCCCCTGCCCAGTAGTCATTACGCTTACTAGATGGCATGCTTCCACAATATTTAAAATCAGGACTTGTTGAATATGAGCAATCAACAGCTGAATAATTAGAACCAAGATTTAGTATATCCGCACCAACTTTAATTGAAACATTCAAGCCTCTAATATCTTTTAACTTACTGTTGCCATCTGTTCCATAAGTATTTGGATTACCAGTCCCTGAAACATCATAAAGAATAGCTAACGCATCAGTACCTAAACCAATAGATAAATCTTTACCTCTGCCCGAAGAAGTTACATTAACAACCTGATTAGAAAAAGGATCTTGAGTTGCATTAGGGTTATAAGCAATCAAGGCTATATCAAATTGTTATTTTATAACTCATAATAAGCCACTATAATGTATCTTTGAAACACTTCATTTAATCGAATAAAGCATTGATTTTATCAACAATATCTTGAGGATCAATTTCACCTGTAACTTTATTGATATCTTGAGCTATTTGATATAACTTAGCTGCTTCAATTTTATCACCAGTAATCGCTATACAACGAGCTAAATTAAAGTGAGCTAAAGCATAATTTGGATTACAAGCAACAGAGCTTTTAAATAATTCCATAGCTCTTTGTACTCTACCCAAATCATCCAAATAAATAACACCTAAGTTGTTGTATGCAATATCATAATGAGGATCAAATTGTATAGCCAATTCGTATTCTTTGATAGCCTCATCAATGTCACCCTTACCCCAGTATAGGAATCCTAAATTACAGTGAATTTTAGCATTTTCTGGGTCTAAATCTAAAGCATTCCTATAAACAGCAAGAGCGTTCGCGTAATCTTCCTTATCATAAAATGCGCTACCAAGATTTATGTAAATATCAATATCTTCTGGTGTCAAAAGATATGCACTTTGATAAGAACTAATTGCAGCATTTAAATCAGATTTAGCCTCTTGATATACAAAACCTAATGTCTGGTTAATAACACTTGTCCACTGTTTATTAGGATTTAATGTAACTGCTGTTTGGAAATGTGATACTGCTGCATCTGCCTCACCTTTAACGTAAAGAATATTAGCTAAGTTTGAATGAAATTCAGGAATGTTCGGCATAATTTGAATTAATTTTTCATAAATTTCAACAGCACTATCATAATCGCCTAACTCTTCGTATGCTTGGCATAAGTGACGATATGCAGGGATATTTAAACTATCCAACCATATAGCCATTTTGTATTCAGTAATTGCGTTATCAAATTGCCCAACAGATCTGTATATATCACCTAACAAACAATACAAAGGCACAAACCCTGGAGCTTTCTCAATTGCTTCAATATAAATATCAATGGCTTCTTTCAAGCCATGAGTCTGAACCTTAATAAAACCTCTCATCAATATTGGCAAAAATTTCAAATAAGAAATTGATCTTGCAACATTTTTTAAAGCTAAAGTATCAAATGGTAATGTCAACCATGACAAAAACAATTCCCAATTAGCCTTAAAGGTTGTTTTCCAACATTTATAAGATGAAACTCTATACAAACTGTACAATAAATAGTGAGCACAAGAATTACTTAAAGGCTTATATTGAATAGCTTTTTTAGCATTCAAAGAAGCTTCCAAGAAACGAGCTTTTTTAGTATAAGTTTCTGCCAATAAATAGTACGCTTTGGCATACTTAGGATCTTTAGTAATAGCCATGTCAAAATAATTAATAGCTTTATCCAAATCTCCTTTGTAAAATTGAGCTTGCCCTATCTTAAAATAGATCTCCGCTGAATCAATATATGTTTCAAGAGCTCTCTGATATTCAGTAATAGCTTCATCAATATATTGGCATGAATTGTAAATATCTAAGTGCCATGCTAAAAACAAATCACCCAAACGAACATGCAAATCTGCATTAGTTGGATCATTCTGTAATCCTATCTGACAAAGCTCTATAGCTGATTTTACGTTTCCTGTTTTAAATTCTTTATTAATCTTTTTCTCTAATAATTTATCCATAATATTAATATTGTAAATAACATTTTATAAAAATGCAAGTTGTTAATATTTCGTGTATAATAAGATTTGAAAGGGATAGAGCAATGAATAAAATACATTTTGTGGACGTAACAAACAGAGATGGCGTTCAAACCTCAAGATTAGGACTAGCTAAATTACAAAAAACAATCATCAACTTAATGTTAAATGATATGGGTATAACTCAATCAGAGTTTGGTTTTCCAACAACAAAACACGAAATTAATTATTTAAATGCCAACTTAGAACTTGTTGAAAGAGGCGCTATAAATAAAACAAAACTTTCTGGCTGGATGAGAGCACTAGCAAGTGATGTTGATGAGTCGTTTACAAACGTTCCGAAATTGAAATATGTAAATTTATCTCAATCAACTTCAGAACAGATGACCAATGGTAAATATCAAGGTAAAAAAACATTAGCTGATATTACAAAAATGACATGTGAGGCTGTTGAATGTGCAGTTTCTCATGGCGCAGAAATTATTGGTGTAAATGCTGAAGATGCTTCAAGAAGTGATTTAGATTTCTTGATAAAATATGCAAACGAAGCAAAAAAATGTGGCGCACATCGTTTTAGATACTGTGATACTCTAGGGTTTGAAGATCCTCAGACAACGTATGACAGAATCTATAAACTAGCAAAAGAAACACAGATGCCAATAGAATTACACTACCATAATGATTTAGGAATGGCTGTAGGATGTTCAGTCATGGGTGCTAAAGCTGCAATTGATGCTGGAGTTGATGCATACATAAATACTGCAATTAATGGTATGGGTGAACGAGCAGGGAATGCTGATTTAGTTTCTTGTTTATTAGCAGTTTTAAAATCTGCTGGTTTTAACAAAAAATATCAAGTCGATGAAAATATAGATTTGAGCAAAGCATGGCAATTAGCTAAATATACTGCTTATGCTTTTGGAGTTCCAATACCTAAAAACCAGCCAGCTGTTGGTGATAACGCTTTTGCTCACGAATCAGGAATTCACGCTGACGGAGCTCTAAAAGACCGTAGAAATTATGAATTATATGATTTTGAAGAATTAGGACGTGGTGAACCTGAAATTATTGAAACTGGTCGCATGATTACAACTGGAGAATACGGTGGTATTAAAGGTTTCAGAAATGTTTATAACAACCTGGAAATAGAATTTAAAGATGAACATGAGGCAAGAATCATTCTTGAACTTGCGCGATATGCAAACGTTCACACTCAACAACCTCTTACTTCAAGTGAGTTAAAATTTATTTATTATTGCCCAGATATAGCGGCAAAAGTTATGACAGTTGCGCCATATTATGAATCAATCGGTGCAATAAAAGAACGTATGGATGCACAATTAGCAAAAAGCAGAATAGTATAGAAAGTAGGATAAAATGGGACAAACTTTAGCAGAAAAAATTATATCTGAACACGCTGGTAAACCGGTTAAAGCAGGAGAATTAGTTATTGCAAAAGTAGATGTATGTGCAGTTCAAGATGGTACAGGGCCACTAACTGTTCAGGAATTCAAAAAATTAGGCAAAGATAAACTCAACAATCCTGAACGCACTATTTTATTTATTGACCACGCGTCGCCAAGTCCCAAAAAAGAACTTTCAAACATGCATACAACTCTAAGAGATTTTTCAAGAGATTATGGGGCTATTTTATCAGAGGTTGGCTCTGGTGTTTGTCATCAAAGACTAATCGAATCATTTGTAAACCCTTGTGAAATTCTTGTTGGTGCTGATTCACATACTTGCACATCAGGTGCTTTGGGAGCATTTGCAACAGGCATGGGCTCAACTGACATTGCTGTAGCAATGGCTCTAGGAAAAACTTGGTTAAAAGTCCCTGCGACCTTTAAAATTGTTGTCAATGGCAAATTCAAATCAGGCATCTGTTCTAAAGATCTTATGTTGCATTTGATAGGCTTAATTGGTGCTGATGGAGCAACATATAAAGCTTTAGAATTTTGTGGAGATACTATTGAAAACATGGAAATGTCTGAACGTTTCACGTTAGCTAATATGGCTGTTGAAGCTGGTGCTAAAGCTGGATTATTTGTCGCTGACGAAAAAACAAAGGCATATTTAAAAGAACACGGCAGAGAAGATAAATTCAGAACACTTTTACCTGATGAGGATGCTGTGTATGAAAGAATAATTGCAATTAATGCTGAAGATGTAGAACACACAGTATCTTGTCCTCATACAGTAGATAACACAAAAACTGTTGACGAACTTGGCGAAGTGAAAGTTGATCAGGTTTATGTAGGAACTTGTACAAATGGCCGTATTGAAGATATGCGTGTTGTTGCAAACATTTTAAAAGAGAATAAAGTAAAAGATTCTGTAAGAATGTTAATATGCCCAGCGTCAAAAGATGTTTATTTAAAAGCACTTGACGAAGGTCTAATAAGAATTTTTATGGAAGCTAATGCAACAATTTTGCCTCCAGGATGTGGTCCATGTGTTGGCGTTCACGCTGGAATTTTGGCAGATGGTGAAGTATGTTTAACCACTCAAAACAGAAACTTCCAAGGTCGTATGGGTAACACTAATGGATATATTTACTTATCATCTCCTTACGTTGCAGCATATACAGCTTTAAGAGGCTACATTTCAGCAAAATAATTTAATTCTTGTAAAATACAAATATAGCCATTTTACTATGTAAATATGTGTAACCATATGCTTTCCTGTATTTTTTAATATAGGTTTATGGTTGTTTTGCATTACAAAAAAATATCACTTGAGGAACTAATTCCATTAGCGCAAAAAGGTGATATGAAAGCATTAGAAGAAATTATTAAACGCGAACAGAAAAATGTGTTCGCAACATTTTCATATTTATGCAAAAAAAAAGAAAATGTAGCAGATTTAACACAAGAAGCATTATTCAGGCTTGCTAAAAACATAAATAATTTAAAACAAGTAAAAAATTTTAAAAGTTGGCTAAATCAAATAATAACTAACTTATTTTATGATGAGTTAAGAAAAAGTCAACGCAGACCTGAAGCAATATCAATGGATGAAAATGAAAAAACAATAAAATTGCAACTCCCTGATAAAAGATGTAAACCTAATGAAAAATGCTTATCTTCTGAACTAGAACAAATAATAAAAGAGGCAATATTTGACTTACCTGAACAATTTAGAATCGCTATCATCTTGAGAGAACTACAAGGTTTAAGTTATGAAGAAATTGCAGAAGCTACAAATTCTAATATAGGAACTGTAAAATCACGCATTGCTAGAGCTAGAGATAAATTACAAGTTGGACTTAAATCATACATATAGGAGATAAAAATGGCAAATGAACTTACATGTAACCAAGTAATCGCACTGATGAGCTTTTACGTTGAAGACAAAATAAACCAAAAGTTAAAAAAATACGTTGATGAACATTTAAAAAAATGTCCCAAATGTAGAGAGGTCTATATGCAATCAAAAAAAATTGTAAATCATATCTTGACGCTTGGTGATTATAACGACGAAAAACCTTATCAAACAAAACAGTATGAGGAATTTAAACAAAAATTATCTGCATATGTTGATAATGAACTTGATGAAAGCGAAAGCTTGCGAATCAAAAAAATCAGCATATCAAACCCACTAGCTCGTAAAGACTTAGAAAATATTTATACCTTTAGAAAGATGCTACACGACTCGTTTGATAAAACTCGAAATGAATTTAAAAGTGATTATTCAAAATCTATTATAAACACATTAAGCAAAACTGAAGACAATAATGACGTTTTCAATAAAATAATAACGGCTTTTGTAATTTTGATAAGTATTTTAGTCACAGGATTGATTGTAACATTAAATCCTTAAACTACCAGAAGTAGTTCTACTATAAGCATTATTTAAATAATCATCCATAGTACGACCTTTTGGAGCTTGAAGATTTTGATATCTTTCTTTTTCCATTTCTACTAATGCCTTTCTTTGACGACCAGCAGCAATTTTATTTCTTACAATCGGAGTAATGATATTACAAGAAAGAATTGAACCAATAGTCATACCAACAACGTCAACGCCATTTTTAAACTTAGTATATTCATCTTTAATTAAATAGAAATTAGGCATTTTAGAAATGTCAAACATAACATTACCAACAGTTGTTTTGGGATTAACTTTAGATTTTTTTAAATATTCACGAATAGCAGGAGTCGCAATTTTACCAGTAGAAACGAGTTTTGAAGCCAATCCTTTAATTGCACTTGTAACCACCAAGAAAGACAATACGTTAACAGCACCATCGCCAATTTCCTGAGGAATTAAAAATTTCTTTTGCTCTTTTGGAATTTTATCATTAGCGCTAATAGCAACAATTTGAGCTAAAGATGAGAAAAACCATCCCAAAACTCCAGTCCAAATAAGCATACTAGCTGGATTTTGACCAAACTTAGTAAGAACGGTATTTTTTAAATCATTAAAAAATCTACCTAGATTGGGCATTTTCAGCTCCTTCCTTAGGTTTTGTCTTACCAGCAAATAAGTTGGTCAACCATTTTGTCAAAGGTGCATCAATCAAGAAGTTTGTAAACATCATCACACCAAGTGCCATAAGTGTACCTAGCGTATTCTTGTATTGTGCTAATTCCTCAGCGGTTGCTTTAATTGTCGGCAATAAACAAGATCTTAAATTTTTAAATCGCATTTCTGGTTTAATTTCAGTTGGCAGTTTTGTAAAGGCATCAATTGATTTAATACATAGTTTTCTAATTGTATAACCTGTAAAGGTCCCAGCAATAATTTTAGCGACAGTACGGCAGATAGAATAGCGTCTTGTTTCATCATCAACATCTTTGTTTGCAGCATCAATGAATGGCTGTGTCATAAGGGCAGATGCACCTAAAATGAGTCGATTTTCTGCAGATGATAAGTTTTTTCCAATCCACTCAAAGGTTTTAATGGCTTTATCATCAGTGACAGTAAAGCTCCTATTTTTCCCTCCTATACAATCCAATGCAAATTGAGAAGCTTTTTTGCTAAAGTTTCTCACAAAATTAGATTGACGTACACTACTTATCACTGCCATTGTTTCTACCTAAATAACATAAAGCAGGTAAACGCCATTTATTTGCTAAAAAATAGGGCTTTATTAAGAAAATTTTACATAATAAGCCCTATGAATATACTATTAAAATTATAATTTTGCACCTTTAGGAACGACAGTCACACCACCAGGAGAAACATGGAAGCCGCGTTTGACATCTTCTTCCCAATTATATCCAATTCTAGTATTAGGTGGAATTTTAACATTTTTATCAATAATAGCTTTTCTAATTTTTGAATATCTGCCGACATCAACGTTTTCCATCAATATACTATCAGACACTTGAGAGTAACTGTTAATCCTTACTTTAGGTGACAATACACATCTTGAAAGCATACCACCAGAAACAATACAGCCTTCTGATACCATAGAATTTGTAGCCATACCAACACGATCACCTTCTTGCCAAATAAATTTAGCAGGTGGATAATTATAATTAAATGTTCTTAATGGCCACTCTTTAGAATATAAATCTAATTCAGGCATTGCTTCTAATAAATCCATATTGGCTTGCCAGTATGCATCAATACTTCCAACATCTCTCCAATAACCTCTTTCAGCTTCTGTTGAACCAGCAAAATTATTATCGTGGAAATTATAAACATAAATATTTTTACCTTCATTCAAAAGCATAGGAATAACATTTTTACCAAAGTCATGGCTTGATGTTTCAATTTTATCATCACGATAAAGAGCATCTAATAAAACATCTTTATCAAAAATATAATTTCCCATAGAAGCCAAACACATATTTGGGTTACCTGGAATTGATTTTGGTGGAGTTTGAGGCTTTTCTACAAAGTTAACTAACTTCCAATTGTCATCAACTTCTATAATACCAAATTCCGATGCTTCTTCAATTGGAATTGGGATTGCAGAAATAGATAAATCTGCATTATTAGCTTTGTGAAAATCAAGCATTTGTGATACATCCATTTTATAAATATGGTCACCGCCAAAAATACAAACATAACGTGGATCTTCATCTTCTATGTGAAATATATTTTGAAATATAGCATCAGCTGTTCCTCGATACCAATCGTTACCAGTACGCATTTGAGCTGGTGCCAAATCAATATATTGGTTTAAAAAAGGTGATAATGCCCAGCCTCGAGTTATATGCTTATTCAAAGAATCAGATTTGTACTGTGTCAAAACTTTAATTTTGAAAAAACCTGAATTAACAAAGTTATTAATAACGAAATCAATAATTCTATATCTACCTCCAAAAGGTACAGCAGGCTTTGCTCTATCTTTTGTTAAAGGGAATAATCTTTTACCCTCGCCTCCAGCGAGTATCATAACCAAAGCATCATCAATTGACATATAAAATCCTCACTAACTTCTATATTCTTATTATACATGATTTTATAAAAAAGTTAATAGTATAATTGATTGAATAAAAAAAGACCGACATAACGTCGGCCTTTTTTATTATTGTTGATTAATTAACCACAAAGAGCAAGTAATATACCGGCTGCAACACCTGAACCGATAACACCCGCTACGTTTGGTCCCATAGCGTGCATCAACAAGTAGTTTTGATCATTAGCTTCTAAACCTACTTTGTTAGAAACACGAGCCGCCATTGGAACAGCAGAAACACCAGCAGAACCAATAAGTGGGTTAATTTTTGTTTTAGAAAACATATTCATAATTTTAGCAAATACAACACCTGCAGCAGTAGCTAACGCAAATGCTGTAATACCTAGAACTAAAATAAATAATGTTTGAAGTGTCAAGAATTGATCTGCTGATAATTTTGAACCAACTGACAATCCCAAGAAGATTGTAACAATGTTAATCAAAGCATTTTGCATTGTATCAGACAATCTTTCTACAACACCACATTCTTTACATAAGTTACCAAATGTCAAAGCACCAATCAATGGACATGCATCTGGCAAGAAGATAATACAAAGCCCAAGAACTACCAATGGGAACACGATTTTTTCACGTTTAGTAACCATTCTTAATTGTGACATTTGTATTTTACGTTCTTCTTCAGTTGTTAATAATTTCATAATTGGCGGTTGAATTACAGGAACCAAAGCCATATATGAATAAGCTGCAACTGCAATAGCACCTAATAATTCAGGAGCTAGCTTTGAAGTAACATAAATTGATGTAGGGCCATCAGCACCACCAATGATACCAATAGCTGCAGATTGAGGTAGTGTAAATCCGAATACACATAATGCTAATAATAAAGCACCAAATATACCGAATTGAGCCGCACCACCTAAAAGTGCAGTTTTAGGATTTGCAATTAACGGACCAAAGTCTGTCATAGCACCAACACCCATAAAGATAATCAATGGGAATAATCCTTGATGAATACCTGCTTCATAAATAATTCCTAAAAATCCGTGAGGACCTGCAATGTCCGCAACTGGAATATTTGACAACAAACCTCCAAATGCGATTGGAACCAATAGAAGAGGTTCATATTGTTTTTTAATACCTAACCACAATAAGAAACAGCAAACAATTAACATAATTGGAGAACCAAATTGATGTAAGAATTGTTCTACTCCATTTGTGATTGCTGGATCAGCAGGTTGTACAAAGTTTGCTATACCTGTTGATTCCCAAAGTTTTAATAAACTGTCTTGTATATTCATTTTCTATTCTCCTACGCAACAGTAACCAATACTTGACCTGTTTGAACTTGGTTACCAACTTCGATTTCAACAGATTTAACAGTACCACCTACAGGAGATTTAATTTCAGTTTCCATTTTCATAGCTTCAACAACTGCAATTACATCGCCTTCAGCAATACTATCGCCTTCTTCAACTAACACTTTTAATACTACACCAGGTAAAGCTGCCTTAACTGGAGTTCCTTCACCAGCAACAGCTTGAGAAGCTTCGATACCTGATTTTACGCTAAAGTCATACAACTTACCGTTAACTGTAGCTTTATCGCCTTCAAAAGCAACTGCATATTTTTTACCATTAACTGTAACTGTATAACCATTTGAAGAAGCTTCTGATTTTTCTTCAGTTTTTTCATTTTTTCTAACACCAATTGTTGCTTTACCTTGCAAGAATAAGATGCCTTTTTCTTTACAAGCAGCTGCAATAAAGATATTTTCTTCAGTTTCTTCTAATCCAGCATCTTTAAGCATTTGCTTAGCAGCTTCAATACCTTTAGAAGCATCTTTATCATTTAAATCAACAACTTTTTCAGTAGTAGGTTGAAGACCCAATTGTTCAGCTGCTAACTTAACAACTTCAGCATCTGGTTCACATGGAGTTTTACCAAAATATCCAAGAACCATTTTGCCATAACCTTCAGCAATTTTCTTCCATTTTCCAAACATAACATTATTAAACGCTTGTTGGAAGTAGAATTGTGAAACTGGAGTTACAGATGTACCAAAACCACCTTTTTCTACAACTTCTTTCATAGCCGCAACTACTTCAGGATATTTATCCATCAAGCCATTATCTCTCAACATTTGAGTATTAGCTGTTAATGCACCACCAGGAAGTGGAGATTGTATAATCATTGGGTTAACTGCCAACGCTTCAGGTGGCAAGAAATAGTCTTTCATGCAATCTTTGAAAACTTCTTCAGTTTCAAGAATTTTTTCAATATCAATACCCAAATCGTATTCAGTACCTTTCAATGCGTGCCACATAGAAACAATATCAGGTTGAGCTGTACCACCAGAAACTGGCTTCATTGATAAATCGATACCATCAGCACCACCATCAAGAGCTGCAAGGTAAGCTGCTAATGCAGTACCAGCTGTTTCGTGAGAGTGGAATCTAATGTGAGCATCTGTACCCAAAATTTCACGAGCCATTTTAATTGTTTCGTATACTTTTCTAGGATTAGAAGTACCAGAAGCATCTTTAAATGCTAATGAATCAAATGGTAAACCTGATTCCAAGATATTTCTCAATACTTTTTCATAGAATGCTACATCATGTGCGCCTTCACAACCAATAGGCAATTCCATCATTGTGATAGTTACTTCGTGGTTTAAACCATTATCTTTAATACATTGACCAGAATAGATTAAGTTATTAACATCGTTCAAAGCATCAAAGTTTCTGATAGTTGTAACACCATGTTTTTTAAACATTTTAGCATGCAAGTTGATGATATCTCTAGGTTGAGAATCAAGACCAACAACGTTAACGCCGCGAGCTAAAGATTGGAGGTTAACATCAGGACCTACAGCAGCTCTAATTTTATCCATAGTTTCGAATGCATTTTCATTGCAATAGAAAATAGGTGATTGAAATCTTGCACCACCTGCAACTTCAAAGTGTCTAATTCCTGCATCTACTGCAGATTGCAATGCTGGAATGAAGTCATCAACGAATACTCTTGCACCATATACAGATTGAAATCCGTCTCTGAAAGAAGTATCCATAACTTTAATAAGTTTCTTTCCCATAATTATATTTCCTTTCATTTAATAACTATTAACCACGAGCCTTAATAACAGCAAGTGCTACTGCGATAGCTTCATCATCTGAAGCAGATCTTTTAGAAGGTTTTTCAACTACAAAAACCTGTTCTGGGAATAATTGGTTCAAATAACCAACTACTTTTGACATGATCATCATACCGAAGATCAAAATACACAAGAAAGCTAATACGAATCCAACGCCCAAAAGCATGATAAATAAGCCTTCTCCTAATAATGTGTCTAGCATAATATATCTCCTATCGTAAGTACAATTTCTTTTCCATTATTTTCAATTACTAATTCACCTGAGTCATTAATTGATTTTGCAAGGCCTTTCTTAACATCATTAAGAACTTGCACACAAATTTCTGTATCAAGAAAAGAAGCTCTTGATACGTATTTAGTTTTGATAAATTCAAAACCTTTAGCTAAAAACTCATCGTAATTAGCAAAAAATTTATCCGACAACTGTTGGATAAATTCATACATGTTAATACTTTTATTCAACTCAAGATTTAATGAGGTTGCAATTTTATTAGGGATAGCATCTATATCATCTTGTTTAGCGTTAAGATTTACACCAATACCCAAAACTAATCCCTTAAAATTATTACCTTGCATTACCGTTTCTGAAAGAATACCGGCTATTTTTTTGCCATTAATAAGAACATCGTTTGGCCATTTAATTTGAGCAGTCAATCCATATTCATCAAGTAACTCACATAAAACAACAGACAAATACTGAGTTAAATTCGAATAAATCTCGTTAAATGAATTAGAAGGCTTCAATACAAAAGATAAAAAGAGGTTTCCATCTCCAAGATCAACCCATTTTCTATCAAAACGACCACGACCACATGTTTGACTAAGAGCATGGACGACAGTTCTATCATCCAAAGCATCCAAGTGGGTCTTGGCGTAAATGTTAGTAGAATCTACACTTTCAAGTGTTATTATCTTCATTTCTCCCTCTAATTTCATATAGTGCCATTGTATAACAAACACAAAATATTTGCCAATTTTTTTAAATTGAGTTAAAATTAAACTCAAGGAGAGAGGAAAATGAGTCACGGCGGACACTGGGTCTTTAATACAGTAATGAATGGACACGCACTATCATTCAATTTAGACACAATTTTTACAATGTGGTTTGCCATGACTGTTGTGTTAATTTTTGCATTCATTGCGACTAGAAAATTATCAATAATTCCTAACAAACTCCAAGCAATTGCAGAAGCTCTTATGCGATTCTTCTGGGGGGTATTGGATACCATGATTCCAAATGACAACAGAAAACATGTTCCTCTTGTTGCATCATTATTTTTATTCATATTAACTGCAAATTTAATGGGGCAACTACCTTTAAGATTAATTCATTTAAAATCAGGTGAATTAGCATCACCAACAAATGACTTAAATCTAACAGCGGCCATGGCTATAATAGTTTTAATCTACTATGTAACAATGGGAGTAAAGAAAAAGGGACCTAAATTCTTTTTACACGAATTTAGCTTTACTGGAATAATTATGGGACTTGTTGAAGTTTTAGAAATGGTGACAAGACCTTTAAGCTTAGCAATTCGTTTATTCGCAAACATATTTGCTGGCGAAATACTAGTAACGGTAATGTTAGGGGTTTGCGCTTACTTTTTACCGTTACCAATTATGTTGTTTGAATTATTAGTAGCATTCATTCAAGCAACTGTATTTATGATGTTGACTATAGCATATGTTTCATCGGCTACAGGCGATGAACATTAATTTATAAGGAGATAAAAATGGAAGAGTTAAAAACAATTTCTGATTTGGCACAATTGGGTGGCGGTGTAGCTATCGGTTTTGGTGCAATTGGTGCAGGTCTTGGTATCGGTGTTGCAACAAAAGGTTTAATGGATGCAATTTCTAGACAACCTGAAGTTGCTGGTAAAGCATTCGGTTTCTTCTTGCTAGGTGCAGCATTAGCTGAAGCTTGTGCTTTGTACGCTTTCGTTATAGCAGCTAAACTTGTAGGACTAATGTAATAAATTATGGAATTTAATGCAACATTTTTAGTATCAGCAATAAGTTTTATCGTGTTTGTCTTTTTGATGAACAAAATTTTCTATGCTCCGTTAGAACAAATTATTGGAGAAAGGGAAAAGCTTGTTGGTGATACTTTAAATGAAGCTTATAGTTTAAAAGAAGAAGCTAATAGATTGCTTCAAGATCGCGAAGCTAAACTAAATAAAGCAACAGAAGATCATAAAAAAATTATTAATGATGGTGTAAAAAAGGCGAATTCTAAAGCTGATCTATTACTCTCTGAGGCAAAATCTAATGCGGTTGAAAGTCTCAAAGAATTGAAAGCTGAATTAGACAATAAGACTTTAGAAGCAAAGCAAGAATTAAATGAACATATTAAAGGGCTTGCAGAACAAATTACAACAAAGATTTTAGGGTAAACAATGACAGAATTTTGGAATTTAGTAGTACAATCAAATACTTTCAATTTTGCGATACTGGTAATGATTATTGCTATCGTTTTTGTCAAAATTGATGTACCTAAAATTATTGAGAAAATTAGATTAGAAATTTCTAATTCAATTGAAAATGCAGAGAAACTAAAAAAAGAATCTCAAATTGAGTTAAAAACAGCAAAAAAGACTACTAAAAATACTGAGGCTGAAATTGAAGAAAAACTCACCTCGGCAAAAAACAATGCTAAATTATTAGAAAATGAAATCAGCAAAAATGCTAAATCTCAAGCTACTCAAATTGAAAACAATGTTAACAGAGTAATTTCAGCAGAAACAAAAAAGGTTTCAACTAAACTATCAAATGATACAATTGATAAGGCAATAAACCTTGCTAAAGAAAATATTTTAAACAAACTCGAAATCGAACCTAATATACACAACAAGTTTATAGAAGAAAGTATTACAGAATTGGACAGAATTGAATTATGATAATTTCACAAACCGCAAAAACATATGCAAAAGGATTAATTCAAACCGCACAAAACGGTTCAATTGACTATAATACGACTTTGCAAAATTTGGAACACATTTTGGAAGTTGTAAATACTTCTACAGAACTTAAAACTGTTTTGTGCACTCCAACTATTAGTATCGAAGAAAAAATATCGGTTATTAATGATATTTTCAATAAAGAAACTTCGCCTCAAATTTTAAATTTCCTAAAATTGTTAATAGAAAAAGGTCGTTTTACAGAATTTGAACAAATAATTGAAGCTTATAAATTTGAGTTGGACGAAATAAACAACATAAAAAGAGTAAAAATTATTTCAGCAGTTGAACTAAATATCGACTATAAAAAACAAATAACTTCTAAATTAGGTAGTAAATTACATAAAGAAATTCAACCAAAATGGCAAATTAACAAAGATATAATCGGCGGCTTGATTATCCAGATTGATGATAATGTAATAGACACCAGCATAAAAAATAAACTTGAAAATTTAAGAAAAATAAAGGGGAACTTATGATAAAACCTGATGAAATTAGTTCTATAATCAAAAATAGAATAGAAAATTATGAATTGCAAACTGAAATTTCAAACACAGGTAGCGTGCTTGAAGTTGGTGACGGTATCGCAAGAATATACGGTTTGCGTAACGTTATGGCAAGTGAGCTTGTTGTATTTGAAGATGGACATGACACACTTGGCATTACGATGAACCTTGATGAAGATAACGTTGGGGTTGTAATTCTTGGCGAATACACACAAATCAAAGAAGGTATGACTGTTAAAACAACAGGCCGAATTGCTTCAGTACCAGTTGGTGATAACTTAATTGGTAGAATCATAGATCCTACAGGGAAGCCTATTGACGGTAAAGGCGAATATGAATATTCAAAAACCCGTCCAATTGAACGTGTTGCACCTGGGATTGTTGCTAGAAAATCAGTTCATGAACCACTTTTAACAGGACTAACTGCAATAGATGGTTTAACTCCAATCGGAAGAGGACAACGTGAACTTATTATTGGAGACAGACAAACTGGTAAAACAGCAATTGCTATCGATACAATAATTAACCAAAAAGGTAAAGATGTAATCTGTATCTATGTTGCAATTGGCCAAAAAGCTTCAACAGTTGCACAACTAGCAAAAACATTAGAAGACAAAGGTGCAATGGAATATTCAATTATCGTATCTGCAACGGCAGATGAATCAGCTCCATTACAATACATCGCTCCATTTGCTGGTGTTACAATTGGTGAAGAATTTATGGAACAAGGTAAATCAGTTTTAATCGTTTACGATGATTTATCTAAACACGCTCAAGCATACCGTGCAATGAGCTTATTATTAAAAAGACCACCAGGACGTGAAGCATACCCTGGGGATGTATTCTATTTGCATTCAAGATTACTTGAGCGTGCTGTAAAATTAAGTGATGAACTAGGTGGTGGCAGCATTACAGCATTGCCAATCATTGAAACTCAAGCTGGTGTCGTTTCTGCGTACATTCCAACCAACGTAATTTCAATTACAGATGGTCAAATATTCTTAGAAACCAATTTGTTTAACTCTGGTGTTAGACCAGCTATCAATGCAGGTATTTCAGTATCTCGTGTTGGTGGTGCAGCTCAAACAAAAGCTATCAAACAAGTTGCTGGTAAATTAAGACTTGATTTAGCACAATTTAGAGAATTAGAAGCTTTTGCTCAATTTGCATCAGACTTAGATCAAGCAACTAAAAATCAATTATTAAGAGGTGAAAAATTAACTGAAGTCCTTAAACAACCTCAATATAATCCATTAAGCGTTGCAGAACAAGTTAGTATTTTATTTGCAGCCAATGAAGGCGTGCTAGATGAAATTAAAACAAATGAGATCAGCAAATTTAAGAAAGAATGGTTTGTACACCTGAATGCAAACCTTAAATCACTTGCAGAAAATTTGAATGATGGAAGCGCACTATCTGAAGATGATAAAAAAGAATTAAGAACAGCTCTTGATGAATTCAAGAAAACATTCTAAAGGATAATATGGCAAACTTAAAAGACATAAAAAACAGAATACAAAGCGTTCAAAGCACAAAGAAAATAACCCGTGCCATGAAAATGGTTGCTGCAGCAAAAGTTAAAAAAGCTGAAACTGCAGTAAAAGCTTCACGTCCATTTACGTCAGAATTAAACAATATGTTTGCCAAACTTTTAAGCTCTGTTGGCAAGGTTAATAATGCCAATTTAAGAATAAAATCCGCAATTGACAATTATCCTTGCTTATTAAAAACAAGACCTGTGGATGAAGTAGGCATTCTTGTAATAACTTCAAACAAAGGCTTGGCTGGAGCTTATAATGCAAATATAATAAGAAAAACAGTAAAACTAATAGAAGAATATTCCTCTCAAGGAATTAAAAGTAAATTATTTATCGTTGGGCAAAAAGGTATTTCTGCTCTACACAGACGTTGCAAAAATTTGAATTGCGAAATTGTGGGAGAATATTTAAGTGTTGCAAATAATCCCACCCCTCAAGGTGCTCAAATTATTACTGAAGATATAGCTCAACATTTTGTCAATGAAAAAATTGATAAAATTGAGATTGTGACTACACGTTTCAAAAATATGATGAGTTATTTTGTTGAAGACTGGGTTGTTTTACCTGTTCAACCTCCACAAATTGAAGAACATCACAAAATTGATCCTCTAATGGAATTTGAGCCTAATAAAGAAAGCATTTTACAAAAAATTGTACCATTGTACATCACAAATATTATTTATCAAGCTTTATTAGAAGCGCAAGCAAGTGAACTTGCATCTCGTATGACAGCAATGTCGGCTGCAACAACCAATGCAGAGAAGATGCTTAGTGAACTTTCAATCCAGTACAATAAAACTAGACAATTCGCTATTACTCAAGAACTTATTGAAGTTGTTTCTGGAGCAAACGCTCAAAATTAGTCATTCAACATTTTGCTTGATGTGAAATTATTCAAGAAAGCTAAATTTTCTGGTTTTAGCATATTGCTAACAGGAGTTTGTAGTTGTGCTAATTTAGCCTTACGTTTAGCTTCGCTTTTATTTGTCATATAAATATTTAACTTAGGAATACCTACGCCCAACACAACGCCAGAGAACGCATAACCTGCTAATTGTGCAATTGTTAAATAACGGAGCTTGGTTCTAGCTAATTTATCTGTTTTTGGAAGTTTCTTCATCATTTGCATAAATGTCAAAGGTTTACCATTTTCAATTAATGGAATACCAGCTTTTTTCAATGCTGCATATAAAATTTCATCTCTTGTTTTACCTACAACATTAATATTTGCATTATTTCTACGATTATATAAAGCGCTCAAACCTTTTTGAGTACCTTTTTGAATAAAGTTTCCAAGAACTAACCAGCTTAAGAAACCTAAAGTATCTTTAACTGTCGCTTCACGAAGTTCATCACTATCACGAGTAGCTAAAAATCTTGACATAATAGTCAAACCATAAACAAGTTTAAATTGATTTAATGTTGGTGTTAAACCTTTATATTGAATACCTTTCAAGAAAGGTTTATCCATTAACGCATATACACCAGCACCAAATGCTGATGCTGTAAGGGCTTTTTTAACTTTAAAACCGAATGATTTATCCTTTTCTCTACCTTCTACACCGACAAAACCATCACTACCTGTTTTCTTTTTAGTCAAGTATATATTTATAGGCTGAATTGAACAACCAATAGCAGAAGCAAGTGCAAGCCCAAGTAATGAACGACGCATACCAAAATTTTTCAATGATTTTACAAATTTTACATCAGCAAAATTAGTTGCTTCTTTGAAAGAATTAATAACTTTGTCTTTGAATAAAGTTTTAGACATTGAAATAACATTATCGACAACATCATTTAATGAAGCTTTTACTTCTTTACCAGTAGCTTTCATCATAATATCTGACTCAGAACCTAAGTCTTCAAGAACAATGTGTCTTAGCATCGCTCTATTATCTTTAGATGATGTACTAACTTCATTAACAAGAGTTCTTGCAAAAGCTTTTTGAGCATCATCAGATAAATTAGTTCCATTAGCATTTGTAATACTTGCCGCTACTTTAGCTGCATAATCATCAACATTAGCAATACCACCATTAGCACGAAGTGAATCAAATTGCATCTTACTCATAATATCAACAGCATCAGAATCAGCAAAAACTTTCTGAGCTTTAATTCCGTAATCAGAATTAATCATACTTGATAATAAGAAACCAGCCAAAGGAGCATAAATCAAACCAACAGAAGCGTGGTTTACAGTACCACTAGCTTCACGACGCAATGTTTCTACACCTGCGTCAGCACCACGAGAAAAATCTGTTATAGTTCTAGGTGCAACCATACAAGTAAAGTCAACGGCTGTTGCTCCCCAAGCTTGGTTAGTATTTAAAAATCTTAAAAGTTGTGTTCCACCATTCAACATCCCATCAAGAATACCACCAAATGCTGGCTGTTGATTTTGACGTTGATTTTCTCTACAAGTATTAAATTGTTGGCTATTTATATGTTGTATTTTCATGATTTGTTCCTATTTTTTAGTTAAAAAACGATTTAAATGTTGGTGAACTGTTTTTGATTTGATCTTTTAAGAATCCATCTGTTGAATTCACCGAGGCAGCTAGTGCTTTTAATTCAGCCTCACGTTTTTTATTAGTTTGGGTTCTTGTATATAGTGGGATAAATACGCCTAGTGCTAATAATGAGAATGCAATATTACCAATTTGACATACTGAACGCAAATTCTTAGCGGTTTTACCTACTACTTCATCGGAAGATTTTAAACTAACATCTTTCACCCAATGAACAAGTTTTTTCCACATATTTGCATCTTCTGGCAACTCTTTAAGTTTGTTTAACAATTTGACGTCTGGTTTAACTTTTTCTATTAAAGTTGCAACACCTTTAGCTGCATAATCACCTAAGAAGTACAAGCTTGAGAATGTTGCGATATCCCTAATTGTAGCTTCACGAAGTTCATTCTTATCTTCTGCTACAGCCATACGGCTTGCAAATGTTGCAGTGGAAATAATCCTTGCTTGATCCATTGTAGGAAAAACACCTTTAAATTGCAACATATCTTTGCCAGGTAATTTACAACCCATAGATAAGAATGCAACACCTAGCATTGATCCAATAGAAATGAACTTTTGTTTTAATAATGCTGCTTTTTCTTGAGGTGTAAGTTCTTTGTTGTTTTTGTCATCACCATAATCTTTGTAAATAGGTGCACCTTTAACTCCAGATTGTTTAGCTGTTAACCAACGGTTGATAGGTTGCATTGAAATTGCTAAAGGAATGATTGCAAACATTCCAAGCGCACTCTTCCAGTTGACAAGTTTGATTGATTTTTGAATAAATTTAGCTAATTCGTCAGCACCTTTTATACCGTTTTTCTCAACTGCTTTATGTACATTTACAAAATCTTCTAAATAACCTTTCAAGTTTTTAGAAAGAACTTTTCCATCTAATTCAAGATGTTCAGTCATATGAGTAGCGTTAACTATATCACGATAACCTCTATCAAATAATTTGTGAGGTTTTCTCAATCTTGTTGAAGGATTTTGAGTAGATTTAACAAGTTTTTTAACACCAAGATCTAAATCAAAATCTTTAAATGCTTTTCTTGAAGAACCATCAACACCAGTCAAATCATTTAAGAATGAAGTGATAGCATTGTTTAATCTTTGTTCACCAGTACCTTGAGCATTTGACATATATTTGTGTACGACTTTTAGAGATTCTTCATTAGCTAAAACTTTAGACATCCCTTTAACGCCTTTAAAAGCACCCATACGTTCAAGTAATGCAGCAATACCCATTACTATGTAACCTGGTAATAAGCAGTTTACAATTAAACCAGAAGACTCTCTTCTAAATGCTTCCATACCAGCATAAGCATTTGATTCTTTAGTTTCAATAATTGTTCTTGGAACAATTGCTGTAGATAAATCCAATACAGATACGTTGAGCATAGGGTTACGTTCACAAGCTTGAACACCTTGTAAAATTAATTCACCCAAACCGCCAAATGAAGGCTGCTGTTTTTGTTGAGCATCCTTATTAGGGGTATATTTTTTGTTTTCTACACTACTAATTCTACTAATCATAACTTGTCTGGTTTTTCCGAATACTCCGATTATATCAAGAGCATACTGCAATTAAAAGAGCTCAAGATTAAAAATTGCCTAATTAGGGGGAAATGTTAAGTTAATGTAAAGGCCACTTATTAAATATTTTTCTAAAAATAAACTTTTTTAACAAATTTACTAATTTTTAAGTTAAATCAAACAATAACAGAAACAAAAAAGAGCAGATTTTTAAAAATTTAACATCAAAATAATATGTAAATTTTTGTAACAAAATTTCAATAAATCACATGTTAAGGCTAATATTTTAAACTTTTAACAAAATCAACAGCCTCTTGCTGGCATGTGACATCACCATTTAATTGAGCTTCATAGAGCGCATCAATAATTTTACCAAGCCGAGGTGAAGGCTTGATGTTTAAGATTTTCATAACATCATTACCTGACAATAATTTAGGTAATGGTTTTAATGTATCTTTCTTTTCTAAATAGAAATTCATAAGAGCTGTTAATGCTTCAATATTTTTGTTAACAATTTCATCTGTTATTTCTGGACCTCGCGCAGAAAGTCTGTCTGACATCGCAAGAACAATATTATCTATAGAATTTGCATCCATACGGCGAATAAACCGCATCATAATTTTTTCATTAACCTCAGGTGCAGCCATAACATTTGATGGATAAATATGATATTTAATCATATTCGAAATATACTCAACCTGCTTATTTGAAAAATGCATATTTTTCAAAAGAGGTACTGCCAGCTTAGAACCGACATCATCATGCTTTATGAAACGGTGACGACCTTCATCAATCGTCCAAGTCGAAAACTTTCCAATATCATGCAAAAAACCAGCAATACGCAAATGTGCAATTCTAGAAAATCCTCCAAAATCCACTTTATCTAAATGTCCTTTTGCGTCAACAGGCAAATATTTATATATTTTTGTAATTTGTTTAACTGTTTCTACAGAGTGATTAAACAAATCTAAATGATGATGTAAATTGGGAGGAACTTGTTTTAATTCCTTAACTACGGGAAATAGAAGTTCCAATAGCCCACATTTATCCATTTCCAGCAAAGCAATATCCGCAAAGTTTCCAGCAAACAACTTTACTAATTCATATACAATTCTTTCAATTGCAGGTTTTTCAATCAATTCAACATGTTTTTTTACAATATCAAAAAGTTCTGAAGTTACTGAAAATCCCAAATTTGCTTGGAATCTATAAACTCTTAAAAGCCTCAAAGGATCATCAATAAAATTTTGTTCAGATATATGATTTATAACCGAATTTTTTAAATCATCAACACCATTATGAGGATCAATAACATCACCCGTTTTTAAATTAATAGCAATTGCGTTTATTGACAAATCTCGACGAGCTAAATCTAACTCTAAAGAATTTTCTATCGGATTAGTAATATCAAGATAATTTATTTTATCTTTCATCACTAAACGATAAATTTTATTTACCTCATCTAAAGGCACAAATGTAGCATCAAAAAATTCAGCTAAACGCAAAGAAAATTCTCTTGCGTCTTCATCACATACAATCAAATCTCGGTCATAAGTTGTTTTTTCAAGTAAAAAATCTCTAACAGCCCCACCAACAAGATATATTTCTTGGTCGAAATTCGCATTAATAATATTCAAAATTTCGTCAGTATTAATTTTTTGAAGTAAATTCATAAATTACATTTCCTAATGCTACAGTAACAGCGGTTTCAGCTTTTAAAATCAAATCACCTAATGTAAGCATTTCTAGATCATTATCCTTGAAATACTCAAATTCACGTTCAGAAAAGCCACCTTCAGGGCCAATTATAACTAAAATATTGTCACTTTTTTTAATTGGTTCAATATCTTTTAAAGTCTTGTTTGCAATTCTTTCACAGAAAACTATTATCCTATCAAATTTTTGCAAAAGAACATCAAGTGTCTCTCTATTAAAACAAGTAGGAATATCAGCTCGTTCGCACTGTTTGGATGCCTCTTGCATAATTTTTTGCCATTTTTCTATTTTTTTATCAATAATTTCTTTACTAACAGCACAATTATCAGTACAAATAGGATATACTCCTTTGACACCCAACTCCGTAGCTTTTTCAATAACAAAGGATTGTGCATCACCTCTGAGTGGACTTTGAGCAAGATATAATCCAAAAGGTAACTTGCGTGAAGATTTATAACTATTTTCAATATTTACGATAACCTCATCTGATGTAACATCGGTCACAACAGTTTCATATTGAATTTGGTTTTCGTCAATTAATAATAGCTTTTCTCCTTTTCTAATTCGTAAAGCCTTAGCAATATGTTTATAAGTATCCTTTTCACTTATAATAATCGTTTCATTATTAACATCATTTGAATTAATAAAAAAATGTGGCATAGTTTGCTCCTTATATAAAGTATAACGCAAACAAAAAACTCAAATTCTATTCATTTAAAGATTTATTTATTTTTTCTAATTCTTTTTGTTGTTTCAAAAGCTGTTTTTCTGATTTTTCAATTTCTTTTTCTAGCTCTTTTATTTTAATATCTTTAAATTTTTCTGGATTATCATTTAAAGATGTCGTACCACCCATTTTAACTTGCCTATTAAAATCTTTTTGACCAGCCTTAAATTCTTTATCCATCTTTTTTAAGCGAGCTTTTAAATCCTTTTCGATTTGTTTTTCAAATCGTTCTTTTTTCTTTTTTTGAACTTTGAGATCAGATTTTTCAACTTTTTTCATAGCCTCTTCTTGTTCTTCAATGATGACTCGTTTAACAACCCCATCTTGAATTATTTTGAAACCATTCATACTAACTTTTGCCGAATCTTGTTGAAAAGAAAGTAATCGTGACTGTTCACCATAAGCATCTACACTCCATACCCCAAGAAATATAGGGTTTTTACCCGTAAATGCATATGCAGAAACAATAACCCTATCAGGATCATCCTGTGAGAACCCTAACGGATAAATATCCCACCTAGAATCATCTAAGTCTAATCCTTTATAAGTTTTCCAATAATACGCTATCGCCCCACGAACTTCTCCCAAGCTGTATGAATTTTCTTTCTCAAAATCATAAACAATAGCAAGGGTTTTCCAAATACCATCTTGGCTACTTCCAATTTTTTCTTTAACCAACAATCTTTTCCCATCTGGTGAAAAATCAATTGGAGTCAACGTTCTAAAAGCATCACTATTATCTATTGACTTTTCCGTTGAAAGAATAGGGATTTGAATACGCTTTTTCACGTTAGCTTTCATTATTTTAGTAAGTGGAGTGCCTACTTCTTCAAGAGGAATCACAAAAATATCAGAAGAAGTTGATGCACTATTTGGATAATAGTAAACCGCAGAATAAACCATTATTGAAAAATCTGGCGATACTATTCCCTGACTATTATACTGTCTTAATTTATAAAACTTTTTCGATATACTTAATTCTGGACTACCAGGCGGATCATTGTAACGAACAATACGGTACGTTGGTTGTGGCACGTATTTCATATCCGACCCCTTAGGTAGCACTGGAATATCTATTTTATCTTCAGATTTATCCTTATATCGCGCCAATTCTTCATATTCAGCCACTGTCATATACCCTGAAGGTTTATAATTAAATTTTTTACGCCCAGATTTTTCAACTTCTTCTTGTTTAGCAACCTTATGAAAATGCTCCGCCTCTTTTTGACGAGCATCCTTTATATTTCCTATATTAAAAGGATTATTAAATTCAAAAGCATAAACCGCGGTCGATGATAATAATAAAGTTAAAGCCAATAAGCAAACATTTTTACGCAATTAGACCAATCCCTCTTTCATTGCAGTAGCAACAGCCTTAGAACGACTTTCTACATATAGTTTTTGCAAAATACTATGAACATGAGTTTTTGTTGTAGATAAAGTAATAACAAGTTTTTCAGAAATCTGCGGATTACTCATTCCGTCAACAATAAGAGCCAAAACTTCCATTTCGCGTTCAGTTAAGCCATACAAATTTTTGCCTAATTTATAGTTGATTTCTCCGCGCTTTGTCTGCACTTCTGCACTTTTTCTAACATTTCTTAGAACAACTTTAGCAATAGCTGGATCAAGCCACGCAGCACCTTCTGCAACAGCAGATACAGCAGCAACAGTTTGCTCTGAAGTAGCACCTTTTGTAATGTAACCATCAGCACCAGCTTTGAACGAATCGAATATATCGTCCTCTTCTTCGCGAGATGTGTACATTAAAACCTTGATATGAGGGTTTGCTGATTTAATTTTTCTTGTTGCTTCAATACCATCGATAGTTGGAAGACCAATATCCATAATAACAACATCCGGTCTTAATTGAAGAGCCTTTTCAACACCATCTTGTCCATCTGCTGACATATCTGCTATTTCTATATTTGAATTTTTCGACAAAATAACCGATAAGCCCATTCTAGCCATATCGTGATCTTCAACTATTAAAACCTTAATCATTTATCCCCTCTTTTATATCCTGTACTGCATTCGGTAGTAAGAATGAGAACTCGCTACCTTTATTAATTTTACTTTCTAACCAAATTTTTCCATCATGAGCTTCCACAATCTGTCTAGACAAATATAGTCCCAACCCTGTTCCTGTAGAACGCTTTTTACTAGTACCCTGAGAAAAACGCATGAACAAATGTGGAATATCCTCTTTTGGTATACCATTGCCATTATCTGAAACAGAGAATATAAAATCACCTTCATCCGCTCTAGCAAAAACCTCTATTTTCCCGCCTTTGTTCGTATAATTAACAGCGTTACCACAAAGATTAATTATAACACGCTTAATTTCAGCCTTATCAGCATTGACGATAACATTATCTTCGATATCAGTATTCAATACAAATTCTAATTCTTTTTTATCAGCTAACGGTTTAAGTTCATCAAAGCAATGAGTAATAAGCTCTTTCACGGAAAACTTAGTCTTACATAACGACAACTTTCCACTTTCAAATTTATAAACTTCTAAAAGCGCATTGACTAAGCCTAACAAATCCTCATTACTTTGCAACATAGTAGCCAAAAGAATTTTTTGTTTTTCCTCTAAATCCCCTAATGAACCATCCAAGAAGAACTTCAAAGTCTGAATTGCTGCAAGAAGTGGTGTTCTTAAATCGTGCGTAAGAGTTGCAATAAAGTCATCTCTTAAACGCTCAGTATCTTTTTGTAAACTTACATCACGAATTACACCAACATAACGTTCCTTTTCTGAAGTTGAAATTGACGCAAAATTAATCTCTACAGGAATTCTCTTATCACTTAATGAGTTTCTAATATAACAATCTCTAATCAAAATCTCAGAACGTTCTGGACCTAGACCAAAAATACCTTCACGATTTTTACCAGATTTATTAAAATCAACATTATCAGAATACGCTATTTCTTGAAATTTCATATGACAAAGTGCAACTTCCGAAAGACCTGTCATGTTTTCACACGCTGGATTAACTTGCTCAATAATACCGTGTCTATCAATAATAATAATTCCGTCTGCACAATAGTTAATAATACCACTCAATTTCAGGTTAGCAGCCGTCAATTCAGCTGTTCTTTGAGCAACCATCTCTTCTAGCTTTTCAGAATAATCTTGAAGCTGTTGCTTAGCTTGTTCTAATTCTGAAATTTTTTCTCTTAACTTTGATAGCAGACCACTTCTTTCAATGCCATTTCTGATATTCATTATTAAATCATTGTTATCCCAAGGTTTTTCAATATATTTGTATAAACCAATATCATTAATCGCTTTAATAGCATTTTCCTTATCTGCATAACCAGTTAAAAGAATCATACTAACTTCAGGGTGCAAATTTTTAGCGGCAGTCAAAAACTCCAAACCGTTCATATCCGGCATCATAAAGTCAGATACTATTAAGTCTGGAGTATTAGATTTTAAAAATTCTATCGCTTCTTTTGGCTTATTGAAAAAATGTGCATCACCAAATCCTTCCACCTTTAAAAGTGTTTTAAAGGCCGAGGTAACAATTTTTTCATCATCTACCACTATAATTTTACCCATAACACCTTAATAATAACTTATTAAAGCTTTTAAGACAAATAGGTTACAAAATTGTTATATTTGAATTCAAGAAAAAACATGTTTTTCATATTCTCGACTTGATAATTCTTTATCAATCAAGTATAAAGACGCTTTTTCTTCCCCATACAATTTTAATTTTGTAATAATATCAGAAGCATTTTTTTCTTCTTCAACTTGTTCGGTCAAATACCAGTTTATGAAATTTCTAGTAGCCATATCACATTCCTCTTGTGACATGTAAGCAATACAATCAATACTTGATGTTACAAACTTTTCATGTTCAAGAACTTTTTCAAATACTTGCAATGGAGAAGTAAAATTGTTCTCTGGATAATCAATTTGTTTAAGAGTAACCTTACAATCTCTATCAATCAAGTAATCGAAAATAATCATTCCGTGATCAACTTCTTCTCTCGCTTGGACTTTTGTCCAGTTAGCAAAGCCGCATAAGCCCATATCATCAAAATAAGCAGACATAGCCAAATATAAATATGCAGAGTAAAACTCCTTATTAATTTGTTCATTTAATACTTCTTTCACTTTGTCATTAATCATTACTACCCTCCCATAAACCATGGATATTACAATACTCACGAGTAAAACAGTCTCCAAAATCATTTCCTACCATCATTTTAGGAACCTCGTTAGGCTTCAAAAACTTAGTACAAATCCTATCTTTGTCAACAGAAATCGCTTGGATAAACATAATATAATGTTCGTTAGTCATAGGATGAGGAATACTACCGACATGAATAACAGAGTTCCCGCATTCATTCTTGATAAAAACAGGAACATGTTTTTCTTCCATTTCCGACTCAGAACCTTTTGCTTGCAATAATTCCATTACTTCTCCACAACAAATAAGATCGCCTTCGCCAGATATCAAAACTTGAACCAGATTTCCACAAACATTGCAACGAAACAATTCTAATTTTTGAGTCATAAACTCCTCCTTCAAAACAAAAATAAATAAAAGATAAAAAAAACTCATTCACCGAAAATACTAAGCCACGAAGGCAACTTTAAAAAACTTAATATTGTAGCAAAAAAATAATATGCAATGTTTTAAGATAGTGTTATGAGAATTAGTAGGATATCAAACGTTAGCTATACATCCAAGTGGGAAAAGAAAAACCCATATCTTTTTACAGCGCCATCTACAAAGAAGCCCGACACTGGTATGTCTTTTAAAGAACATAAATTAGAGTATCTGGGAGGTTTTTTAGCTTTGGTATCAGCAGGTATTGCTTTATCTAAATTTTTAACCAGAAACAAGGTTCCTAAAGATATTGTCGAAATAACTGATAAAGCTATTGGGTTAAATAGAGTAAAAGGATGTCCAAGAACCGTCACCCAGCTAAAAGAAGCAATTTTATATCCTATTATGTCAGTTATGCATGGCGAAAGACGCCCATTAAGGGGTGACTTTAAAACAGGCTTAATAGTTGGATGCAAAAACCAAGACAAAGTGGAAGACTTTGTATCTGCATTTATGGAACATTGTAAAGAATTAAGAATTCACTGCGTAGAACTAAAATCTCCTAAAAAAGCAAACCGTTTAAAAGAAGTACATAAAGCTCTTGATAAAGCAATAGCATATCACGAAGCTACTGGCGAATGCGTTGTCGTAAACATTGGAGATTTAGCTGCTGTATGTAACCATAACGTCGCAAAAACTGATTATTCAACTAAATTAGAAAGACGACTTGCATTAATGCCAAAAGGCGTTTTATGGACTGCACACACAACTCAAGCTGATAATTTACCATATTTTTACAATAATATACCAACTCTTTGCGTAAAAATTTAATTTTAATTATTTCTATGTTATAATAAATTTAGCCGTGCTCCACGGGGAATTGCAATCTCTCGACCTGAAGCTAATGCAGGGTGCAGAGCCTGTTGTGAGGGTTTGTGGTGTACAGCGGATATAAATAGAATCGTTGACGTTTAAAGCTATTATGGCGTAAGCTGTCGAACCGTGTCAGGATGGAAACATAGCAGCACTAAGACAATCCTTGCGGGTATGATATTTTTAAAAAGAGGTTTTATTTATTGAAGTTATATGTTACAAATTCGATAGACAGTGGCACGGTTTATTTAAAAGGATGGCTATGGGGAAATTTTTCGTATTAAATGCAGATGATTTTGGAATGAGCAAAGAACACAACAAAGCTGTTCTTGAAGGATACAACAATGGATTTTTAACCTCTGTAAGTATTCTAGCCAACGGTGAAGCTTTTTCAGGAGCTGTGAACGATATTTTGCCTGAATGCCCAAACCTTAGTGTTGGAATTCACTTAAATATAACATCTGGTAAATCCCTAACAAAATGTAATTTATTAACCAATCAAGATGGATTTTTTAACGGTGGTTATTTATATTTTTTCATAAATTCAACTCGCAAAGAATTTTTAAAACAACTAGAACAAGAATTTCGCGCACAAATTGAAAAAGCAAAACAATATGCCTTAATCGACCACATTGATTCACATGAGCATATTCATTCAATCCCTGAAATTTTCAAATTGGTTTCAAAATTAGCTAAAGAATATGGAATACCATTTGTTCGAACACACTACGAAAAGATATATTTTGTCCCAGAGTTGCTTAAACATTTCAATTTTAAATTCCCTTTTAATGTAGCAAAAGTATTATTCTTAAATAAATTAACTAAAGAAAATAAAGAAACTATAAATGAATACGACTTAAAAACTAATGATTATGTTTCAGGATTAGAATTTGCTGGGATGCTCGATGCTGAAATTGCTGAACACGGATTAAAAGCAATTGATGACGAAAACTGTATAGTAGAAGCCATTATCAATCCATATTATTCAAATTCAGTAAAAAATTCACATACATTGGAATTTACATTAACTCAAGATAAAAGACTCGAAGACACCGTTAATCGTCAAGGATTTGAAATAACAAATTACAAGAAAATAAGCTAATGAAAAGATATCTCGCATCGTTTCTTATTCTAATAGTATTGATAATATTTTCGATTTTTACACTCGTTCAAAAATCGTCGAATATAGTTTTAGGAATAATTAATCCAACCACATTACAAATTGATTTAAACGCAAACTCAATCATTGACGACAACGAAACTATATGCGTACCAAATATAAAAAGTTACAGTCTTGACCTTCAAGCCGAAAACATAACCTTGGCTTATTTAGCAGATGAATATGTAAGAAATACTTTATATTTAAAACCAGTAAAATTAAAGTTTAACGGCACTATCACTCCAAACTGCAAAGAAGCTGAAGTATATATTGACGGTAAGAACTATTCAGACTTACTTTACAATGCAGGATTTGGAATTAAAAACGACAAAATAAATTACACCAAACAAAATGAGCTATTAGAACGAGCTAAAAATTTAGACTTAAAAATACTAAACATTAAAAGCTTTAAATATCATAAGCTTGACTGTGAGTACGGCGTTCAAAGTTCTGATTACATTATCACACCCAAAAGACAACTACCAAAAGAAGCACAAGCTTGTAAATTCTGTCATATACAGAATCACACACTCAATACATCCAAGCCCAACCTACACGTCAACAATGAAAAAATTAAACTAATACTGACCGATTTTACAACCAGACTAAAACCCAATACAGTATGTAATGATGAACCATGCATAAGCATTCTCAATGAAATAAATAATGCTCAAATATCAATCGATATGGCACTGTATGGCTGGATTGAAATCCCAGATCTCTATAAAGCATTACTAGAAGCTAAAAAACGTGGAGTTCAACTTAGACTAGTTTATGATATAAATTCCAGCCCAAAACATTATTACAAGGATACTGAAAAACTTATAAAAATAATGGATAAAACAAAATCAGATAAAAATTTAAGTTCTTCCGCAATTACAGACCAATTAATGCATAACAAATTTGTAATTATTGACAACAAAACTGTTATTACAGGTTCAATGAACTTCAGCTCAACAGGAATTTCCGGATTTAACGCAAACAACATTATAATAATTAACTCAAAAGATATTGCAGAACTTTTCGCTACAGAATTTGAGCAAATGCTTTTTGGTAAATTTCATAATGAAAAGCTAAAACTAAATAAAAACAGAAAATTTGAGATTTCTGATAGTAAAATTCAAGTATATTTTTCACCCAAAGATCACACAACCGAAAAAATAGTTCCACTAATAGATTCTGCTAAAAAATATATTTACGTTCCAACATTTTTAATAACGCATAACAATTTAACAAATGCCTTAATACGAGCAAAACAACGCGGTGTTGATATTAAAATAATAATTGATGCTAACAGCACATCTACTCGAAACACAAAGCACACATTATTAAGAGAAAATGGAATTCAACTAAAAACCGAAAACTTTGCTGGCAAAATGCACTCAAAATCAATGATTATTGACGACAGATACATAATACTTGGCTCTATGAATTTTTCCAACAGTGGCGAAAATAAAAATGATGAAAATACGATAATTTTAGAAGATACAAATTGGGCTAAATATTATAGAGAATTTTTCATGTACATTTGGAACAAAGTTCCTAATACTTGGCTAACCAAGAATACGCGTCCAGAAAGTAAAGATTCAATCGGAAGTTGTACCGATGGAATTGATAACGATTTCGATGGACTTGTTGATAATGCTGACAATGGTTGTAGATAATTATTTTACCTTAATAAAGCTTAATGTTTTTTTTAAATTGATAAAAAATGGGTATATTATAAATACAATAAAAGGAAGATACATGAAAAATTCATTGAAATTTCCACACCTATGGACGAGGGTAAAACATTTTCCTAGTAAGGGTTTTCAAGCTTTTACACTTGCAGAAGTTTTAATAACGTTAGGCATAATTGGTATCGTAGCAATTATGACAGTACCAACATTAGTAAATAACCATAAGACAAAAAGTTATCAAACAGCAAAAAAACTTTTTATAGCAAAACTAGAAGATGCGACAAAACGTATGAATTTAGCTGGCGAGCTAATAGGGCATCAGACAACAGAATCTTTTTTTGAAGCAATGCAAAAATATATAAAAACTTCAAAAAATTGTATCAATGGAGTAAATAGTGGCTGTTTTACACAACACATACAAGTTGGTGCCGACGGTAATTTGGAAGAATTCGACGTAGACGATTTTTTGACATCTAGGAATTTAGGTGTAGATTACACGACAAACGTAATTAGTACATTATTATTGAATGGAACAGCAATAATTTTAAGCTACAATCCTAATTGTGATTATATTGACCCATACGATAATCAAGCTGATACAACTAAATGTATATCAATGATTTATGACCTCAACGGCTTTGCTAAACCAAATCAGCAAGGTCAAGATATATACACACTAAACACTGGAAATATTTTTGGATCTTACTTTAAACTTCCTAGTGGATTAAGAGTTGATTTAGAAGATACTGTACCTTTAGCAATTGAGCCTAGCGATCCAAAATATAGAGAATACGTTAGTCAAGTTAACGGAAATATTTGTATGTGGCACGATTATTATGACAATACTGGACCTTGCAGTGTTGATTATCTTGTAGGTGCAGCTTTAGCATGTCAACAAAAAGGTATGAGACTACCAACTGAACTTGAAATGAATGAAATTGCTGCATATATCTACAATAACGACAAGTGCGTTGGAAAAGAATACGGTTTAGGCTCATACTGCAAAACATCATTAAATGGAACTTTAAATAATGATGTTTTAAATATGTCACTAACGGATACCTATATCCTTAATTATTGGATGAGTAGTGAATACTTCGATGAAGATGCATCAGAAGTAATAAAAGGTATAGGCTTTGAACCTACTGGAAATAGAGGATTTAGTGGATATAGATACCAAAAACGTCTTGCTCGTTGTGTATATTAATATTATTGATTTTATATTAAATCCTACTAATAATTCCTGATTATCCTAGCATCAACATCTTTTCTTACACCAACACTATTATTTAAGCTTTTTGCAAGCTCAGCCGCGGTATTTGCAGTATAAAATTTACCACTAGTAACTAAAGCAGTACACTGAAGCTGTGCTAAATCTTCTTCATCTTGAATATTAAAGGCAATAACATCTATATGAATATCTTTTCGAACTTTAATTAATTCCATAACATAATCACAAGGACTTTCATCACAATTTTCACCACCATCAGTCAGTAAAATAATTCTTTTTGGGCCATTAATTCCTAAAAAATCATTTTTTACAGCTTGTTTTAAAGAATACGTTATTGGCGTCATTCCCCGAGAATTTAATCTATATAATTCACTACTAAGATTATATGGATCAGAATTTCCAATAGGTACCATAAGAGCCGATGCTCGACAAGCATCAAAAGCAGTCAATCCACCTTTATGTCCATAGACTCTCAGCCCCAATTGAGTTTTTGGATTTATATTAGTCAAGAGGTTCTCCATCGTCTCTAACATAACATCAATCTTACGTTTTCCATCTAAGTATTCTGTCATACTATTTGAAAAATCAACAATAAATAATATTTTTTCAGATTGTTCTATTTGCATATCATATTTTTCAGGTGAATATAAATTATATTCAGCCGCTTTAACGGGTAAAACAAAAAGTAAAATAGATATCAGAACCAATAACATAATATGATTATTAGGGATTTAAAAAAGTTAATCACTTTACATATTAACTAATTCGATTGACCTTTATTTTTCCTTGCAATATCATAAATGTATTATGAATAAAGATTTAATTAAACAAGCCGAATTTGAGCTAAAGGAACAATTTGAATTAATAGACGAAACAAGAGATTTTAACCAAGAGAAAGTGCTTAATGCTTTTATCGAAAACAAAGTTGCACCGGAACATTTTTATACTGTCTCTGGATACGGACACGACGATTTAGGACGTGAGGTCTTAGATAAAGTATTTGCTGATGTATTCAAAGCTGAAAAAGCACTCGTAAGAGTACATTTTGCATCTGGCACACACACACTTGCCTGTGCACTTTTTGGGAACTTAAGACCTGGAAACAAATTGATTTCAGTTGTTGGCAAACCATATGATACGATGTGTGAAGTTATTGGTGTCGCAGGTGATGAGGAATCAAAAGAAGACTCTCTAATTGCACACGGAGTTGATTATGATGAAGTTCCTTTAAAAAATGATGCCGTTGATTTAGAAGCAATCAAAAATGCAATTGACGAAAGCACTACAATGGTTTTAATTCAACGTTCAAAAGGCTATTCTACAAGAAAATCTCTTACAGTTGATGAAATAGGCGAAATTTGCAAAGTTGTAAAATCAAAAAATCCAAACTGCATCTGTTTTGTAGACAACTGCTATGGGGAATTTGTAGATACTAAAGAACCACTAGAAGTTGGCGCAGATTTAATTGCAGGTTCATTGATTAAAAATGCAGGTGGTGGAATCGTTGAAGCTGGTGGATACATAGCTGGTAAAGCAAAATATGTTGACAAATCTGCAAATCGGTTAACAGCTCCTGGAATTGGTTGTGAAGGTGGAGCTATGTTTAATCAACATAGACTTATATTCCAAGGACTATTCATGGCGCCATCTGTTGTATCTGAAGCTTTGAAAGGTGCAGTATTAGCATCAAAAGTGTTTGAAAAGATCGGATTTGACACATATCCTAAGTACTACGAAAAACGTTCTGACATAATTCAAAATATTATATTCAATAAACCTGAGCCACTAGAGCATTTTTGTAGAACAATACAATCTTTATCACCAGTTAATGGCTATGTAACTCCAATTCCTGAAAATATTCCAGGATATGAAGATCAAGTAATTATGGCTGGCGGAACATTTATTGAAGGTTCAACTATTGAACTTTCAGCAGACGGACCAATGCGTCCACCATTTGTTGCATACATGCAAGGTGGCTTAAATTATGCACATGTAAAAATTGCCCTTAAACGCATAATTAGCAAGTATTGTTAAGTTTTTTAAATATCTGAAAGTAGCTAAAAATAACTAATTCGCAAGGATTAGTTATTTTTTAATATAAATACTTGGGAATTAGAAAATTTTGTGATAGACTGTTATAGGACTCATAAAAAAAGAGTGTTTAATTAGTTTATTACTATAAGAGGAAAGGTTTTAAATATGACATTACCAAACGTAGCATATTTTTCAATGGAAATCGCTATGGATCAATCTTTGAGCACATATTCAGGCGGTTTGGGATTTTTGGCTGGCTCACACATGCTATCAGCTGGTTATTTACAGTTACCTATGGTAGGTGTAACAATGTTGTGGTCATATGGTTACTATGACCAACGTATTGACCAAAAGGGACAAGTAGAAGTTGCATATATCAGAAAGTACTATGATTTCTTAACTGATATTGGAGTAACTACAGAAGTTGAAATTTTTGGTGAAAAAGTTAAAGTTAAAGCTTTAAAAGTTGAACCTGAATTATTTGGTACTTGCCCTGTATATCTATTAACAACAGATATTGACGGTAACAGTGAATGGGCTAAGAGCATTTCATACAAATTGTATGATGGTAATGAAAAAATCAGAGTTGCACAAGAAACAGTTCTTGGTGTTGCTGGTGTTAGAATTCTTCAACAAGTTGGTTATAACTTCGACGTTATCCACATGAACGAAGGTCACGCACTTCCAGCTGCATTTGAATTGTTAAGACAGTACAACGGTGATTTAGAAGCTGTTAAAAGAAAAACTGTATTCACTACACACACTCCAGTTGCAGCAGGTAACGAAGTACACTGGGTTGATACACTTCTTGAAGGTGGTTTCTTCGCTGGTTGCGATAGAGAAACTGCAGTTAGCCTAGGTGGAGAAAACTTCTCATTAACAGTTGCAGCTCTAAGAATGTCAAGAATTGCAAACGCAGTATCACAACTTCACGGTTTAGTTGCTAACAAAATGTGGGAATGGGTTGACGGAAGATGCCCTATCAGAGCTATCACCAATGCTGTTAACTTGCACTACTGGCAAGATGACAGAATTGCAGCAGCAAAAACATCTGAAGACTTATTAAACGTTAAACGTGAAATGAAAGAAGAATTATTCAAATACGTTGCGAACGTTGCTGGTAAACGATTCAATCCTGATGTGTTAACAATCACTTGGGCTAGAAGATTTGCTGACTACAAACGTGCTTGGTTAATCTTGATGAACAAAGACAGAATTCAAAAATTACTTGATGAAAACAAGGTTCAAATTATTTTTGCTGGTAAATTCCACCCAGATGATGTTATGGGTAAAGGAATGTTCAACAAACTTCTTAACCGTTCACACAGCTTGAAAAACGTTGTTGTATTACCAGGTTATGAACTTGAATTATCTGGTATGTTAAAACGTGGTTCAGATATTTGGTTGAACACTCCATTGAGACCATTTGAAGCATCAGGTACTTCAGGTATGTCAGCTAATATGAACGGTACACTTCACTTATCAATCTTTGACGGTTGGACAGTTGAAGGTACATTCCACGGTATCAACGGATATACAGTTGAATATCCTGAATTAGACGACGAAATGCCTTGGGAAGATCGTCATTGGAAAGACCACGAATGTGTAATGGATATTTTGGAAAATCAAATTATCCCTACATACTACGAAAACAAACAAGAATGGGCTAGATTAATGAGACAAGCTATCAGAACTTCTGAAGCATACTTCAACTCTGATAGAATGGTTGTTGAGTACTACAACAGACTGTACAAACCAATCGCTCACGATGATTCTAGCACTGGTTCTGACAAAAAAGAAATGAAAATTTCTGAGACTCCAACATTCGATGCTTGGACATTCTCTAACATTAAATAATTATGTTTTTAACATATTTTCTCGAAGCGATGAGTTAATAAACTTGTCGCTTTTTATTATATATTGACAAATTTAAATACATCATTAAATAAATAGACACGAAGGTTACTTTTAAGATTCCTTGATGTTATTAAGTTTCGGCGACTATTGTAACGAAATATTAAGCAAAAGAGTACTAAAATTAAAGTTTTAATTTCAAGTTGCCGTACTTATAGGTACAAGGAAAAAATTGAAAGGGAACTCAGTCATGGGTATGGCAGCATCTCAGGCTAGATTTTTAGGTCT
>JAZUAO010000011.1:0-53538 GCA_045638025.1 Candidatus Gastranaerophilaceae bacterium
AGACCTAAAAATCTAGCCTGAGATGCTGCCATACCCATGACTGAGTTCCCTTTCAATTTTTTCCTTGTACCTATAAGTACGGCAACTTGAAATTAAAACTTTAATTTTAGTACTCTTTTGCTTAATATTTCGTTACAATAGAGGAGAAACTTAAATTATAATACACCCTTTAGTGTAGATATAACTACGTCAAGAGCACCTTTTTGATCTTCGAACACAAATTCACAATCTTTGCAAGCTTGGTTATAAAAATCTTTGTCAGATAACATTATTCTCATATAAGATTCCAATTCTTCTGGTGTTTTTACAACCTTACCAGCGTGAGATTTACCTAAAATTCCATAGATGTCTTTAAAGTTGTGTATAGATGGTCCAGAAATAGCTGGTTTGCCGTAAACAACAGCTTCTAGTGGATTGTGTCCTCCAGTTTTGTTAAAACTTCCTCCGATAAATGCAAAGTCACAAATAGAATACATCTTACCCAATTCACCCATGGTATCTAATATAATAATATCTTTGTCAGTGAATAAATCTTGGTTAGAACGAGTGCCTACATTTAATCCAGTTAAATTTGCTAATTCTAATACATTAGGAACTCTTTGTGGGTGTCTTGGTGCGATTAATAATTTAATATCAGTGAATTCAGTTTTTAATTTTTTAAACGCGTCAAAAACAATTTCATCTTCACCTTTGTGAGTGCTGCCAGCAATTATTAGACGAGAATTACCTTTACCCATTTCAATAATGTCATTTGATTTTTTTACATCAAATTTCAAGTTTTTCATAACCTTTGTTGTTTCTTTTGGTGCTCCAACAGAAACAAATTTTTCCATATCTTCTTGGCTTTGAGTTAGAATTTCTGTGTAATTAGGTAATATAAATCTGAAAAACCCTTTGAAGAATTTATACAAAGAATATGTTGAATCAGACATTCTGCCGTTGATGGTGTACAAATATATGTTGCGTTTTTTGCACTCGTAAGCAAATGTTGGCCACAACTCGGTTTCTGCAATTAGTGCAACTGTTGGTTTTACTTTTCTCAAAAATTGTTTAACGCAGAAAGAAATGTCAAATGGCATATATGTAACATAATCAGCAACATCTTTGAATTTTTTTTGTGCAATTTCTTGGCCAGTTTTTGTTCCTGTTGTTACGACAAGCTTGTATTCAGGAAAAGATTCTTTAGTTTTTTTAATAACATTTTCCAATGCTATAACTTCTCCAACAGAAACTCCGTGGTACATAATTACTTTGTCACCTAATTTAGGAGATTTAAAAAATCCAAGTTTTTCTTTCCATCCGTATAAAAACTTTTTATTGCATACCCTAATAACATAATAAATCGGTAGTAATATTATAAATAATATTGTAGTTAAAATTTCGTAAATAATCATATTGCTATTATTATATATCAAACATGAATGTATATTGACAATGTATGAAAAAATTTATAGAATAAGGATATGGCAATAGTTTATTTAAGTTTAGGATCAAATAAAGGTGACAGAATTGGCTATGTTCAACAAGCAACAAGCCTTCTTGGTGCGGTTGACGGTATAAACATTATTAGAACATCTGCCTTTTATGAAACTGAACCTTGGAATATGACTTCTGATACTTGGTTTGTTAATGCTGTAATTGAAATTAAGACATCATTGTTGCCAGAAGTGTTGTTAGCTGAATGTCAAAGAATTGAAAAACAGTTGGGTAGAGAGCGTGAGCGAGAAGATGCTTACGATGACAGAACTATTGATATTGATATATTGCTTTATAACAAAGAAATTATAAATGAAAAAAATCTTGTTGTTCCTCACAAATATTTCCATTTGAGAGCGTTTACGCTTGTGCCTATGCTTGAATTGGCACCTGATTTAGAACATCCAATTTTGCAGAAGTCTGTTAGTGATTTACATAGTGATTTAGAAAATCCTGAAATGGTATTTTTGTATGGTACAAGAGTTGAATTCAATTTCTAAAGTTGCCATAATCGGTGCAGGCCCTGCCGGATGTATGTGTGCGTATTTTTTGCAGAATGTTTTTGATGTTACTATATTCGATTACGGTAGCCCTTTAAGAACGCTGTTGCCAACTGGTGGAGGACGTTGTAATTTGGCTCATGCAGAATTTGATTTCAAAGAGTTAGCTACAAATTATCCTCGTGGGGAAAAATTTTTGTATTCTGTTCTTTCAAAGTTTTCAACTGCAGATACGGTTGATTTTTTTGAAAAAATTGGTGTAAAAACCTATATTCAAGACGATATGCGTATTTTCCCAATATCGAATAGTGCAAAAGAGGTTAGAGAAAAGTTTTTGAAGGCTTTGAATAAAGTTCGTATAGTAAAAGAAGTTATTACAGAATTGGATTTTAATAAGTTTGATTATATTGTTATTGCAACAGGAGGTCATTCTTCGTATTCATTGATAAAAGGTCATAATATTGTTGCGCCAAAGCCTGCGTTGGTAGGCTTAAAAACTAAGGAGAAATTTCCTCCAGGTATAAGTTTTAAACAAGTTTCGTCGTGTGGGTTTAAAGATGATTTGTTATTTACACATGAAGGTGTTTCAGGGCCTTTAATTTATAAAATATCTTCGATTAATGCAAGGTGTGATTTCCCTTATAAAATAAATTTGGATTTTTGTGGTGCAATTGATTTGCAAAAAATGTTGGATACTAATTCTCAAAAATCTATTAAAAACTTGCTTTCTGATTTACTTCCAAAAGGTTTTGTATTGCATATTTTGCAAAAACTTTCCATAGAAGAAGATTTAAAATGTCATAAGATTAACGGAAAGCAACGCGATTTAATATTAAATTGTTTGAATAATTATGAAATGGAAATTCTTGGGACTTCTAAAACGGGTGAAGTTGTAACTTGTGGCGGAGTATCTCTTGATGAAGTTGATTCAAGAACAATGCAATCAAAAATACACCCAAATTTATATTTTTGTGGTGAAGTTTTAGATATTGATGGCTTTTGTGGTGGATTTAATTTGCAAAACTGTTGGTCAACAGCTTATGTGGCAGCCCAATCAATTTTGAGCCGCTAATTTCGCTTCAATATCTTTTTTGGTTTGAAATTCTTTGTTATCTTTATTCATAAATCTCAAACCTACCATAATAGTAGGTGCGATAACTCCTAAAGCCGCAATACAAGACCCAATGTTTGTTCTGATAGCACTTCTTTTTAATTTTTTGACACCGTTCAGGAATATATCTAAAGTTTCTCCTGAAGTTTCAAATTGTCCGTGTAGTTTTTCTAATTTTGTCGCAATACCTTTTACATCAGATATATCCACAAATCTTCTAGTGTCAATTGCATCAGGATTTGCGATTTCAGTGTGAGGTAGGTTTAATTTTTTCATTAATTTATTAAACCAGTTGTTGTTGCTCTCCATTGTAGTAATAATGTCAGATTTTTTCGCCATTTGAACGACAAAATTGTCAGGATTTTTGTTTATAAATTCATAGATTTCAGCGTCAGTTCCCTTGATAGGAAACGCTTTTAAATCTTTTAAGATGGTTTTATTAGCAATAGCTTCTTTTAATTCATTGCTTTCTATAACTCTGGCATCCAAATCAATTGATTTGTTGTATTTTTTCTCTGCGTGATTTTCTAAAGCTGTTTGAATTTTCTTTCCAGCAAAGTACATAAATGCCCAGAAAGTACCTTCTTTAACGGCGTATCCAACAAAATCTTGTTTGTTTCTAGCGTGTGCAAGTCTTTCGCCTGATATTGTTGCGTCAACTATCATAAGGTTTTTAACAGGATTAAACATAAATTCTTGCCATCCACCTGTAAAAGAAGGTTGGTTCTGTTTGTTGTTTTGTGTGTGAACTTCATCAAATGCAGCTGAAAATGGAACAGATGCAGTGAAGTTGAATTTTTGTTTATCAACAACATTTCTTGCAAAATAGTCTTTTTTGATTTGTTCTTCGGTATATTTGTGTCTAAATTTGGTTAAACCAAAATAAGTACCCATTGTTAATAGAGTTGATGCTGCAAATTTTGCAATTGTTAATCCTTTGTAAGCTTTTTGTTTTTTAGCAACGTTTGCAAGGCTATTTTTTATAGCTTCTGTAGGTGCAAACTCTTGTGCTTTTTTCAAAATTTCTTGATTTTGTAAAAGTCTTGCATCAATTTTTGCATCATAACCTAAAGATTTAAATAAAGTTAAATCTAAAGCTTTTTTATAAACTGGAATCCCAAAAAGCCAAATGGCTTGTGTTCCAAACTCATCTATAAATCTGTCTTTTCCTTCAACCGAGTCGCCTGTAATATAAGAACCGGCTGTTAGTCCCATACTGTTAGCAATATCTTTTATTGCTAATGGAACCAAGGAATCATTATTTCCTAATATTGAATATACTTTGCTTGCACTAATTGCGGGTATCATTTTTCTTTCCTTTTTTGCTCAACCAATTACAAGCCCCAAATTAAGTTCATTAATTTGACGATTGGGGCATTCGCCTTTATGATTGAGTTTCGTCGGTTCTTATTTGACACTTTTACTACCTTCCTTTTTTCTTAAACCACTGTGAATAATTTAATTGCTTAAATTTTGTGTAATATTAACGTTTTTTTACAAAATAAAAGACCTTTCTGTTTGAAAGGTCTTGAATTCTATTTTATACGACAACAAACTTCTCGTTAGATAGACAAGCCTTTCATTGAGATAAATGTTGTACGTCGTAATTGTTTCATTTAAAAAGTCTTCCTATAAAAAATACCCCCAAGCGAATTCGAATCGCTGTCTACACCGTGAAAGGGTGTTGTCCTAGGCCTCTAGACGATGGGGGCTTGTTCACGTTCTCTATATTACCTAAAGCAAAATTAAATGTCAACTACTTCTTTTAAATTTTTGTTAGTATTTTTAATTTTTCTTATTATATCTGCGATTTCAGGTGAAATATCGTTTGTAGAATTTATGTTTTTTGCTACTATTTGGGCAAATTCTGCTTTTTTAAATTCATGCATTCCTCTGTGTCTGTAAATTTCTTCCAAGTTTTTAACCATGCCTAATTCTGTATTGAAGTTGGTATCTTCGAGCATGGATATATTCTTAAGATTGTAGGAAAGTGCTTTGTTAATTAAATCTAGCGGCAGTGCATCTTCAAATTCTCCGCATTCTAAAACATGTACTTTATCATACTCTCTGAGGCGAGGTTTTATTTCGTTGAAATTATCCATTGCATCTTTGTCTAGTAGAACAAAAATTGGAATTTTTAAGCTTTCAGCTAATTGGTAAAATAGTTTTACAACCTGATTTTTGCCCCCAGCAGATAGCATGTAAACACCTTGTGCGTCAAAATTATAATCACATAATTGAGCGAATTTGGGCAATAATATCTCTTCTGTAATCCCTTCTGATATTACGACTTTTTCTAAAGGATAGCGTAAGGAATATTTTTTACGATTAATTAGTTGATTAGTTTTGTTTTCTAAACTTTGCAACCACTTTAAATTAACTGGCACATCCTCATTTAATAGAGAAAGGCATGCTTTATAATTAATTTTATTTTTTAATAGTTTTTCTGTATTTGAATCTATAATAAATGTATTTTTTTCATAATTGAATAATTTTTCATTGATAGAAAAGTCATTATCAATGCTGATATTCAAATTTTGTAACGAAAGATTTAAGATTTCTTCTGCGTAGCCACGTAACTCAGAATAATCCATTTCATTCAATTGTGATTTTTTAAATTTTGGTGTGATTAAATTGTTTGTCAATATATCTTTAAAAACTCGTAAATACTTAACTTCAGGATGTTTAAATCTTGTTAGTCGATCTATTGATATAATTATTTGTTCTTTTGTTAGTGGTTTTATTTTTAACAAAATGTTCCTCATTGTTACAATTTTTTATAAATAGTTTTTTTATCTAGCAATTTTTCTTCTGTTTAATTTTTAATAATAATGTGGAGAAGGAATGGTAGATTCAATTAAAAATATTAATCAACATAGTTATTATAACACAGTGTCAGCGATTAAGTCCAATACACAACAAATCGGCACTGCATCTTCTCCTGAGAGCTTAAAACAATTCTCCACAGTTCCTTTTGGTGCGCATAATCGTGTTGTAAACAAGCGTACTGAGCTGACTTCTGGCGCAGAGAAAAAGAAATATACAGAGCTTTTGAATCTAGTAAAAGATAAAAATGTAAAAAAGCAGTTAAATGCTTTGTTAAAAAGTGGGATTTTGCTTGATGCAAATTCCAATGATAAATCTACTGTTTTAGATAATTTACACAAAATAGCAACAACTCCACGTGCAGAAGGTTTGAATTCCAAAACAATTTTGCAAGATACCATTAATATTTTATCGTCTCCATTCAATGTGACTCAGCATATTGGGGATATTCCAACAGAGTATAGAGGAAAGGCTTTAGCAGCAAATGCGGCAAGTAAATCTAATCTTGTGGATTCTTATCAAGCTTCAAATGATATTGATGTTGAACACTCAGGAACTTGCGTTGCTGCAAGTATCGAGTTTAATTTAGCTGAATCTATGCCAGCAGAGTTTGCTAGATTTGCAGAAGGATTATCTTCTCCTAAGATGGCAGTTGAAAAAGAAATTAAATTGAAGAATCTGGCTGACAACACACTTGATGCTGTTTGGTTATTGAATGCATTTGATATCCCTTATGAAGCAAATGATTTTAATACTGCTAAGTTGACTTTTGCTCCAGATAAAAATGCCATTATAAGAGCTCAAATTCAAACAACTCATAAAGATCCATTAGAACGTTCTCCACTAGATGTGTTGATGCAGTCAACGTTTATGCAAGTTGGTTCTCAGCAATCATATAATTCATTGACTGATAAAAGACAAGGTAAATTCAATCAGAATCCAAAAGGATTAATTGAATTTGAAAAAACGTTTACTGAATCTGTAGTTGCAGATAAAAATATATTGTCTGTAACTTATCAAACTGTTGATGAAAATGCAAGATTAGTTGGTTATGAAACAGATCAAGCAACTTTAAAACGTCATTTGTTATCAGCTCTTGATATGGGTGAAAATGTAATTTTAGGCTATACATACGTTGATAGAAATAATATTGTAGTTGGTGGTCACGAAATTACATTAGTTGATTATAAAAAAGATGCAAATGGTAAGTTGATTTTCGTATGTAATGATACAGATGATGATAATCCAAAAGCTATAGAATATACAGAAGATTACTTATTGCCTAAAATCCACCACGCAGCATTGCCACAAAAGGTTGTAGAAGCGGATATGACAGTTACTCCAAATTGGGTTGAAGGCTTAAGAATTTATCAAGACATGAAAAAGAGGACAGCATGATATATCCAGTAAGTTTTACACAGAATAAAGACCAAAAAACAAAGACGAGCATATTTTATATGAACGACTTTCACGCAAAGCTGCCAAGTTTAGAACGTTTATATACTGCGTCTCAAGCTTTTGATACATATGAAACTTCTGCTGATAAATTGAAATTATCTGCTGGTGACGATGGATTAGGAGAAGATTTAAAAACAAACAAAGCTGTAAGTAAACTTCTTAATATGATAGGTATTCAAAAACGACAACCAGGAAATCACGAATTTGATGTTTCGCCTGACGCTCGAGCTGAAATTGCTCAAGGAGCTAATTACCAAAATTTAGGTGGTGTGAATATGCATATTAGACCAGAAAGTGTAATGAGTGGACTTTTGGTATCTTCTTCAATTCAAGAAGTAAATGGTAATAAATATGGTATTCTTGGTGTTGGTCCTTCTGATATGGATTTGCATTTAAAGGCTGGAGCAACTAAAAATGATATTTCGGTTGATGACATAGATAAAACTATAGTAAATTTGCAAAAAGAGGTGGATTTACTCCGAGAACAAAAATTAGACAAGATTATATTGTTATCGCATAGTGGTTATGCTAATGATAAAAAAATTGCCCAACAGACTCGTGGTATTGATGTAATTATTGGTGGCCATTCTCATCATTTATTAGAAGATATTCAAGAAGGTAGAAACTTATTTTACAATCTTGATGGAGAACCTGTTATCATAACTCAGGCAGGAAAAGATGGTGAATATTTCGGGGTGCTAAATGTCGAATTTGATTCAAATGGTGTTATAACTAGGGCACAGAATAATGTAACACCAACAAAAGGATTTAATAGATCTTTGCAAGCTAAATATGTTGTGGAGTCAATTATTGGCAAGCCTGAACATGTAGGTGTTATTAATTCAGCACCTTCTACTCCAGCGAATAGATTGATTGAAAATAACCCTCACGGAAACTTCATGGTAGATGCTATGAGGATAGAATTAGGTACTGATATAGCATTATTAAATTCTGCGAATATTCGTGGCTATTTTGAAAAAGGTAATATTGATTCTCGTAAGGTTAGTGAAATTACTCCATTCAGAAATAAAATGGTAATTGTTAAACTTAGTGAAAAAGATATTGTTGATGCTATTAAATTGGGTGGAAAATCATTCAATGCTCCAGGTAAAAAACCAGGCATTGTAATGGTATCCGGCATGAGATATACAATGAATACAAAAGGTGAGTTGTTAAAATTAGAATTTATTGACGCAAAAGGAAATGCAACAGAAATAGATGTAAATAATCCAAATCCTAATAAATTCTACAGAACCGCAATGGATGATTTTTATGCTCGTGGCGGTAATGATATGGTTATGTTAAATAAATTTGATCAAGCTGAACGAGTATTTGATTTTGATAAAGACAAACTAGCATGTGATTTTATCAAAAAACAAAATGGTCCTGTTGATATTGTTGATGACAAGAGAATAAATATTGTACCAGCTTAGTATCCGTGGAGATCTCTTGAATTTAAATATTCTTTAACGGTATTCAAAGATGCTTGAACAATACGTGTTACACGTGAAGATGAAAGACCAACTTGTTTTGCAATGTCTTTAACCTGCATATTACGGTAGAATCTATATTCAACAACCGTTCTATCTTTAGGAGGAAGTTTTGAGATGGCTTCTCTAATCATTTTACCCATTTCTGAAATTTCTGCATTTTCGTCAGGCATAGCATGAGGGTCTTTTACAAAATCAAATGGAGAGTCGTTGTCGCTTGCAGCAGCAGCTAAACCGTCAATTGAAAGAATAGTTTCGTAAACAGCTTCACGAACTTTTGCCTGCTGCATATCCATTCCTTCTACGACCTCTTCATCATCGTATTCTCCTTCAGCTTTATGTTTTAGAGAATACCATTTATATCTAATTCTTAATTCGTTTCTAATTGCCCAACGAACAGCTGTTGCAACGTATGCAGCATTATATTTAGCCAACTGTTCTGGCGATTTATTTTTAACTAAAACTTGTACAGCAATAATACCAATGGAAAGCAATTCTTCATACTCGACCATATGAGAAGGAATTCTTCTATGCTCGACTCTTGCGACTTTCTGTACGATGTCAATATATTCTTGAAGTTTATTTTTATCTTGCATAACCATGATTACTGAAATATATTAATATAAATTTATTTAATTGTACCCATTTATTTGGTGGATTTTTTCATATTGTAAACAAAAAGCAGGATTTCTGCAATTGCTTTGTACATTTCAGGCGGAATTGTGTGATTTAATTCAACCATTTTAAATAATGCACGAGCTACTGGTGCATTTTCAATTACAGGGACACCATGTTCTTTTGCAATGTCTATAATTTTTTTTGCAATTAACTCAGTACCTTTTGCAATTAGCATAGGTGATTCCATTTCTTCAGCTTTGTATTTTAATGCGCATGCTATGTGTGTAGGATTCGTAACAACGAAGTCGGCTTCTGGCACCGAATCCATCATACCTTGTTGTAGCATTTGCATACGGCGTTGACGCAGTGCAGCTTTTACGTTAGGATCACCTTCTGTGTTTTTGTATTCGTCTTTAATTTCCTTAAAAGACATCTTTTGATCTTTTAAAAACTTCCATTTGGTTACACCATAATCAGCAGCTGCAATAACTAAAAAGGCAATACAAGCTTTGAAAATAAATTCAGTAATAAGCTTTCCAAATTCTATCAATACGGCAAAGTTATTGTCAATTGCAGCTAGCATCAAGATTCTTTCAATATGTGCTGAGTAAACGCTCCAACCTATATAGCCCAAAATTACAACTTTGACGATATTTTTAAATAATTCAAATAAAGTCTTAATAGACATAAGGTTTTTGAAGTACTTGGTAGGGTTAAGTTTATCAAGTTTTGGAACTAATGGAGCCGTTGCAACAAGTGGTCCTACTTGAATAAAATCAGCCATAATTGCAACAAACCATGCTAGAAACAAAATTGGACCTATGATTAATATTGTTGTTTTTAAGGTAACTGTCAAAACATACATCATACCAACTTCTTCTAAATGAGCATTTGGAATTTGTTCATATAAAAGTGTGTAAAGTTGTACAATTTGGTTCCATATAAATGGTGCTAGTCCTACTATAGCAGAGAACATGATGAGCAATGAAAGAGCAGTTGAAAAGTCTTTTGACTTTACAACTTGACCTTCTTTTCTAGCCTGCTCCAGTTTCCTGGGGGTGGCGTCAAACTGCTTATCCTCATCTGCCATATTTTATTATCCTTGAACTATTTTAACACCAGAGCTTGTACCTAATCTTGCTGCACCAGCTGCTACTAATTTTTCAGCAGATTCTCTATCTCTGATACCGCCAGAAGCTTTGACTAAAAGTCCGTGGTCTTTTACAGTGTTGTACATTAATTCTACATCTTCAACTTTTGCTCCAACGCCGTTTTTTACAAAACCTGTTGATGTCTTAACTAAGTCAGCTCCGCCTTCTATACACAATTCACAAGCTTTTTTGATTTCTTCTTTTGTTAATAAGTCAGTTTCTAAAATAACTTTTAAATTGTGTGAACCACAAGCTTCTTTAATCTTTTTAATTTCATTTACGATTAAGTCATATTTTTTATCTTTTAACCAAGTAACGTTAATAACCATATCAACTTCATCAGCACCGTCTTCAATAGCTTTTTGAGTTTCAAAAACTTTAACGTCTGTTGCGCTTGCGCCTAAAGGGAAACCAGCAACTGTAACGATTTTAACATTGCTATTTGACAAATGTTCTTTTGCTAATTTTACATAGCAAGGATTTACGCAGATGCCAAAGAAATTATATTTTTTAGCTTCCTCGAATAAATTAACTAGTTCTTGTTCTGTAGCATCTTGTTTTAAAACAGTGTTTTCAATAAATTTTTCCATATATTTCTCCTTCTTATAATATATTATCAAGAATTTTTGAAGTTGAGTAGTGTTTGTTAAGTGTGTAAAAATGTAGTCCTTTTACCCCAAATTTTATTAAATTCAAACATTGTTCAGTGGCAAAATCAATACCGAATTTTTTTAAATCGTCAGAATTGTATTTATCTAAAGCTTCCTGAAGAACTTTAGGTACTTCGATTTTTGCAAGCCTTGTCATTTTATCTATTTGTTTGGTGGATAAAATAGGCATAATTCCAGGAATTATAGGTGCAAAGATTCCAACATTTTCAACCATTTCTACAAAATTATAAAATTTATCGTTATTAAAAAATAATTGTGTATAAATAACTTCACCACCAGAGTTTATTTTTTGTTTTAAATTCAAAATATCAGATTTTAAATCTTTGCTTTCAATATGTCCTTCGGGATAGCCTGCGACAGCTACAGAAAGGTTTGTGTTGGATTTAATATATTCAACAAGTTCATTTGCGTATTTGAAATCAAAATGGCATAGAGAACTGTCTTCTGGTACATCACCTCTTAATGCTAAAATGTTTTGAATCCCTAACTCCTCGATTGATTTAATATTTCGTTCAATCATTGCCTTACTATTACATATACAAGTAAAGTGAGGCATTACGTTTATTTTTAATTTGTTTTTTAAATGTTTAATAATATCAAGAGAAAAATCTTTGTTTTTTCCACCGGCACCATACGTCAAAGAAACCAAAGCCGGATTGTATTTGCTTAGAATTTGCAATGTAGTATAAAGATTTTCAGTATTTTCTTCTGGAAAGACCTCAAAAGAAATCGCAAGTTTATCGGAATATATTTCTCTCAAATTCATAGTTTAATTATAGCACAGTTAATATTTTTATGATAAATTAGCCATATGCTAACAAAATTAAAGACAGCCTTTGGTATAATGTTGGGTGATGTTGCAGGAGGTTTGAATGCTGCAATCATTGCATTACCTCAGGCATTGGCGTTTGGGGTTGCTACAGGATTTGGTGCTGGTGCCGGATTATGGGGGGCAATAATTTTATGTTTTGTGACTGGTGTATTTGGGACAAAAGTTCCGATGATATCAGGAATTACTGGGCCAGTTGCTATTGTTATTGCATCAATTATGCACGCCTTAAACCAAGATATTAGTGCTGTTTTACTTATAATTGCAATGGCTGGGATAATTCAAATTGTTCTTTCTGCTACACCTCTATTGAGTATTGTTAAATATGTACCATATCCAGTTATTTCAGGGTTTATGAATGGTGTTGGAATAATTATTATATTGCTACAATTAAATCCGTTAATTGGGCATCCAACGATGTCTAACACAATTGAAAGTGTTCAAAGCTTATTTGAAAATTTGAATTCTATAAATTATGAAGCCTTTACTTTAGGATTGATAACGCTTTTGATTGTTTTTATAATTCCTAAAAGAGTTAATAAAATTCTTCCAGCTTCTGTTGTAGCCTTGGTTTTATGTACATTTATTTCTATTAAATTAGGCTTTAATATAGAAAAAATAGGTACAATTTCAACAGCGTTACCAAGTTTGGCGACTCCAAGTTCTACATTGCATAATATTATTACTTATTTTGATTATGCAATCACGCTTGCGGTAATTCTTTCTTCTGAAAGTTTGTTAACAGGGCTAGTGTGTGACTCTTTGACTAAAACGAAAAGTAGCGCAAAGCACATTATAGCGGCTCAAGGTATTGGTAATATTTTTTGCTCACTAACTGGTATGTTACCTGGGTCTGCTGCTACGATGCGTACAGTTGCTGCTATAAAAACCGGTGCTAAAACACGATTAGCTTCTTTAGTTTGTCCAGTTGTTCTTTTGTTGTTTATATTCCAGTTTTCTAATTTTGTAGCAGAAGTTCCTTTGGCTGTTTTAGCTGGGATTTTGATTAAAATTGGTTATGACATAATTGATGTAAAATTGTTGAAGGTTATAAAATTTGCATCCAAAGAAGATTTGTATGTGTTGTGGGTGGTATTTTTCTTAACTGTATTTTACAATCTAATAGTTGCTGTTGGTACTGGTATTACATTGGCAGCGTTGTTATATGCTAAAAAATTGGCAGATAATGCTAAATTAGTTCAAAAAACTGTATATGACAAAGATATTATTAAATTAGAGAAAAAATTAGAAAAAGATTATAAGCATAAAATTCGTGTTGTTCACATAAATGGTCAATTTTTCTTTGGGTCTGCAACTCAAATTATTGCTCAATTTGATGAAATGTTGGGCACGAAATATTTAATTTTGAACTATGATGCGGATGATTTATTAGATATTTCTGCAATATTTGCATTTGAAGATATAATTTTAAGGTTAAAAGATCAGCATATCCGTATTTTGTTAGTAATTCAAAATGAGAAATTGCATGAACAATTAGACAAGCATAATTTAATAAAAGAAATTGGTGAGCATCATATTTTCTATTCAGAACTTGATGCGATAAATTTTGCAAAAAAATCATTGAAGAAAAAACTTAATCGAAAATAGTTATAAAAAAAAGAGGCTCAACGAGCCTCTTTTTAATTATAGATTTTTTTATTTAAATCAGCTTTTCTTATACGAACATTTTCTGGAGTAATTTCCACCAATTCGTCATCAGCGATATATTCGAGGCATTCTTCTAAAGCCATTTGTCTATGTGCTTGAAGTGTTACCATAACGTCAGCTGTTGCACTTCTCATATTTGTTAATTTTTTTGTTTTGCATATATTAACCACAATATCTTGAGGTTTGTTGCATTCGCCTATAATCATACCTCTATAAACTTTAGTTTTTGGAGTGATAAAGAATACGCCACGATCTTCATATTGAGCTAAAGCGTATGGAATAGCTTCACCTTGTTCGTGTGCAATAATTGAGCCGTTTCTTTGGCGAGGGATATCGCCAGCGTACGGTCTGTACTCTAAGAATGTATGGTACATAATTCCTTCACCACGTGTCATTCTAATAAATTCACTTCTGAAACCAATTAATCCACGAGCAGGGATGTGGAATGTCATTGTGGTACGCCCTTTAGCGTTTTGCATATCTTTCATTTCGCCTTTGCGACCAGCAAGTCTTTCAATACTTCCGCCAGCATATTCTTCAGGAACGTCAACTATTAGGTTTTCGTATGGTTCAGTGTGAACACCGTCAATTTCTTTATAAATAACTTCTGGTTTTGAAACAGCGAATTCGTAACCTTCACGTCGCATTGTTTCAATTAAAATCCCTAAGTGTAATTCTCCACGTCCAGAAACTCTGAACACATCAGTAGAATCGGTGTCTTCAACTTTCAAACTTACGTTTTTTTCAAGTTCATTGTACAAACGTTTTCTGATTTGTCTAGATGTAACAAATTTACCTTCTGTACCTGCAAAAGGACTGTCATTAACAGAAAAATTCATTTGTAATGTAGGTTCGTCAACTTGGATTAGTGGTAATGGATTTGGATTGTTTAGATCGCAAATACTTTCACCAATTTGGATTTCAGAAAAACCAGCAATACCAACTATATCTCCAGCTGATGCTTCTTCAATTTCTACTCTGCCTAAATCTTTAAATCCAAAAAGTTTTGTAATTTTACCACGCTCTTGAGAACCATCTGCGTGAATTACACAAACTTGTTCTTGTGATTTTACTTTACCGTTTGCAATTTTACCAATTACAATTCGTCCAACGTATTCATTGTAATCCAGTGATGTGGCTCTGAATTGGAAAGGTTTTGTTTCGTCACATTCAGGAGCTTTAATATTTTCCATTATGCAGTCTAATAGAGGAATCATATCTTTTTTTTCATCATCCAAATCTTTTATAGCAAAGCCGTTTAAACTACTTGCAAAAATGAAAGGAAAGTCGATTAAATCTTCTCTATCAGTTAATTCAGTAAATAAATCAAAAACTTTATCTAAAGCTGTTAAAGGTTCGCCAGCAGGCTTATCAATTTTGTTGATAACAACAATGATTTTTAAACCAAGTTCAAGTGCTTTTGATAAAACAAATCTTGTTTGTGGCATTGGCCCTTCAGCTGCATCAACAATCAATAAAGCGCCATCTACCATACCTAAAACACGTTCAACTTCACCACCAAAATCTGCGTGACCAGGTGTATCTACAACATTAATTTTTGTACCGTTGTAATCAATTGAAATGTTTTTAGAAAGAATTGTAATTCCTCTTTCTCTTTCTAAGTCATTGCTATCTAAAACACGCTCTTCTACATGTTGATTTGCTCTAAAAGCACCAGCTTGTTTCAAAAGGCAATCTACAAGAGTTGTTTTGCCGTGGTCAACGTGAGCAATGATTGCTATATTTCTAATATTTTCGTGAGTTGTCATAAAATTCCTCTTGGGTGTAAAGTGTACACTTGTATTTTATAATGCTGATAATTTATTTGCAATTATTTTTTAATTGGTTTATATGCAATGTAGGCAAAAGTTAAACAAATAAGTCCGAAAAATATACCAAAAGCCATAGTTGAGTGGTATGAATTTAAAAATGCAGTATTATAACTTTGACCTATATTCATATAAAAATCTTTAAATTCTTCAAATAACGTGATTGTAACTGCAACTCCAAGAATGTTTCCTAAATTTCTTGAAAGCGCTAAAATTCCACCAGCGATGCCCAAATCTTTTTTTTGAACGCTTGTTAGAATTTCGGTATTTGAAGGTGATTGGAATAATCCATTTCCTATTCCCATAATTCCTGATGCTAAGATAATTTGCCATATTTGAGTATTTATATTAAACATGGAAAATAGGATAAGAGCTATTATATAAACGCTTGGGCCAGCTAGAGTTAAGTATCTGCCACCATATTTGCCAGCTAAATAACCGCTTATAGGTGCAGTAATTGTTAATGTTGCTGAATAAGGTAAAATCAATAAGCCAGCTTTTAAAGCATCAAATTGCATAACTTCCATTAAATAAAATGGTAATAAAATTGTACTTGTAAACATTGCCATATAAGAAGTTAAAACTGCCAAATTTCCAAAAGTAAATTGTCGTATTTTAAACATTGAAAAATTAATCAAAGGGTAGTTAATTTTTTGATCTCTCATATAAAATAAACTGCCAAAAACTAAAGTTATAACGCCTAAAGAAATTATTTTAATAGATATCCAACCCCATTGATAACCTTCAGATATTGCCAGTAATAAGGCTAATAAGCTTATTGTGAAATAAATAAATCCTTTATAGTCAAATTTGAATGCTTTATGTTGGTTTGAATGTGAAGGTAAAATTTTCCATGCATAGTATGCTCCGATTAATGCGACTATAATGCAAGGGGCAAATACCGAATGCCAACTAAATTTGTTAATTAACAAACCACCTAAGGCAGGGCCTGTCATGCCTCCGATAGCAACCATGCATCCGTTTAAGCCTAATGCTTTACCTCGTCTTGCGTTTTTAAATATTGTTGCAATTATAGCTTGAGCGTTTGAAAGCATTATTGAGGCCCCAATAGCTTCAAAACATCTCGCAGAAACTAAAATTATGAAGTTTGGTGCAAGCGTGCTGAATAATGCGCCTAACGCAAATATTAAAAATCCTGTAGAATAGATTTTGTTTTTAGGAAATATATCTCCGAGCTTCCCAAAAAATGGTAAAAATACAGTTAATACAAGCATGTATCCAACCATAACCCATTGTATTTGAGATAAGCTTACACCTAGGTCTTGTGACATTGGATAAAGAGCTAAATTTACAGTAGTGGAATCGAGCATGGCAATTAGGCTACCGATAGCGGTAACAGTGAACATTGCCCATTTAATTTCCTTTGTTGTTATCATAATTTGATTATAATTTGTGCGTTAAAATTAGTAAAGTAAATTTTGTTTATAATGTTGCCCATGTGTTTTTAATTGGGTATAATAAATTATTATATGGGGGATATTATGTATAAAGATAAAAAACAAGCCTTTACTTTAGCTGAAATGATGGTAGTAATGTTGATTTTAACAATATTATTAGCAGTGTTTGCGCCATTGATGACTAAACGTAAAAAAGTCGAGATGGAAAATCCTTGGCGTTGGGCTAGTAATAATAGTGATATATATTATGGATTAGGTGATGGTCAAAAGGCTGGTATAGGGACCACATCATTATCTGCAAAATTAACTATTAATGCCAAAGATACAAATACTCCATTGATTGCGTTTTTGAATGATGGAACTTTAGTAGCTGGTTTCGGTACTACAAGTGATGGAACAAGCTATTTGTTCAGATCAAATTTTGAAACGAAAACTACTGGTGCTAATAATACGGCTTTTGGTTATAAATCTTTAATTAATACAACAGATGGTAATCAGAATGTTGCATTTGGAAGTCACTCATTGCATTCAAATACCTCTGGTTCTGATAACGTAGCTGTTGGTTATCAATCTCTTTATAGTAATAAAGACGCAAACGGTAATGTTGCAATAGGCTCAAAGTCAGCATATAGTAATATTTCAGGCGCGCAAAATACGGCGATTGGTACGGACGCTTTATATTCTAATATTGCTGGGGGTTCCAACGTTGCTGTTGGCTACAAAAGTTTGTATAAAAATACAGAGAGTGGTTTAACTGCAATTGGCTATCAGGCTCTTGCTAGTAATACTTCTGGGACGATGAACGTTGCATTAGGTTTCAATGCATTGGCTAATAACACATCAGGTGAAAGCAATACGGCGATTGGCTCTTCCGCATTAGGAAGTAATAAAACCGGTATAGATAATACAGCAATAGGTTTTGAAACTTTGAAAATTAGCACAAGTTCTCATAATACGGCTGTTGGGCGTAGTGTTTTGAGCAAAACTACATCTGGTGGTTATAATACGGGTTCAGGCGCTCTTGCTTTATTAGAAAATACAACGGGGAAATATAATACGGCGTTAGGCTATAAAGCCTTAGGTGCAACTACAACTGGTAGTTATAATACTGCTTTTGGGGCGGAGGCATTGCTCAAAAATTCTACTGGTAGTTACAATTCAGCACTTGGTTATAAAGCTTGTGGAAATGTGACAGGTTCTTACAAGACTTGTATTGGATATAATTCAGGTCCATCTTCTGACGACAGCACATCTGATGAAGTTATTTATCTAGGATCTTCAAGTTTAACAAAAATAGTTTCATATCAACAAGCAATTCAGGCGTACTCTGATATTCGTTTGAAAAATGTCAAAGGTGAATATAAAAGAGGACTTGAACAAATTCGAGGAATTGTACCTAAGTATTTTGTGTATAAATCTGATGAAAATAAAAAAGTAAGACTTGGTGTTATCGCTCAAGAATTGCAAAAAGTAATCCCGGAAGCAGTTGAAAAAGGTGGCGACGGCTACTATACAGTAAGTCCTGAATACATAAAATATGCTTTGGTTAATGCTGTAAAACAACTTGATACTATGATACAAGGTCTAATATCAGAAGTTCAGGCTCTTGTTTTAAGAATTACAGGTCTAGAAGACAGAGTGAAAGCTTTAGAAGTTGAAAACAAAAGACTTAATGAACAAATAAAAGTAATTAACAAACGTATTGAAAAATTAGAACAAGATGATTAATAATTTTAGACATAAAAAAAGAGGTGGTTTTTAAACCACCTCTTTTTGTTTGAATTAGCAGCTAAGTGCTAAAGCTTGAGATTTTAAAGACTCAGCTTTTTCAACAGATTCCCAAGGAACGTTGATATCAGTTCTACCCATATGGCCGTATGCTGCTAATAATTGGTAGAATTTACCACCGTTTTTAGCTGGTAAACCACGAAGGTCGAATTGATTAATAATAGCCGCAGGTCTTAAATCAAAGTTTTTAAATACAAGTTTAGAAATTTCATCGTCTGAAATTTTACCAGTACCAAATGTATCAACCATGATTGAAATAGGTTCTGCAACACCGATAGCGTAAGCTAATTCGATTTCGCATTTGTCAGCTAAGCCAGCTGCTACAACGTTTTTAGCAACCCATCTAGCTGCGTAAGCGGCAGATCTATCAACTTTTGTAGGATCTTTTCCTGAGAATGCACCACCGCCGTGTCTTGAGTAACCGCCGTATGTATCAACGATGATTTTACGACCTGTTAAACCAGCATCACCTTGAGGTCCACCAACTACGAAACGACCTGATGGGTTTACTAAGATGATTGTATCAGCATCAAGTTGAATTGATTCGTTAGCAAAAACAGCGTCGATAACGTATTTTTTAATATCATTTTTAATGATTTCTTGAACTTTTGAGTTATCAGTAATACCGTTGATTTCAGGATCGTGTTGAGTTGAAATCAATACAGTGTGAATTCTTGAAGGTTTGCCATCAACATATTCAACTGTAACTTGTGATTTGCCATCTGGTCTTAAGTAATTTAATTGACCTTGTTTTCTAACTTGAGCTAACTTGTATGATAATTTGTGAGCTAAGCTGATTGGTAATGGCATCAACTCAGGTGTTTCGTTACAAGCGTAACCAAACATAATACCTTGGTCACCAGCACCGATATTTTCAGTTTCAGAAACTGATGTGTCAGCGTTTTCAGCACGAGTTTCAAGAGCTTTGTTTACGCCACCAGCGATATCACAAGATTGTTCGTCAATACTTGTTAATACTGCGCAAGTTTTGTAATCAAATCCACCGCCTTCTCTGCCGATATAACCGATGTTTTTGATTGTGCTTCTAACTACTGATGGAATATCAACGTAGCAGTCAGCGGTAATTTCACCACAAACAAGTGCCATACCTGTTGTAACTGTTGTTTCAGCAGCAACACGTGATTGTGGGTATTTTGTTAAAAATTCATCCAAAATTGCGTCAGAAATTTGATCGCAAACTTTGTCGGGGTGTCCTTCTGTAACTGATTCAGAAGTGAATAAAAAATTTCTTGGTGTCATCTTTTTCTCCTTAATTTATTTGTACTTGCCGGTAAGGTTTTTAATTCCGACCCGGCCATTAGATAACATCATACCCCGATGAAAATTTAAAATCAAATAATTTGATATTTTTACTTAACAAATGCTAAAAAACAATCATCTGCAAATGTTATAAGTTTATTTGATATTTTAGTCGCACTGTGTTTAGCTAATAATCCTAAAAATAAGCCAATTTCAGCGGTTCCTGGACAAGGTACCATAACTGCACCAGCGGCACCTGTTGCAAATGGAATTGGACCAGCTTCTTTAGCCATTTCCAGTACTCCAGTTCCGTTTTTTACTAAAGCTTTAAATGGGCCGTTATATTTAACACTATTTTTTGCAATACTATATGTTTTCCCCAATGTGCGGATTTCTTTATATGTATCATATATAACTTTAGATTTTCTACATGGCAATGCTATGCCATAATTTCTTACAACTTTTTTCGTTCCTTTACCCAATGGTGTTAATATTTTTTTATAAAAGCTAGTTTTAACAAACCAATTTTTGCCTTGTATTAAACCATTTTTTACGAATCCAAATGTTTTAGTTCTTTTTACGGTGTCAACACCTTTTTTGCCATATTTTTCAGCTACTACACATCCGTCATAGGTTTTGTTACCAATTTTTGTTGCGTATTCTTTGACTGCAGTATATGTATCTGATGTTGCAACTCTATTTATTGCTCTTCTTACTGTTTCTTTTGTTGCTTGGCAAGCTCTGTTTGCTGTTCTTGAGAAAATACTAGTGCTAGTTTTTGCACTTTGTGGATTGCTAAAAATTGTATAAGCAGCTTGTTGTGCTAAGCGGGAACTACCTTTTCCGCCTTTTAGCAATTTTGGTAATATGTATTGTGCTACCTTAACGTTCATGAAAACTAACCCTATACCTAACCTATATATATAAAGTCATTTTGTTGTTTAATATTGCTATTGTGTAACGAAATGTTAACATTCAAACGATACGCTAAGTGTTAATTCGTTTTCGTTCACCTCAACAATAGCCCAGCGCAAAGATTCAATCCCAAGTTTTTTTAGTTCTTGTTCAATTACAAGGTTATCGTTAGTGTATTTAATTTTTATAATTTTTGAAGTTATCATTATTCTACGGTAACTGATTTTGCAAGGTTTCTAGGCTGGTCAACATCTTTTCCTAAAAATTCTGCTATGTAATAAGCAATTAGCTGTAAAGGAATTACTGCAAGAATTGGTGATAAGTATTCAATCACATCAGGAACTCTGATGATTGTTTCAAACAAGTCATCTAATTTAGCATCAGTTGAATTTGTCAACGCTATCATTCTTGCATTACGAGCTTTCGCTTCTTCACTATTAGAAAGTAATTTTTCGTAAATTGAGCCTTTCATTAAAATTGAAAGTACAGGCATTGTGTCATCCAACATTGCAATTGGACCGTGTTTAAGTTCCCCTGCAGCGTAACCTGTTGCGTTGATGTAACTAATCTCTTTTAATTTTAATGCACCTTCTAATGCTGTTGGAAAGTTAATTCCACGAGCCACATAGATAAAATCTTTTGTGTTTGAATATTTTCTTGCACATTTTTGAATATCTTCTGTATTTGCTAAAACTTGTTCAATTTTTTGTGGTAATAAGATTAATTCATTTTTAACTGATTGAATTAAAGAATAATCAGCAACTTCTTTCACTTCTGCCATATAAAGAGCAAGTAAGTAAAAAGCCATAAGTTGTGCTATGTACGATTTTGTTGCCGCAACAGAAACTTCAATACCAGCATTAACAGGCACTAAACTATCAGCTTCACGCGCCATAGAGGAATCCGGTCTATTTGTAATAATTAAAATATGTGAGCCTCTTGCTTTAGCTTGTTTGATTGCCGTTAAAGTGTCAGCTGTTTCTCCAGATTGTGAAACTCCGATTACAAGAGTGTTTTCATCTGTTACTGTGCGTCTATAAATATATTCGCTTGAAGCTTCCACATCTACTGCAATTCCGCAGAATGTTTCAATTAGGTATTTACCAATCATTGCCGCATGAAGTGAAGTTCCGCAAGCTATAATTTGAATTCTATTTAGTTTTTTTAGAGTTTCTTTGTTTAATTTAACTTCATTCAAGATTATAGGTTCATTTGGAGATTGAAGTTTTCCGCTCAAATTATTTCTTACAACGTCAGGTTGTTCGTGAATTTCTTTAAGCATGAAGTGTTTATAACCCATTTTGCTTAAAGCAACAGGTTCCCAAGGTAAAACTTCAATTTTTTGAACTTGTTCAAAACCATCTTTGTCAATTAGTTTGATTGAATTAGGGGTAATTGTAGCAATTTGATTGTCATTTAAATACATTGCTTTTTTAGTGTATTTAATAATTGCTGGGACATCGGATGCGATTAAAAATTCGCCTTCCCCAATGCCTACTAATAAAGGTGCGTTGCGTTTTGTAACTACAACAGTATCTTTATAATCGTTGTGCATAACGCACAATGCATATGCACCTTGAATTTCTTTAGTCGCAAGTCTAACCGCTTCGGTTAGATTTTTTGTTTTTGAGTATTTTTGTGCGATAAGGTGAGCAACAGCTTCGGTATCAGTTTGTGATTTAAACCTGCATCCTTGTTTTTCTAGTTCAGTCTTTAGTTCTTTATAGTTTTCAATGATTCCGTTGTGTACTACAACAAGGCTTCCACAATTACAAGTGTGAGGGTGTGCGTTTATAACGTTTGGTGCTCCGTGCGTTGCCCATCTGATATGACCAATACCCATAGTAGATTTTTCAAATTCCCCAACGTGATTTTTTAATTCTTCACGTAAGTTTTTTAATTTGCCAATAGATTTGTAAACTTTAATATCAGTATCACATTTAACTGCAATACCAGCTGAATCATATCCTCTGTATTCTAGTTGCTCTAGTCCATCAACCAAAATATCAGCAACCGATCTAAAGCCCACATATCCAACTATTCCGCACATAAATATCTCCTTGTTTCAAATCTATATTAGCATTAAAACAAGCAAATTTAAATATCCTTATAAAAGTTTTACATTAGTTTTCTTTGAGAAAATTTTCGATTGGCAGTTTAAAATGATTTGCAAATTTTAATGCATTAACAAGTGAGATGTTGTGTTTACCACTTTCAACATTTGAAATGTATACAGAACTTACGTTTAAAGCTTCAGCTAGTGTTTCTTGGGAAAGCTTATTTTTTAGGCGAAGAATTTTTAAATTAAATCCAAATATTTCTAATAATTTTTTATCGTCCATAGTTTAAATTTATAATCTTGACTTTATCTAGTCCATAATTTATAATATAAAACATTAAACTATAGTTTATAAATGGGGGCTACATGAAAAAGGGAAAAGCTTTTACACTTGCAGAAGTATTAATAACTTTAGGTATTATTGGTGTCGTTGCTGCAATGACAATTCCAACACTTGTTCAAAATTATCAAAAAAGAATTTACGAAAGTAAATTTAAAATGATGCATTCAAAACTTATAGAAGTTAGTAAATTAATAAAAATAGACCAAGGCATTCATAGGAATACCGATCTTGATTTATCCAAATATTTAAGAGCTACACGTTATACTGGCTCAACTCCTACATATTCGGGTTTAACAAATATCGATTTTGGAGATTTAGGATTTATGCCTGATTGTACTCAAGCAAATTGTTATCAATTACCGGATGGAGCAATCATAAGTATGTCACTGTTTCTTACCGATGGGCTTGAAGCATATGGTAATGACGAATATGCAATAGATTTTAAAGTTGACCTTAACGGCACTAATCCTCCAAACACAAACGGAAGGGATTGGTTTGGATTTAGAGCTGCAAATGATGGAACATTATATGGATATGGACAAAAAGGTATTCCTAAGTATAGTGCACACGGTGAAAGCATGTCTGCAGAATTAAATGATGGCATGTTCTTTAGCCCTCATTGGAGTCAAAACTGTAACCCAAATACAATTAATTTAACATTAAAAGATTATATTACAGGGGTTGAAGGAATGCCAGAAGACGAATTTGATTCAGAGTGGGGGAATTTATCTGAGGATGAAAAAAAAGAAATGGAAGAATCCTATAAAGATCAAATACAAGAGGCTAACCTGACATTAACTCTTTTTGCTAGTTCAGGTTCTAATTGCTCTGGCAGGATAATTGAGAAAGGTAAAATGGATTATTAATACTTGCTTTAATTAAATAAGGAGGATACATAAATGAAAAAAGCATTCACTTTAGCAGAGGTTTTGATTACGCTTGGTATTATTGGTGTTGTCGCTGCTATGACTATTCCAACTCTTGTAGCAAATTATAACAAAAGAGCTTGGGATACAGGTGCAACAGTTTTTAATAGAAAGCTTGAAGAAGCTTTGAAAACTATGAATGCTCAACAAACCCTAGCTGGACATACTACAACAGAAAGTTTTGTTGAAGAATTAAGTAAACATTTTAAAACTAATAAGATCTGTTCAAATAACAAATTATTAGATTGTTTTTCTGAAACAGTTTATTGGGGTGGTGGTGATGATACTCCAGAAGAAGTTGATATGACTGAAGTTAAAACCTCAAAACATTTAGGACAAAAAGAGTGGTCTTCTAATGTTATTAGTATCCAATTTGCAGATGGGGTCAACGCAATGGTTGCATACAATCCTGAATGTACTCAAGACCCTTATTCTAACGAAGTTGTAGTTAATGACTGTCTTGCTATTTTATATGACACTTCAGGAATGAAAAATCCTAACACCAAAGGAAAAGATTTAAGAGCAAATGGCAACGTTATAAGCTTAGGCAAAAATTGTGCATTCAAACTTGATAAAACATGTTTTGCAACAGTACCTTTTTATTCATCACCAATAACAAAAGCTGAGTGCGAATCACTCAAAGGAGATTTGGGAATAAAATCCTGCAGTACAGATAACGACTATTGGGCAGGAGCTGTAAAAGCCTGTGGTGGTGTAAGCAATATGGCAAGCCTAACTGAAATCGCTAAAATCGCTGAATATGTATATAACAAAGATGATATAGGCGCAAGAGAAGGTGTAACTGGTTTAAAATTTGATACCACTAAAGCTGCTGAAATAGGCTTGTCATCTTCAGGTCTTTATTTCTGGTCTACAAGTGAAATTAACGGTAGCTATGTAGATGGCAGAGGTTTTTCTACTAGTACCTCATTATTAGCCACATATGCTCGCAATACAGCTCGTTTGGCTATTTGTTTGGAAAATTAACAATATAAGTTTATAAAAATTTTAAGGAGGATACATAAATGAAAAAAGCATTCACTTTAGCAGAGGTTTTGATTACGCTTGGTATTATTGGTGTTGTCGCGGCTATGACTATACCAACATTGATAACAAATTATAACCAAAGAGCTTGGGACACTGGATCAACCGTTTTTAATAGAAAACTTGGTGAAGCTTTGAAAGTTATGAATTCTCAATCTTCTTTAGCAGGATTCTCAACTACCAAAGACTTTGTTGATGAACTTAGTAAACACATTAAAATTATCAAAACTTGCGATAGCAATGAATTAACAAATTGTTTTGTGAATGAAATTTTTACGACCAATGATCCTATTAATACTTCAAATCTAAAGACAGCTAAAAATCTTAATTTTGCAGAAGATTATGGGACAGAAACGATTGGTGTACAATTTGCTGATGGTGTTACTGCTCTAATTGCGTATAATCCAAATGCGACTCAAGATCCTTATTCCAATCAAGTTGTAAGGGTAACAGGTTCTGGGAATAACGTTGGTTTAGGTACTGATGCAATTTCTATCCTATATGACGTTTCTGGTAATAAATCTCCAAACGAGATGGAAACAGGAAAAGACATTAGAGGAATAAATATTGCTATTCAAACAGGTGCCAATATCAAAAATTTAGGAGCCTCAGTTATGCCAGTTGATTGTAATGATTCAACAAGTGAAGCTTATGAATATTGTAGTGCAGAAGATAAAGAAGTTGCAGGATTGATTCGTGATAACTATTGGGTAGGTGCAAAATACGCCTGTGCTCAACAAGGAATGCATTTACCTACAATTGAAGAACTCAGAGATCTTTATACTAGAAAAGGTCAAGATGGCATTCCTGACAGTGGTTGGTTTAGAAGTTCTACACAATCAGATGACCCTATGTATGCTGTTAATATGTATTTTGATACTGGTGATGAGCTTGATAACTCAAAAGACAATGATACAGGATTCTTTAATATCTTATGCGTTGGGAATTAGCTTTGTAGATCGTGAGGATGTAACTTTTCACACAGATTATAAAATAATTAAAAATAAAATAAGAAGGATATTATATGACAAAAAGATTCGGTTTCACTTTAGCTGAACTTTTAATAACACTAGGCATCATTGGTGTCGTGGCTGCAATGACAATTCCAACACTTGTTCAAGACTATAACGAACGTGTTTGGAGAACTAGTGCAGAAGTTTTTAATAGAAAGCTTGAAGAAGCACTTAAAACAATGAACACACAACAAACTTTAGCAGGTCATACTACTACTGAAAGTTTTGTTGAAGAATTATCTAAACATTTTAAAACTAATAAAATTTGTCAAAATGATGAATTGTTAGATTGTTTTAGTGAAGTAGTATACTGGGGTGGAGGTGAAGCTACTCCTGAAGAAGTTGATATGAGTATTATTAAAACTGCTAAAAGTTTTGGACAGAACGATTGGAATACTAATATTGTAGGTGTACAGTTTGCAAATGGTACAAGTGCCCTAATCGCATATAATCCAACTACCGGTGAAAATTCGTGTACACAAGATCCTTATTCTAACCAAGTTACCGGTGGTGATTGTTTGGCAATTCTATATGACACATCAGCCAATAAAAATCCGAATACAAGTGGAAAAGACTTGCGAGCTAATGCTAATGTTACTAAATTAGGAGGTAAAACTTGTGCATTTGAGCTTGCTGGCATATGTTTTGGAGCACCTTTTCTCCCAACAGCAATAAAAAAAGCTGAATGTGAATCTATAAAATCCACACATGGAATAAAAGAATGTCCTTATGACAATGACTATTGGGCTGGGGCAGTAAAAAAATGTGGTGGTATAAATAAAATGCCAACAATGGCACAAGTTTCAGAAATAGCTAACTATATATATGGAACAACAGATATCGGCGCCATGACAGACAAAACAAAAATATCTCTGGATGAAACCAAAGCTATTTCTTTAGGTTTTACATTTGACTCTAATGACAGTTTTTATGTTTGGTCAAGTGAAGAAAGCCATAACTTTGCATATCTTAGAACTTTTAGTCCAGCCCAATCTTTCTGGTACACCAATAGTCGTGAATTCGGATTTCAACATGCGATTTGTTTAGGTGATTAACTTAATCATTTGGGCATTTAACAAAATAAAATATGTATAACAACACAGGAGGGTGAATGCCCTCCTGTTTTTTATATTCTTTCTATATACCAATTAGAAATTTCATTGTTATTAAAATACCAACGGTAATTGATGTAATAATTTATTTTTACTACATTAGTCCTCTTTTATAAATTGGATTTCATCATTATTTACATCCACTATTAACTTATCACCTCGGATGAATTGTTGTTGAAGAATTTGTTTAGATAGTGGATTTTCAACAAGTTGGCGAATAACGCGTTTTAGTGGTCTTGCCCCATAAACTGGGTTAAAACCACGAGTCGCTAAGAATTCTTTTGCTTCTTCAGAAATTTCAAATTCGATTTCTTGATCAGCCAAAAGCTTTCTTAAATAATCCATTTGAATATCTACAATTGAACCTAATTGATTTAGGGTTAGAGCTTTGAAGAAAATGATTTCGTCAATTCGGTTTAAGAATTCAGGTTTGAATTTACCTCTTAAAAGTGTTAAAACTTCTTCTTTAGTGCTTTCAAAATCTGTTTGACTAACCATTGAATTTAATGTTCTTTCAAGAATAATTTCGCTACCCAAGTTGCTTGTCATAATTATTAATGTATTTTTAAAATCGACAACTCTGCCTTTTGAATCTGTCAATCTGCCGTCATCAAAGATTTGTAGCATAATATTGAATACATCAGGGTGAGCTTTTTCGATTTCATCAAACAAAACTACTGAATAAGCTTTCCGTCTTACTGCTTCTCTTAATTGACCTCCTTCTTCGTATCCAACATATCCAGGAGGTGCACCTACAAGTCTCGCAACGTTGTGTTTTTCCATATATTCTGACATATCAATACGAATAAGTGCATCTTCATCATTGAACATAAATTCTGCAAGTGCTTTTGCTAACTCTGTTTTACCAACACCTGTAGGTCCAAGGAATAAAAATGTACCTATTGGGCGTTTTGGATCTTTTAATCCAGAACGAGCACGACGAATAGCATCAGAAACGGTCTCTACAGCTTCATCTTGACCGATAAGGCGTTTGTGTAAAACATCTTCCATATTAACAAGTTTTTGCATTTCGCTTTCTACTAATTTTGTAACAGGAATTCCTGTCCATTTGCTTACAACTGCCGCAATGTCTCCATCATCAATTTCTTCTTTAAGTAATTGATTGTCAATTTTATCCCTGTTTTCGCAAGCTTTTAGTTGTTTTTCTAATTCTAATAATTTGCCATATTTAAGTTCGGCTGCAAGTTGTAAATCAGTATTGCGTTCTGCTTCTTCTATTTGTTTTTTAACTTTATCGATTTCTTCTTTGATTGTAGCTTCGCCTATAATAGAAGATTTTTCTTGTTCCCATTGAACCTTCATTTTATTGACTTTTTCTTCAAGTTCAGAGATTTGTTTTGATAAATCTTGAACCTTAGCTTGTGATTCGGGGCTTTCTTCTTTTTTTAATGCTTCACGTTCAATTTCTAGTTGGATTTTTTGGCGTAGCATTGAATCAATTTCTTCAGGCATAGAATCTATTTCAATTCTCAATGATGATGCAGCCTCGTCAATCAGGTCAATTGCTTTGTCTGGTAGAAATCTATCTGTAATGTATCTATCAGATAATTTTGCTGCTTGGATTAATGCGCTATCTAAAATTCTAACACCGTGGTGTACTTCATATTTTTCTTTTAAACCTCGTAGAATACTAATGGTGTCTTCAACGCTTGGTTCATTAACCATAACAGGTTGAAAACGTCTCTCAAGAGCTGGGTCTTTTTCAATATATTTTCTGTATTCATTAATTGTTGTTGCACCAATTGTTCTTAAAACTCCGCGAGCAAGCATAGGTTTTAAAAGATTTCCTGCGTCCATTGAGCCTTCAGTTGCACCAGCGCCTACAACGGTGTGAAGCTCGTCGATAAACATTACAATTTCACCATTTGAATCTTCAACTTCTTTTAAAACGGCTTTTAAACGTTCTTCAAATTCACCTCTGAATTTAGCGCCTGCGACTAATGCACCCATATCAAGAGAAATTAATTTTACCTCTTTTAAGCTTTCTGGTACATCGCCTCTTACTATACGCTGAGCAAGACCTTCGACAATTGCAGTTTTACCTACACCAGGTTCACCTATTAGAACAGGATTGTTTTTTGTTCTGCGGTTTAAAACTTGAATAATACGTCTAACTTCCTCGTCACGACCGATTACAGGATCAAGTTTCCCTTTTCGCGCAAGTAGTGTTAAATCGGTTGAAAATTTTTCCAAAGCTTTCATATTTTCTTCTGCATTTTTATTATCCACTTTTTTGTTACCTCTTATTTTTTTCATTACATTTAAAACAGTATTTGAATTTATTTTAAATTCTGATAATATTTTTTGAATATTTGTATTATCTAGCTTAGTCATAGCAAGTAAAAGATCTTCTGCACTGATGTAGTCATCTTTTAATTCATTTGCTACTTCTTCAGCTTTGTCAAATAGTTGATTTGTTGTGTTTGATAAAAATAATTGTTGGCCATTTTGAATGCCAGAAATGGTTGGGAAGTTCTTTACAGCAATAACAACTTTATCAATAAATGTTTGGTTTAGTAGCTTTAACTCGGTTAAATAATCTTTGATTATCCCGTTATCTTTAATCATAGCAAGCAGAATATGCTCAGGTTGCATTTCTGTATTTTTGTTAGAATTTACAAGAGCATTTGCTGATGATAATAATTCTTTTGAATAGTTTGTAAAACGATTAATATCTACCATAATAAAAACTCCATTTTATATATTTATTTTAATGGTGATTTTTAAAAAGTCAGATTTTTTTAATTTTTAATTAATAATTTATACTTCTTGTAAAATATTAGTTGTATTAAATTTTTTAGTAGAATGTCGATTTATGTATTCTTTAAGTAAGTCAAAGCAAACAGTACAAACTTTTTCAGTTGCTTTTGCTTCATATTCACTTTTGTAATCAAAATCTAATTGAACTAAAGAATTTAAAAAATCTCTTATTTTATGGTGCATAAGTGTTTTATTGTGCAGAGTTTCATTGCATTTTTCGCAAATTACACCGCCAGTATTTGCCGAAAAATACATATTTTCATTCTCTATAGGCTCTCTACAACATAAGCAAGTATCAAATTCTATTCCAAGACCAGAAATTTGCATCATCTTTAGTTGGAATTTGATAACAGCTATAAGCATTTCTTCTTTAGTTTCAGATTCTGAAATTTTATTCAATGCTTTGTATAAAAGAGAATAAATTTCTTCTGAACAAGGATCATCTTCTACTCCAAAATTACTTACGACTTCTGAAATATACATAGAGTAAAATATTTTATCCATATCTCTACGTGTTTTATTAAAGGTGTTTAAAACATCTGCTTGGCATATTCTATCTAGATTTTTGCCTTTATAAAGCATAAGTTTGTTTGCAACCAATAAATCCATACGAGCCCCAAGCTTGCTTTTAGGTTTTTTGACGCCTTTAGCAACCCCTTTTATTAGCCCTTTGTCTTTTGAATACATAACAATTATTTTGTCTGATTCTGAAAGGTTATAAGATTTTAAATTTATTGCATCTGTTATAAAATTGTTCACTTTTATTAACCACGAGATCCATGGAATACACCACGAATCATTTGTTGTAATTCTCCTCTGTTACTAGACGCGTGCAAAGCCGCATCTTCTGTAATTAAGCCCTGTTGTAACATTTCGTATAAAGACATGTTTAGTGTTAACATATTGTTGAATGAACCTTTTTTAACTAAATCATAAATTTGTTCTAGCTCGTTCTTTTCAATAAAGTCTTTAATTGTTGAAGTAATAACAAGAACTTCACAAGCAGGACGTCTTCCAATACCTTTAGCTAGAGGAACAAGTTTTTGAGAAATAGTTCCTCTTAAAACTTCTGATAACTGAGAACGAACAAAAGGTCTGTCAGCAGGAGTGTACATGTTGATAATTCTGTTTACTGTTTGTATAGCGTTGTTTGTGTGAATAGTTGCAAAAACTAAGTGACCTGTTTCTGCAGCTTTTAAAGCACTAGCCATTGTTTCACGATCTCTAATTTCACCAATGAATAGAATATCTGGGTCTTGTCTTAGTGCGTATTTTATACCATCAGCAAATGTTGGTGTGTCAATAACTAATTGTCTTTGAGATACTATAGATTTTTTATTTGGGAATATAAATTCAACAGGATCTTCAATTGTGATGATGTGTTTTTGTTGATGAGTGTTAATATGGTCAAGGAGTGAAGCTAATGTTGTAGATTTTCCTGAACCTGTAGGACCAGTTACCAATACTAATCCATTTTCCATTTCAGTAAATTGGTTAATTGCTTCTGGTAAATGTAATTCTGGGATTTTCTTAATAGGGTAAGGTATTGTTCTAATAACGACCGCATATTGTGCTAGTTGTCTTGAGACGTTTACCCTAAAACGAGAAACCCCTTTTATTTCGTAAGAAAAGTCAACATCTAACATTGATAAAATGTCATTTTTTAAGTGTAGTGGAGCTAATTCCCTACAAATATCAGCAATTTCATGTTCGCCAAGTATTGGCATGTCAATTTTTATAATTTTACCATCTCTTCTCACTGCTGGGTGATCCCCAACTTGTAAATGGACGTCAGACGCTCCAATTGATACTGCTTGTTTTAAAAACTCAACTATATTAAACATGACTTCTCCCCTTATCGGCAAAATTATAACATTATTTTATACAGAGTGCAATAGTTTTATAATTTGTAAAACCTTGATAATAGAGGGTTTTGAAGGTTAATGTTAAGTTTTTGTTACATTTGCCTCAAAAAAGACAATTATTTCAGAGAAAAATTGTTTATATAGATGTAAGGGAAATTTCAAATTTAATAATTGGATATTAACTGATGCAAAAGTTCTTCAACTTATAAGAACAAAGCAAACGAAAGATTTTTTTATACTCTCTCTCTTAATATCCTCGTGTTTATTTAATGTTGCCTCAATAAGGCAACTTTTTTTTGCTTGAATTATATGGTGTTCTTATTTTATACTGCAACTTCTGTTAGTGTTTCTAAATATTTTACAGCATAAACTGCGCCAACAGCACCGTCAGAAGCTGCTGTAATTACTTGTCTAAGTGGAGTGTGTCGAACATCGCCAACAGCAAATACACCTTCTACAGACGTTTTCATAGTTTCGTCTGTGTTAATAAATCCACCTTTGTCCTGTTCAAGTTGACCGTTGATATGTTCAATATTTGGCACTATTCCGATATAAGGGAATACGCCATTTACGGCAAGTTCAGATTGTTCGCCAGTTTTCACATTTTCTAGAACAACGGTGTGTACAAGTTCGTCACCTTTGATTTCTTTTACAACAGAATTCCAAACAAACTCAACTTTTTCGTTTTTAAAAGCTCTTTCTTGAACGATTTTGTCAGCTCTTAAGGCATCACGTCTGTGGATTACGTAAACTTTATCAGCGAATTTTGTTAAATACATTGCTTCTTCAACTGCAGCATTTCCACCACCTACAACGGCAACAACTTTTTCTCTATAAAAAGCACCGTCGCAAACTGCGCAATAGCTTACGCCACGGCCTACGAATTCTTTTTCCCCTGGTACACCAAGTTTCATTGGTTGAGCTCCTGTTGCGATAATTACTGATTTTGCTTTAAATTCTGCTTCTTTGGTTAAAATTACTTTTGGATTTGATAACAAATCGATTTTTTCAATTTCTTGCATTGGGAATTTTTCAACACCAAATTTATCGGCGTGTTCTTCAAATTTTTCCATCAAGTCATATCCGCCAATTGTTGAAAATCCAGGATAGTTTTCAAGTTCCAAATAGTTTGAAGGTTGTCCACCCATCATGTTAATATCAATCATTGCTGTTGAAACAGCACCTCTAGCTGCATATATACCTGCTGAAAATCCTGCTGGACCACCACCTAAAATTATTGTATCAAATTCGTAAGTCTTCATTTATTCTCCTTTATAATTGCTTCTCCTGCTATTTTCTCGCCTTCTAATGTGTAAGTTGCTGTTGATGAGTTTATAACTGAATTATCTACATCAGAAAGAGTTTCCAAAAGTAGTGTATTTACTCCTGAAAACTTATCATTATTTAAATTTAGTTCAACGGTGTCTGTTAAAATTTTACCGTTGTAATTGTGTTTTTTAGTAAATTTGATTATATTTTGGTTTGCATATGTAAGTGTTATTGATGCATTAGCTCCTGAAAATGGATTGCTAAGATTTACGACGTTACCTTCTTTGGATAAGTTCCAAATATCAACATTATTTTTTTTGAAAGATTTGGGGCTATCAGTGCTTTGTAACGTTGAAGCAACTCTCCAAGTCCCGAAAAAAGCTTTTGGAACTTGTTCTTCGATTGAAATCCCTAATTTAAATATGTCATCAGAATATTCATTACTCAATGTATAATTTTGAGAAAATAATAAAACTATTACTGCTATTATTAATATTGCAAATCTTTTCATTATATTATTATATCTAAACCGTTATTCTGAGCTCTGTTTACAAATCTATCCACGTACATATCAGGGATGTAAAATTCAATAGTGCTGCCATATCTGTGATAACAAGTCGTATGCTTAAGTCGTCTAGCTGTAGCATACAGACGTTTTTCGTCAATTATTCTTGAAGCTTTTAAATTAACGGATATACGTTGTTTTCCACTAATTGCACTTACCCCTGTCATATGTTAAATATATAACAAAACGATTTAATTTGTCAAAGTTTTAAACCAATTCCATTTTTTCTTTAAGAGTGTTGGCAGAATCTTCGTAACCAATTCTACCCATTAAAGCATAAGTGTAATTTTTTGCTTGCTCAACACCGGGTTGATCAAAAGGATTTATGTTATATAAAGCCCCAGTTATTGCGGTTTGCACTTCAAGCATATACAACAATTGTGCAATGTAGTATCCATTAATTTTAGGGATTGTAATTGTTACATTAGGCTTATTGAAATCTGTAAGTGTTACTTTCGTAGAATCCGCTTCAGCATTCAATAAATTGTTTATAGTTTTTCCGCCCAAATATCCAATCCCTGTGTATTCGAAAATTCTAGGAATTTCTAAATTGTTGTCAAACTCTTCAACTCGAATAAAGTTAATTATTTTATCATTCGGACCTTCATTATAAAGTTGCACTTGAGAGTGTTGGTCAGTTGCGCCAATAGCTTTAATAGGAGTAGGTCCTGCATTTACAACATTACCGTTAAGGTCTTTTTCTTTACCTAGTGATTCAGCCCAGAGTTGTATGTACCAATCTGAAATAAATCTTAAGCGACTTGAATAAGGCATCATTACAGATATATTTTTACCCTTTTGGGTGTCTAAAAGATAGTGGATTAAAGCATTTTGAGCTGCAATATTCTCATTAATATCAGTATTTTTTAGAGCTAAATCCATATCTTTAATACCATTGATGATTTCATCTATATCAATACCAACTAAAGCGAATGGTAAAAGACCTACAGCAGAAAAAACTGAAAATCTTCCGCCAACATCATTAGGTATTATGAAAGTTTTATATCCTTCCTGATCTGCAATTTGTTTTAAAACCCCTGTGTATTTATCTGTGGTTGCAACAATATTTTTTCTGTAATCAGAACCCAGTTCTTGTTGAAGTCTGTCTTTTATAATCATAAATTGAGACATTGTTTCAGCCGTATCACCAGATTTTGTGATTACATTTACTAGTGTTTTTTTGAGATCTAATACTTCTAATAAGCCAACTATTGAATCAGGATCAATATTATCTAAGAAGAAAATTCTAGGGAAGTTGTTTCTTTGTTCTGGAGTTAAGAAATTCCAATATGGTTTTAAAAGAGCTTCTGTTACAGCAAGTCCGCCAAGTGCAGAACCACCTATCCCCAACACTAATATATTTTCAAATCTATTTTCAACTAAGGATGCATATTCTTTTACATACCATACGGTTTCTTCGCTATATCCCAAATTCATCCATTGAAGCCATTGACCTGGTTTATCTTTTCTTTTGTTTAAATCAGAAATTATATTTGCAATTTGTGACTTATAGTTGTCAAATTCTTGTTGAATATGCAAACCGTGTCCTTCACCGATAACGGAAGCATCGGCAGATTTATAATTCAGCTTAAGCATAAAGTATCTATCCCTCTCTATGTCTATTATGCACGCTCAAATATATTTTTCAAGCAAAACAATGGTGTAAGATTAAGCTATTTTACGTAAACGTGATAAACATCACCGTCAGTAAGCTTAACAGCATATTTTGTTTTATCAGGATGGAGTTTGTCAAATTCTTCTTTTGTTATGACTTCAACAAAATCGTTTTCAATCATACTTCTGATTTGATCCATCGTAAAAAATTGTTTTGCTAGCATTTTTGTAAATTTATCGTAATTTCTAATATTTTTCATATATTTATTTTACCAGAATGCCTTTATTTTGCAAGATTGTTACATTTATTTTATTTTTTTAAAAAATTCTTCAGATAAAAGGTGTGAATATTTACCTTCTTCATTGATGGAGACAAGTATTCTGTCATCGCCATCTGGAGTTTTGACAACCGAAACAATACCAGTTACATCACCAATTGGAAATTTTTTTATTTTAGCTTCGAATTTTATATAAGGAGCAGATGTTCCATATGAAGATATATTCCCGCGTTTTGTGATGGATAAATTTTCTATTGAAATTGCTTGGTATTTAATATTTTTGATTGTATTTTTAATTTTTTCTTCAATATTATCAGATTTTAAATCTTCTGCTGTAAGAATTTTTTTAGCACCGGTATCAAGAACAATCATTTTTTGTCCAGACATTTTGTGTTCTGCTATAACTGCGTTATAGCCCATTATTCCTGCAGCTTTTTCGATTTCGAATTCTTCATTAATCTCAGAAAAGTCACCAACTTTTTGAGCTTTTTCTATCATAGATGATTGAGGTGGGTTGATCCAATTTTTTAATAATCCCATAACCAATTCTTTGCCACCCAATGATAAAAATCCAATGACTGCAAGCGTAAGTATAATTGCTCTTATAATATTTCTTAAACATCCCATATTATTAATTCCCCTTATGTTATAATTATAGCCATGACAAAACCTGAAATCAACAATATAAATAGTTGGGAAGTTGAACTTGATAATACGACGCCTGTAATGAGGCAGTATTTAGAAATTAAAAAGGAAAATTTAGATAAAATTCTATTGTATCGCTTAGGCGATTTTTATGAAACTTTTTTTGAAGATGCACATCTAATGGCAAGAGAGTTGGAATTAACTCTTACAGGTCGTGATGCAGGTCCGATTGGAAGAATTCCGTTGGCTGGTATTCCCGCTAAAGCAGCAGACACCTATATTGAAAAATTGGTGCAGAAAAATTTTAAAGTTGCAATTTGTGAGCAATTAGAAGATCCGAAATTAACAAAAACTCTTGTTAAACGCGGAGTTACAAGGATTATAACTGCTGGTACTATTACTGAAAGTAATTTTTTAAAACAAAACACCAACAATTACATTTGTGCTTTGTATAAAGATGAAAAGACCGAAGTCTATGGTTTTGCTTATACGGATATTTCAACAGGTGAATTTAGAACAACTCAAGCTCCGTTAGAATTAATTATGGCAGAACTTGCGAGGCTTAATCCTGTAGAGATTGTGGCTCCATCTATTCGTCAAGAAATAAAACCGTTTCAAATCGTGCCTGATGAAAAAATTGATTTACCTGAAAATATAGTAAAATTGTATAATTGTTCTAAAATACCAGCTTCAGTTTTTGAGCCAGCATTTGCTGAAAATAATTTAAAAGCTGTTTTTGAGGCAACAAGTTTAGAGGCTTTTGGGTATTGTAGATATAAGTTAGGTTTTAGAGCTTCTGGTGCGTTATTGGCATATGTGTGGGAAACTCAAAAAGGTAATATGCCAAAATTCGATAGAATTGAAAGTTATGAACTTTCTGAGTATATGATTGTTGATGCAAGTACCAGAAAAAATTTGGAATTAACTGAAACCTTGCGTGAAAAAAATAAATATGGTTCATTATTGTGGGCTATTGATAAAACTAAAACCAACATGGGTGCAAGGCTTTTAAGAAGCTGGATTTGTCAGCCATTGAAGAGAGTTCAAGACATTCTTAAACGCCAAGATGCTGTTAGTGAATTAGTTGATACAGATTCAGAAAGAAGATCTTTATCAACGCTATTAGAAAGAATTTATGATATACAAAGACTTTCGACTCGTATAAGTAACGGTTCGGCAAGCCCAAGAGATTTTGTTAGTTTAAAAACATCTTTATTTGTGCTTCCTGAATTATTAGATTGTACGAAGGCTTTAGAAAATAATCCATTTGGTGAAATTGAAATTTATAGAGATGAAATTGTGGAGTATGCAAACTTAATTGAGCGTACGATTATCGATAATCCTCCAATGTTGATTAAAGAAGGTGGAATTATAAAGCCTGATGTTAGTGCGGAGTTAGATTATTTTAGGGATCTATTAACTGGTGGAGAACAGTGGCTTCAAAATTTTGAAGAAACAGAAAAAGAGAAAACAGGAATTAAAAATTTAAAAGTTGGCTACAATAAAGTATTTGGATATTTTATTGAAGTTACGAACTCTTATATAAGCCAGGTTCCTGATAGTTATATCAGAAAACAAACTCTTTCTAATGCTGAAAGATATATTACAACCGAATTGAAAAAACATGAAGACGATGTTCTTTCAGCAAAATTTAAATCGACTGAATTGGAATATAAGTTATACTGTGATTTTAGGGAATATTCAAAAGAATTTGTCACAAAGATTAGAGAAATTGCAGATGCAGTTGCGTATGCAGACGTTGTAACTTCTTTGGCAGAAGTAGCTCTTGAAAATAATTTTACAAAGCCTGTGATTGATAATTCGGATGATTTGATTGTTAAAAATGGTAGACATCCTGTATTAGAGAAAATATTGCCATTAGGGGAATATGTTGCAAACGATTTGGAATTAAAAAGTAATTCTTTTGATACGACTCAGTTTATGATTTTAACCGGTCCAAACATGGCTGGTAAATCAACTTATATGCGTCAAAATGCTCTAATTATTATTTTGGCTCAGATTGGTTCTTGGGTTCCAGCGGATTATGCTAAAATTGGTGTGGTTGATAAAATATTTACTCGAGTTGGTGCATCAGATGATTTAACATTAGGTCAATCAACATTTATGGTTGAGATGATTGAAACCGCTTGTATTTTAAATTCTGCAACTGATAAAAGTTTTATCTTGTTAGATGAAATTGGTCGTGGTACTAGCACATATGATGGTGTTGCAATTGCTTGGTCTGTGGCAGAATTTATTGCTACAAAAATCAAAGCAAGATGTATTTTTGCAACTCATTACCACGAGTTGAATGTTATGACAAGTACATACCCACAAATTAAAAATTACAGAATTACCATTTCAGAAGAAAATGGTGAGATTGAATTTTTGAGAAAAATTGTTCAAGGTGGAGCAAGTAAAAGTTATGGTATTCAAGTTGCCAAAATGGCTGGCTTGCCTAATGCAGTTATCAAGCGTTCTCAAGACTTGATGACAAAAATGCAGAGAGATTTTTCTAGTAATTTATCAACCCGCAAGAAGGTTGATGTTCCAGAAGTTCAAGTTCCTCAGTTAAATCTTTTCAATTAAATAGTGGATGCCTAAAAGTTTCGTAATGCATATAATTACCTTGTAATTGAGAGGTATTTATGGCTATAAGAATTTTAATGTTATTGTTATCAATTGTAATTGCTTCAAATTTGATTATCATGCTAGTAAGTTTTATTTGCGGTGTTAACTTGTACGAAAAACATGCAAAAGTGATTAAAAATTGTTTCTTTGGATTTATTCTTTTAGTCGTTGTTATATTTATTACATTGGCAATATTAGGTTTAGTATAGGAGAGAATATATGATTAACAGACAAGCGTTTGCGACACCACTTTTAGTATTTGCTTTAATTGTTGTATTTATTGTAATTTGTAATCCAATTGCTATTGTAGGAGTTGGTGAAAGAGGTGTTAAGGTTACTTTAGGACGAGTTTCTCCAGAAAGTTATTCTGAAGGTATTCATTTGATTACACCATTTATTTCTAAAATTAAAACAATGAACGTTAAGACACAAAAAGATAACATTGTCACATCTGTTTATACAAAAGACATCCAACAAGCAAAAATTTCTTACGTTGTAAACTATAATTTGCAACCGGAAAATGCTCATAAAATGTACAGAGAAGTCGGTATGTTGTATAGAGATACAATTTTAATGCCAGTTGTTGAAGGTGTTATCAAAGACGTTATTGGTAAATGGAATGCTCAAGATTTAGTAGCGAACAGAGAAGAAGCTACAAATGATATTTTAGAAAAATTAGTAATTCAAATGAAAGATAAATACATCAATGTTACAGGTTTCCAAATTATCAATATTAACTATTCAGATGTATTTGAAAGAGCAATCGAAAGTAAAGTAACTGCTGAGCAAGAAGCTTTGAAAGCAAAAAATAAAACAGTTCAAATTCAAGAAGAAGCAAAACAAAAACTTATTTCAGCTGAAGCTGAAGCAAAATCAATGTCTATCAGAGCACACGCATTGACTCAAAATAAAGCATTGGTGCAGTATGAAGCTGTTCAAAAATGGGATGGCAAATTACCTTCTTATATGATGGGTGATTCAGTTCCGTTTATTAATTTGAAATAATTATAAATTAATATAAAGACCTACCTGATTGGTGGGTCTTTTATTATGCTAAAATTTGTAAACTTTTTCTAAAAAATAGCAAAAAAATGCTAAAATGCGGTTTAATATAAAAGAAAAGGAGTAGGTATGACAGTAAATAGTATTTCTCAAATAAGTTTTAGACAGGCTTCTCCATTCCCAATGGAAAAGAACCAGGGCTATTTTATGCCGATGCCACAAGTTGCTGAAGCAGCTCCTACTCAAGCTGAAGATCAGGTTCAATTTCAACCTGTAACCCAAGAAGTTGTTGAAGAACCAAAAGAAGAGAAAAAGAAAAAAACGACTTTCCGAGAAAAGATTGCCAATGTAGCTAAGTTTTTTACAACCGCAAGTGAAATGACTAAAGCATCATTTAAAGCTTTATGGTATGGTACAGCCACTGCTGGTGGTACATTAGCTGCTTTCTGGGCTTTAGGTGCTATTCCTAAACAAATAAAAAATAAAGAATTCAAAAGAGCATTCGCTGAACCGTTAAAATGCATAAGCACTAAAGGTAAAGTTATAGCAGGTGTAGCTGCTTTAGCTGTTGCAGCGGTTCATATTATCAAAGGTGTTTTAAAATCTAATGAACGTGCTGCAAATGTTGAGCACAAATTAGATGTTGAACATGTTACTGCATCTTAATGAATCATGTTAGAGTAATGCTCATTAAAGAAATCACCAAAGCGATCTTCTAGAATAGCTTCTCTACATTTTTGTGAAAATTCAATTAAGAATTGGATATTGTGAATTGATAGTAATGTAGAAGCAGTGCTTTCTCCACAACGCCATAAGTGTCTAATATAAGCTCTTGAATGATTTTGGCAAGTATAACATTGGCAGCCTTCAACAAGAGGTCTACTGTCATCATAAAATTCTTTGTTTTTTATATTCTTTTTGCCGTTCCATGTAAAGAATGAACCGTGACGAGCATTTCTAGTTGGTAATACGCAGTCAAACATATCAATACCACGTTTGATACCATCAAGAAGGTCTTCAGGTGTTCCAACACCCATTAGATAACGAGGTTTGTTTGCTGGTAAAAGTGGTGCTGTGAATTCTGTAAAATGATTCATAATATCTTTAGGTTCACCTACGCTCAAACCACCTATTGCGTAACCAGCAGCATCATATGTTGAAATTACTCTTGCGCTTTCTTCTCTTAAATCTTCAAAAAATGCACCTTGAACAATTGGGAATAAAGCTTGTTTTGGATTAGTTTTAGCTTTGAAACATCTATCAAGCCATCTATGAGTTCTTTCCATCGCTTTTTTGGCTGTATCATAATCGCAAGGATATGGTGCACATTCGTCAAATGCCATTATAATATCAGCGCCGATATCTTGTTGAATTTCCATTGATTTTTCAGGAGATATAAAGTGTTTTTTCCCATCTTTAGGATCTCTAAACTCAACCCCATCTTCAGTAATTTTTCTTAAATTTGATAATGAGAATACTTGAAATCCACCAGAATCTGTTAATACCGGTTTATCCCAATTCATCCAGCCGTGAATTCCGCCGAATTGATTGATAAGTTTTGTACCAGCTCTCAAATATAAGTGGTAAGAATTTGCCAAGATGATTTGAGCTCCAGTATTTCTTACTTGATCACTGGTTAAAGTTTTGACTGCCGAATTAGTACCTACTGGCATAAAAATAGGTGTTAAAATCTTACCGTGGGGAGTCGTTAAAATCCCAGCGCGAGCACCTGTTTGTTTGCATTCGTGTACCAATTCGTAGTCAAAATATTTATTAGTCAACGTCTAAATCCTCAACAACTAATTCAGACATGTTTTTGTAGTTTTCGCATAATTCTTCAGGCTTAAAGTAAATAGCGATTTCTCTGTTTGCACTTTCAACACTATCCGAACCGTGAACAACGTTATATTCCATAACCATAGCGAAGTCTGAACGAATAGTGCCAACTTCAGCTTCATTTGGATTTGTTTTACCCATCAAATGGCGAGCTGCTTGAACTGCATTGTAGCCTTCTAAAACCATTGCAACAACAGGACCACTTTGAATGTATCTGATTAAACGTGGGTAGAATGGTTTGCCAACGTGTTCAGCATAGTGTTGTTCTGCCATCTTTTGAGTTACGTTCAAAAGTTTCAAAGCAATAACTTTTAATCCTTTTGCTTCAAATCTTCTAATGATTTCGCCTGTTAATCCTCTTTTAACGCCATCTGGCTTAACCGCGACAAATGTTCTCTCTTCTGAATGTATCATGATAAATTCCTCCATTTAGTTCAATTGTATCATAAGTTATGGAAAAAAGCTAATTTTAGCATTCGTCTAAAGGTATGAAGTTTAGATTTTTACGCATAGCTGAAAGATTTTTGTATAAATAAATGCTGAGAATTAAGCATAGTAGAATTGCAGCACTTATTAAACCACACCAAAAACCTAAAAGCATTAGATTAAATTTAAATGCTAGTATGTATCCAACAGGAATAAAATATAGCCAAAAACATACAAAATTAGTTATCATTACAACTTTAGTGCGTTTAAGACCTTTGAAAATTCCAGCTAATGAAACTTGTAAGCCATCAAAAACTTGGAAACAAGCTAAGATGTAAATAACAGGTACAGAAATTTTTATTAATGCATCATCAGTGGTAAACAGTTTTACAAGCAAATCAGGGATGCAAGCAAATACAATTGAGCTACAAGCCATAAATCCTACGGCAATTCCCATTCCAATAAATGCATATCTTCTCAAATCAACAAGATTTTGAGCACCATTTGCAAATCCTACTTTTACAGCAATTGCGTTAGAAATAGCTAATGGAACCATAAATGAAATTGAAGTTAATGTGCAAACTAAATTTTGTGCGGCTGCATATACGCCAGAAACTTGTCCCATAAAGACTGCAATTGAGTTAAATGCTACAAATTCTATCATAACTGCAAAAGAGATTGGTAAGCCAACTTTGACTAAAGTTTTATAGTATTCTTTTGTGTTGAAGTAGTCTCTAAATTTCATTATTTTTAAGGCATAAAATAATAATGCAAATCCCATAAAGTATCTAACAACAAAACTTGCAATAGCTAGACCTACAACCCCAAGTGATGGAATTGGTCCAACGCCAAATACTAAAACTACATTTAGTAAAATGTTCAAAAATACAGCAAATACGGTTACTAAATTGGGGATGAATACTATTTCAAAAGCTTGTAAGTATTCTTTTAAAGCCGCGTGTAAATATCCGCCAAAGGTCGCAAACGCTGTAATTATCATATATTCCTTTATCATAGGAACAAGATGTTGTTCAAAATGCATTAGATCTATTAGAGGAACAAATGCTAAGACTGCAAGCATTATTATAAATGCCCAAAATAGTGCAAATCTAATTGTTGGATAAAAATATTTTTTTACAGATTTATTTGCTCCTCTAAGGTTTGATAAAACAGGTGAAGCGCTTGTTATCAAGCCGATACCAAAAGTCGTAATACAGTTTGTTATGGCTGTGGCAATTGATATTGCAGCCAAAGTATCGGTAGAGTGTCTTCCTGCAATCAAAACATCCCCTGCTGCTATTAGTATGAAGCCTAAGTTACCCATAATAATAGGTAAGGCAATGTTTAGTAATTCTTTAGCGTATTGTTTAAATTCAGATAAATGCATAAGTGAATTCTAGCACAAAAATTAATCAACTGAGAAGATTTCTTTAATATCTTCCATTGTAAGAGATTTAGTAATATTTCTATCAACAGAAATTACGCTATCAACAAGGTTTCTCTTAACTGTTTTAAGTTTTTGGATTTTTTCTTCAACTGTGTTTTTAGTAATAAGTCTATAAACAAATACTTTTTTAGTTTGTCCGATACGATAAGCACGGTCTGTTGCCTGATCTTCAACTGCAGGGTTCCACCAAGGGTCATAGTGGATAACATAATCGGCACCAGTCAAGTTCAAACCAGTACCACCAGCTTTCAAGCTGATTAAGAAAATTGGAATAGACGGTGTTGAATTAAATCTTTCAACTGCAGCTTGTCTATCTCTTGTTTTACCAGTCAAGTATTCGTATTCAATGCCTTCACGTTCTAACCAAGCTTTAACAATGTCTAACATGTCAACAAATTGGCTGAATAGTAATACTCTGTGACCTTCTGAGATAATTTCTTCAAGCATTGCTTTAAGTTTTTCAAATTTACCAGAAGAAATAATGTTTTTAACATTGTCTTTGTCATAAAGTCTTGGGTGACAGCAGATTTGACGTAATCTAAGCAACGCAGAGAAGATTGAAAGTCTGCTTTTTTCCAAACCATTCTGTTCGATGCTCTTGAATAGTTCTTCTTTTGTGCTGTCCAAAACTTGTAAGTAAAAATCTTTTTGTTCATCTGTAAGTTCGCAGTATGCAATGTTTTCAACTTTATCTGGCAAGTCTTTTGCAACATCTCGTTTCATACGACGCAAGATGAATGGATAAATTTGTAATTTCAAACGTTTTTCAACTGTTTTGTCTTGACGTTCCATAATAGGGTTTACGTAGCGATAGTTAAAATCAGCTACGCTAAACAAGAATCCTGGCATTAAGAAGTCAAATACAGACCAAAGTTCTTCCAATTTGTTTTCGATTGGTGTACCAGATAGTGCAAGTTTATGTTGTGCTTGCAGTTTTTTAACAGCTTGAGCTGTTTGTGACATAGCGTTTTTGATGTTTTGAGATTCATCTAAGATGATGTATCTAAAATTGATTTCTTTTAGCTTTTCAATATCACGTCTAACAAGTGCATAACTTGTAATCACCACGTCGTAATTTGGAATTTCCTTAAACATTTGTTTGCGTTCAACACCTGCAAGTTTTAAACAACTCAATGTTGGTGCAAATTTTTGGATTTCTGATTCCCAGTTGAACACAACGGTTGTCGGACATATTACCAAAGTAGGCATAGGGCCGTCTTCTTCTTTAGCTTTTTGAACTGCAGTAAGAGCTTGCAGAGTTTTACCAAGACCCATATCGTCAGCCAAGATACCGTTTAAGCCATATTTATACATAAACCATAACCAGCCAAAACCTTTTGTTTGATATTCACGGAATTCTGCATTGATACCTTCTGGTAATTTTAAATCTTCAGTTGTTGAGAATGTTGACATTTGTTGCCAGAATTTTTCAAAATCTTCGCTTAAAATTAGCTCAACACCAAGGTTTTTAAGTTCGTTAATTAAACCTGCACGGTATGTTTTTACAGTAAATCTGTTGTCAGGTGTTCTATATACGTCGAACGAGTTGAATGCTCTCATCATTGCATAAATGTTTTGAGCTGGGTATTCAACAAAGCCTAAGCTTCTGATACGAGCATATTTTTCACCACTTTGAATTGTTTCATAAATGTCGTCGAAGTTGATAATTTCTTCGCCTGCTCTACCAAAAATGTGAATCTCAAAACTATCAGAAGCTTCTTCACTGAATTTGATTTCTGCACATAGTTGGAATGGATTTTCCATTAATTTAAAGAAATTCATATCGTCTTTTTCTTCAAATTTCCAACCGTTACCTGCTTGTTTTATGTAATAGTTATAAAAATCAATTGCATTTTCTTTTTCTAATGCTAAGTTGTTTGTCTGCATTGGTACGAATTTGCAAGCCAATAGCATATTGTAAGCTTCTTGTTCGTGGCGAGCATTACGTTTAATCCAATAAATCAAATCTTCATCAGCTTTTTTGATTGTGATATATGGTGATTTATCATTTGTATTTTTAGAAAATGGGACTTTAACACCATCATATTCAAATTCCAATGATGCTTTTAATGATTGGTCATAGTCTATGCCAAGAGTTACAATATTTAGTGGTGGACGTTGTTCAAGCATTAGCTTTGAAATATTTTCAGCGATTTGAACATCCATAATTTCACGTAGTTTTGGAAGTTCTTCATAGATAAATTTCCCACCGTCAGCATCTTTCAAATCCGTAAATGAAGATTTAAGAAGGTTTTGAGGAATAGATTGCATTGCAATGTTTGTAGGGAAAATTATGTTTTTATATCTTCCCCATTTTAAATGTCTTGAAAAATATCTAACTTCTTCAAATGGATAAACGTCGTCTTTGTCAGGTCTTTGCCATTCTAAAGAAAGTAATAAAGTCCCAGCTTGTGAGCTATTTACGTATAGAACAAGTTTCCATTCCTCGTCCATAAATTTCAAACGTTGTTTAGATTTTTCATCTAAAACTTCATCCGCCATAGCTAATAAATTGAACATAGGGCCAAATTTGGTAATTGGAATGTCGTACCAACCAGCTTTTTTATCTTGGCGTGATATTTTTAAGAGTTCTTTTAAAATATTTAATTCAACTTTTTGCGAATTATTCAATTCAAAGTTTTTATCTTGTTTCTGTGCTTCAATAAGTGCACGTAAAATTGGTTCGATTTGTCTTACAACTTTTCCTGTTTCTCTTGACATTACAAGAATAGAGAAGAAATTTGCTTTACGTTTTGGATTGAAGTGAAAAATGTAATTCCCTTTAGGTGCTTCAGTTAAAGCTGTATTTTCGTCAGGGAATTCTGTTTCAATACCAAATTTCGTTTCCAACCAATCTTCATAAGCATGTTCATCAATAGCTTTTAAAGCCACAGCTACTGCGTGTTTGCACCATTCTTCTTTTAATGGGCAATTGCAGCGAGCAGTAACGCCATTTTTCTTGAAGATTAAGTCGGTGTTGTAGTGATCTTGGAAGTTACCTTTAACTTTTCCCATATAGAAATTTTTTTCAGGATAAGTGTCGAACACCATATCTTTTAGGTGGTATTCGTAACCTCTTCGCCAGCTACCTGCACTAGCATGGTCTTTTATAAACTTATAATTGAATTCCTCTACAGCCATTTGTGGAGTATAATCTTCCTCTTTTTTTAAGGGTTCAACCTCGGATATAGATTCCTAATCTATAAGCCCTTAACTGTCTTTATTATACTACAATTTTTAAATAATGCAAGTATTAGTGGAATGTATTTATCCTCTTAGGTTTTCTGCATCTTTTAAGTAAACAAATTTTGGTTCAAATTGTTCGTCGCAATTTATAACAATCAAAACTCTTAGACACATTTTTAAAGAATTTGGCACATCAAGTTCGTGAAAACACATCATTGCAACTTTATCCCATCCTAAATTTTTTCTCGCAAATTTTGCAGGGAACGCCGCATTTAAATCATCTGTTAAAGTGAAAATTACGTGCGAAATGTTTTCAACTTTGATATTGTTTTGTTGAACCATTTCATTCAATAGTTCCAAAGTTGCGTTTTTTATAGCTTCTTCAGCATTGTATTCAACAGTTATTGCTCCACGAATTCCTTTTGTAATCATTTTCTTAACCCATTATACCAGTCGCGTGCTAACATTTCGCCTTTGCCTTCAGGTTTTACTTTGATAAGCAACAGACAATTTTTGCCACAGCCAACTTGTATACCCTCTTTTGTAACTTTTACGAATTCACCACATTCTCCGCAATCTTCAATAACACGAGTTTCTAAAACTTTAACAATTTTCCCGTCATATTCAAAATAAGCAGATGGTGCCTTGTAAATTCCACGAACTAAATTATGAATTTCACAAGCTGATTTTTCCCAATTAATTTGAGTTTCTTCTTTTGTTAATTTGTTAGCCATACAAACCCCATCATCGCATTGAGGTGTTGGTGTTAATTTGTCATTATACAAATCAATTAAAGTTTTTTCTAATAACTGAGGAGAATCCTCGCTAATTTTTTCAAATAGTTCCATACAATTCATTGTGTCAGATATTTGAATTGTTTCCCGCATACAAACATCACCACAATCCAAACCTAATTCTGTTATCATTGTGCAGATACCAGTTTCTTTATCGCCATTAATAATAGCTCTTTGAATTGGGTTTGCGCCTCTATATTTGGGTAACAATGATGCGTGAAGATTTATTGTTTCAAATTTTGGGATATCTAAAACCTCTTGAGATAAAATTTGCCCAAATGCAAAAGTAACAAAGAAATCAGGTTCCAGTTTTTTTAATTCTTCTTGAATGTTAGGTTCTTTGCGGATTGATTTTGGTTGAAATACTGGTAAATTATTTGCTAGAGCAAATTCTTTGATAGGTGACATGGTTAATTTATGACCACGACCAGCTGGTTTATCAGGTTGAGTAACTACAGCAACAACCTCAATCTCTTTTGAATTATAAAGATATTCAAGCGATTTTAATGCAATTTTAGGTGTTCCAAAAAATACAACTCTAATCATTTAATTCCTTTTCCAACTCAGGTTCTGATAGCAATTTGTCAGGATCTAATTCTGGTAAATTATATTTTTTTAAGATCTCTTCGGTCTCAAAACGATTAATACAATGGTCAACGAATAAAACGCCATTCAAGTGATCAAATTCGTGTTGAATTGCTCTTGCCAAAAGGCATCCATCTTTAGCTTCTAATGTAAATGGTCGTCCTCTATCATCAAGAGCTTTTACCATAACATTTTTGTATCTTTTTACGTCTGTATATGCTTCAGGGAAGCTTAAACAACCCTCATTACTAACCATTGCACCAGATTTTTTAATAATTTTAGGGTTGATAAATACAATCGGGTTTAAAGGTTCTTTATCAGTAGATACATCAATTACGAATACTCTATAATTAACACCAATTTGTGGAGCTGCAAGCCCAACACCATTTTGGGCATACATTGTATCTAACAAATCTTGAACTAAATCTGTAATTTTGCGAGAAACTTTATGAACTTCTTTTGAGGGTTCTCTTAAAGTCTTTTCTCCATATCTTAAAACTTTCTTAATTGCCATAAATTACCTCTTCTTCTGAAATTATATATCAAATTTCAGTATTTGCAAAATATTAACGTACATTCAAAAATTTATGAACTTGAGGAATTAAACAAGTGTTTGAATGAAAGTTTAAAAATTTGTCCAAAACTTTTTCGCAAGATTCAGAAGATACAGACATCTTATCACCAACCATTGCAGGTTGTAACACAACAAGTAAGTTATATTTATTGGCCAATTCGCAAGATTTTTTTATTTCATCTTCTGTAATTTTGTCGTTAAAAACGATTTTTGCAAAACACTCTTTTTGAGTTGCTACTTCAAAGAATTTGTCGTGAAATTCGTAGGTATCTTTTATTCCAGTAGCACTTTCAAGTTTTATGTCGGCTGCAATAATATCTACAAAATTAATAATCTCTTTTAATTTTTCAGACAATGTTGCGTTTGTCTCTAAATAAATTTTTGAAGAACTGACTAATGGTAAAAATTCTTTCAAAAAATCAACCGATAACAGTGGTTCTCCACCAGTTAGAGAAATTGAATGAAAATTTTTGAATTGTTTTATATAATTTGCTAATTCTAAAGGAGAAAATTCTTCAAAATGTTCATCAGGTGAAAATTCTGTGTCACAATAATTACATTTTAAATTGCAATTGCAAAATCTTATAAAAACTTGTTTGTAACCTATATATGGTCCTTCCCCTTGAATAGAAGCAAAAATTTCTTTAATTTTAATCATTTAACAAATTCTCTCTAATGTTGTCCGCTGAAAATTTTTTTAGCTTTTCATACAGCTTAACTTCATCATCTGACAAACGCTTTGGAATTTCAATAGAAACCGTAACAATCATATCACCAATTTTACCATTTTTCTTAAGACCTTGTCCTGCAAGTCTAAATTTTTGTCCAGAAGATGTTCTAGCAGGTATTTGTAATTTTACTTGCCCTTCAAATGTTGGAATAATAATTTCACCACCTAAAGCCGCTTCATATGGTGTTATTGGTACATTATAAAGTATATTTTCGTCTTCGTATTTTATTTTTGAATTACCTTTTATATGAATGAATAAAAACAGATCACCATTTTTACCTCCAAATTTACCATCGCCACCTTCACCTTTAATACGAAGTTTCGCACCATTTTTTACATTGGCAGGTATTTTAACATTTATTCTCTTATGTTGAGAATATTCGCCCGCTCCATTACAAACAGAACATTTATTTCCGTTTACAAATTTACGACCTTTGCAGCGAGGACAAAGTTCAGTATGTACCACGTTAATAATTTTAGAAGTGCCAGAAAAAGCTTCTGCCATGGTGATAATCACATCTGTATTAATATCTTGACCTTTTTCAGGTTGAGGTTTGTTTTCTTTTGTTTCAGATTTGTTTTCAAAAATGGAATTGAATAAATCACTAAACGACTTATCTGTTTTAATTTTATCTTCTGTATTTTGAGTTTTTTGTGTTTGTTCAGTTTGTTCTGTTTCTTTTTTTGCATCTTCAGGTTTTGGTTCTTGTGATGTTTTAAAGAAACCATTTATAATGTCATATTGTTTTCGTTTGTTTTCATCAGAAAGTGTCGCATAAGCCTTTGAAATTTCTTTAAATTTTTTGACTCCATTAGGATTAACATCTGGATGAAATTTTCTTGCAAGTTTACGATATGCAGATTTTATCTCTGCAATATCACTATCTGGTGTAACTCCTAAAATTTCATAGTAATTCATAATTTTATATTAATGATAAATACAAAAATATCAACTAGTAATGTCACTACGATATTTCATACCATCAAATTTGATTAATTCTAAGTCTTCTTTGAGTATTTCTTTTGCTCTGGTCAAAGTCCTTGCGTTGGCAGTCAAAACAAGAACATCACCTTTTGATGCAATATATTCGAAATACTTGTTCTTTCTTGCGTTTAAAAATGAAATTGCAGATTCGATTAAATCTAGATTTGGAATAATAACATCGTCTTTTCTTGATTTAACAACACAAGAAACAGAAACTGTATCATTCATTAAAATATCTTCATATTCATCAGCAAAAAATCCATTAGCGCAAGCTTCAAACAAATCTATTAAATCTTCGTCAATAGAATTTAAAACAGCTTGAGCATCAAAGTCTTGGAAAAATGGTTTAAATTCTAAGGCCATATAGGTATCAGGTGATGTCATAACAAGATCAACGCCAATAATACCAAGATACGGAGTACCTTTTTTATCTAAGGCATTAATAGCATTTACTACAACGTTTTTATAAACTTTTTGTTGAATTTCTTCTGGAATTTTGTATGCAGGAACATAAGCTCCAATACCAGATGTTAAATATCCCCCATCACCGTTTTCTGTAAACTTATAGTTACAAATAGTTGTTAAAGGTTCAACTAAATATCCGTCAGTAACAAAATACATTGTAAACTCATTACCATAAACGTATTCTTCTATAACAATTTTTTCTTCCCCTTGAGTGAATAAATCTTCTGCAAAATATTTTGCTCTCTCAAAAGTTGTGCAACATAATCTATCGTTTTCATTATTTGCATTATCGCAACGAACAACCAATGGATAAGTTGCATCTTTTAAATAATCGATAGCTAATGGTAATTTTTCAAAATTGCCAAATTTAGGTGTTGGAGCATGAAGTTTATATAAAAACCTTTTCCCTTGAGATTTATTTATTGCAAAACTTGCACTTTCTGCAGTTGGAGCGAATATAAGTTGCTCATTTGCTTGAAAAATAGACGCAATATCTGAAGTAATTGCTTTTTCTGAAACTGCAATTGTCAAATCAATATCGTGTTCTAAAACAAAGTTCAGTAGTTCTGTTGGTTTATCTTCTCTAATATCAATGCATTCTGCAAATTCTGCAATCATGGGGTTTCCAGGTGCAACAAAAACTTTTTCAACTTCGCTTGAAAGCTTTTTTGCTAAAGCATAGAGATTACCAACAATTAATATTTTTTTATTTTTCATACAATAATTATACTACATAAAAAAGATGATTTTATTAAGATATTTTAAGATTTTAAATAAATACGTGTTATAATAATGACAAGTTAAGAAAAATAATTAATATTCCTATAGAGAGGGTTTTTATGGCTAGTATTGTAAATTTGTTAACTCAAGTATTATCAGGACAAAGTGTATCAACACCAACAGCGGTAAGAAGTACAACAGCTTCATCTATGGGAAGAAATCCGTTTGTGAGCTATAACGGTTATTCAGCTAACACATATGCTAAAAATGCACCTGTTAGAGGTGGTTATTTTGCTGGTTACTACAATGGTAAACAAAACATTGTAGGTCAGCGTTTGTTTATAGAAGTGTAGTTTATATTGTTAAATCCTTGCTCATATAGAAATAAATATGTATAATAAAACGGTACATATTTAAATGGGAGTGGTATACAATGAAGAATTTACACCAATTTACACCAATGTACACAACCTGGTGGGTAAAACGTTCTCCTAGACGAAATTTTCAGGCTTTTACGCTTGCAGAGGTATTGATTACATTAGGTATAATCGGTGTAGTTGCTGCTATGACTATACCGACATTAGTTGCTGATTATCAAAAAAGAACATATGACACTGCTGCTACTACTTTTGAAAGAAAACTTGGTGAAGCTTTGAAGGTTATGAATTCACAATCTGCTTTAGCTGGTTATGCTACTACAGAAGACTTCGTTCAAGAATTATCTAAGCATTTTAAAATAACTAAAACTTGTGCTAATGACAAATTAACGGAATGTTTTGGTGAAGAAGTATTCTGGGGTTCAGGTACTGCAACTCCTGAAGCAGTTGATATGAGTAAAATTAAAAAAGCAAAACACTTTGGTCAAAAAGAATGGCAAGAAACTAATATTGTTGGGGTTCAATTTGCTAGTGGCGTAACTGCTTTAATTGCTTATAACAAAGATGCTACTCAAGATCCTTATTCTAATCAGATTGTTAGTATCTCAGGTGGTTCTAATGGTAAAAGTGGTTCTGTTAGTCTAAGCACTAATTCCTTGGCGATTTTATATGATACTAATGGTGCTAAGTCACCAAACCAAAGCTCTAAAGATTTACGATCTATTAATGTGTCAAAACTTGCAGGTAGTAATTGCTTTGCGGATGTTAATGGGGTGTGTATCACTATGCCAATACAACAACCAACACCATTATCAAAAGCGGAGTGCGAGGCTATAAAATCTACTCATGGAATTAAAGAATGTAAGTATCGTAATGATTATTGGGCTGGAGCTGTGAAATTATGCGGTGGCACAGATAAAATGGCATCATCTGAAGACCTCATAAATATCGCAACTTATGTGTATGAAACTGACGTAAAAGGCTACTCGACAAGCAATTTGAATATCAATACCACTAAAGCAGGTGAATTAGGTATTCCTCTTACGGACACCTATTTATGGGATAGGAGAGAAGGTTCTGTTAGCAACACTGGCGATATCCTAGGAGGGATTAGAAAATTCTGCACCTCTACGAACTGTACATCATCTACAGGGACCTTAAATCGCGATAGAACCGCTCTAGCAGTCTGCGTAGATTAATAGTTTTGTGAGGTGCGTTTATACGCACCAAATAAAAAACAGGAGGGCATTGCCCTCCT
>JAZUAO010000012.1:0-1625 GCA_045638025.1 Candidatus Gastranaerophilaceae bacterium
CCTTTACCTTTTCGAGTGTCATAGTTAGTTCCTCCTAAAATAAAATTAATATAAAAATTAAATAAATTTAATTTTTTACCATTTAATAACGCAAGCGGCACTAGACAGGCCGCCGCCAAAGGCAGACATTACTATATTGTCACCTTTTTTTAGTTTGCCTGATTTTACAAGCTCATCAAAAGCTATTGCAACACTTGCTGATGAAGTGTTACCATATTTTTCAATGTTAACAATAAATTTTTCTATAGGCATTTTAAGACGCTTTGCAGCATATTCAATAATCCTGATATTTGCCTGATGTGTTACTATGTAATCAATATCTGAAAGTTCAAGTCCGGCATCCTGAGTTACCTTCTTTATATCTTCAACAATCTTACTTACTGCAAATTTGAAAGTTTCCTGACCATCCATAAATATATATGGATGCTTGATTTCACCTTCGTAAAAAGGCGAACTACCTGAAAATGACGGAATTTCTATTACTTCATTTCCACCGCTTGTGTAAAGCATAGAAGAAAGATAGCCATCACCCGGTTCAATAACGAATGCACCTGCGCCGTCACCAAAAATTACACAAGTTCCACGGTCTGACCAATCAACAAGCTTGCTTAGTCTTTCGCTTCCTATAACCAATGCTTTTTTTACATTCCCACGCATTATGTATGAAACAGCAGTATCTAACGCAAATAAAAAACCACTACATGCTGAATTTACATCAAATGCAGGACAATTTGCTCCAATTGCTTTTTGAACCATCCCGGCAACAGTAGGACATAGAGTTTCAGAAGAAATTGTCGCAGCAACAATCAAATCAATCTCTGAACCTGTAATTCCTGCCGAAGCAAGTGCTTGCTCTGCGGCATGGATTGCAAAATCTGCGGCTGTTTCAGTAACCGAAACATGTCTTTCTTTTACACCAACACGCTGCATTATCCATTCATCAGAAGTATCTACCATTTTAGATAAATCATCATTAGTAACAATCTTTTCCGGAACATACGCTCCTGTACCGAGAATTTTTATAGACATTGAAGTACATCCTTTCTTTAGCACACTGTGTGCTGTAAGTTTTTTTCGGGAATTCATCAATTCCCGACACGATTTTACAATATTCAGCACACAGTGTGCTGAATATTTTTTAAACAGAGATTTTCTCTCTGCTTAAAAATTTCATATTAAGCTTTTAGTCCATTTAAAATGAATTGGAATCCATATCTGTATCTTTTAAGTGCTTCTTGCAATGGCAGTTTTCTTCCGATTGCATCTGTATTAAATCCTCTGATAAAACACCAAATAGCATAACTTGTCATATCAGGATCGACTTTTACGATAAGTCCCTTTTCCATAGCATAATTGAGGATTTTTGTGATTTCTTCTGTCCACCATTTGTAATTACTTTCAGAGACAGAATCATTTTCAAAAACATAATGTGCAAAATTCATTCTTGTTTCATAAGAAATAATAAGTGTCTTTTCAACCTCATCCATTATCTGCTCAAAAAAGTCTTTATTTTCATCAAAGTGGAATTTCAAACTTTTTCTTACTTCCAAAATAGAGTTTTCAGAAATTATATTAAGCACTTCCTCAACATTGTGAAAGCGGTTATAAAAAACTCTGTTTGTTAT
>JAZUAO010000013.1:0-83023 GCA_045638025.1 Candidatus Gastranaerophilaceae bacterium
AACAAAATCTTCTGTAGAAGAAAACCCCGCTAAAGATTGTTGAGAGTTCATAACTTTTAAAGCTTCACCAAGTTTTCTTTCAAACACAGTAGCAGCAGTATCAAAACTTCTTTCTTGATAATCAGCAACTAACGTTGGAATTGTCATGGATGCAACTACACCAATGATACCTAATGTAATTAAAACCTCTGCCAGTGTAAAACCTTGTCTAATTCTTCTTTTTAGCATCTTTTTCTCACCTTATTCAAGTCAGTATAGTAAGTAATGTCGTTTATAGTTTGTGTTAAGTTCAATATCCTGATAAGCACTTTACTTACTTCATTCACTCTACTTACTTTACTTACATTCAAATCCTACCATTTTTTCTAAAATTGGGCAACAAAGTATTTAACATGCTTTAACATAGTACTTGCAAAAAATGTTTTAGTGTAATAATATTATACTTAGCCGAAAGTTTTAGGCTTTGGTATGCCTAAAATTTTTTAGATACTTTAAACCAAAAAGGAGATAAGAAAATGCCAAAAATGAAAACTCACAAATCTGCTGCAAAACGTTACAAAGTTACTGCAACAGGTAAAATTCAAAAAAGACAAGCAGGTATAGGCCACTTGCTCCAACACAAATCAGGATCTAGAAAACGCAGAATTTTCAAGATGGTTGGTGTATCTGATTCACACTTAAAACTGGTATCTAAAGAGTTACCATACAAGAAGTATTCAAGATAGGAGCAAAAAATGAGAGTAAAACGTGGTAATGTTAGTCGTTTAAGACACAAAAAAATATTAAAACTTGCTAAAGGCTTTAAAGGCGCTAGAAGCAGAATCTTTAAAGTAGCTAATACTGCTGTTATGAAAGCACTTAAATACGCTTACAGAGACAGACGTACTACAAAACGTAATATGAGACGTCTTTGGATCGTTAGAATCAATGCTGCAGTTAGAGAACGTGGTATGAGCTATTCAAGATTCTTGAACGCTTGCAAAAAAGCTAACATCGTTGTTAACAGAAAAATGCTAGCTGACCTAGCTGTTAACGACAAAGAAGCATTTGATGTAGTATTTGAAGCTGCTAAAGCTGTAAAATAAGACTAAAAAAGCTTAAATAAAAGATGACTTCCTAAAAAGGAAGTCATTTTTTTATTTGTTATTATGTAATTTCTTCACAAAATCAGCTATCGCATACGCCTCAATTGTCCCTACAACTATTTTGAAATTCGGCAATTCTTCTTCAAGCTCCTCTTTCATATGCTCTAATAGTCCAGGAATTACGATTTCACGAGTTTTAACTTTGTTTTCTAAATCAAATTTCTGAAGAGTTTTTGCTACCATTTGAGCTGTAAATTTTTCTGCAGACCATGCTGTTAAAACGCTCATTCCTTCTGCAGGTGTTACAATTAAATAAGATGGAACATTCAAGCTTTCCAATTCATTTGCGACTGCAAAAAATGTTAATGCAAAGTTTGTTGTCATAAATATAATAGAATTTTCATTAGGATTATTAAATTCATAAATCTTAGATTCCACCTGTAAAGGCTTTTGAGGGTCTGTAAAAATATTTTGACGTAACGTCATTAATGTTGCAAACATAGCCTCATCAAAGTCTTCAAAAACCAACATGTTAGCGTATTTGCACAAATAATAGCTTGCTCTTGCACACAAATCTTCTAGATTAGTTGTCGATTTAAAATAAACATATACTGGATTTGAAAACTTTTCATCTCTATCTACGATGGCCTTTTTACGAGTTTCAATAAGCTTTCGTGCTGTATCACTAAAATTATTATCAACAATTTTAGTCATTGAAAGCTTTTCAAAATCTTTTTCCCTTATATAAACAGTTTCATCACACAAGTTGTTAATTTTATAACCCTCGTCATTTTTTAAGATAACCAAATTAACTCGCATTGTTTCATTTACTCTTGTAATTTCAAAATCCCTAATACGTTTTTGTTTTTCTTCAAAATCTGGAGCTTTGCAGTCTAACACAACTGCTAAAGTTGTAGGATTAATAAATGTTTTTTCGTGTCTGTATAAAACATTTTCACCACCAATTTTTAAATTATCAATCGTAATTGTTTTTTGTGGAGTTTTCATGTTTTTCGCACAAAGCGCTTTTAATTCTTTTGGCATATATTTACATCTATCATAAGTTACCTGTTTTTGAGCCAACTTAATAGCAAAAGCCATGCAGGTTGGACAACCACATTCTTTGCAGTTGGTATGTTCTGCTTTTTTGGCAGCAGGTAAATATTTAAAAATCTGCATTCCTGAAAGATTCATCTACACCAAACCTTTCATCGTTTTAATATTTTCTGGATGATGTAATACAATAATATTAACTCCTGCGGCTTTTACCGCAGCTGCAGCCGACAATTCAAAGAATTTTGCTCGTTGAGAAAGTTCACCCCAACTAGGAGAAAAAGCATTAGATTTAGTTTCTTTAATCTTTAAGCTTTCTTGAGCAACAAAACTGATAATTGGCATGTTTAAATATTCATCATTTTCCAGTTTTACTTTTTCTATTGTACTGTATCCATAATCTAGACCGTAACCTAGACCACCTATATCGGTATCAATAATTATTTTATCGAGAGGCAAACCCAAATCTGCAGATAAAATATTCAATTCTTTGCATAAATTTATATCAATTGGAGTTTTCAAAACTAATTTATGTTTGTATTTTGCAACAATCGGAACAATTTCTTTATAAGTATTTTCTGTTGCATACGAAATAATACATTCTTTTTTTACAAACTTCGCAAGCGCTGGCAAAAGTTCCTTATCAATACTTTCATTACCACTACCACTTATCATAAGAGGTTTAGAAATCAAAGGTAAAAGGATTTTAAACATCACTAACGACTCTGCGACTTGCACAGGAGATTGCAAGTTGAATTTTAAGCTCAAAATATCACATTCGGAATTTTGAGCTTTATCTATTAATTCAATTTTATCCGTTGTATTGAAATAGTCCTTTGCGATTTGAAAATTTTCTTCTATATCGAAAATAGGAATTTCAAGAACGTACTGAGTTTTAGCCTCTATCACTTTCAACTTTTTCCATTAATTCTACAAAGCGTTTTTCATCAATAGTTTCTTCATCCAAAAGAGTTTTTGAAATATATTCAAGCATATCTCTATTTTGAGTAAGAAGATTTCTTGCGACTTCGTATTGTTCATCAACAATTCTTTTTACTTCTTTATCAATTTCAGCAGCAATTTCTTCTGAAAAATCTCTTGTATGCCCAAAATTTCTACCCATAAACACATGTTCTTGGTTTTTGCCATATTGTAAATTACCCATTTTTTCAGACATACCATATGTTGTTACCATATTACGAGCAAGAGAAGTTACTTTTTCCAAGTCATTAGATGCTCCGGTTGTAATAGATTCTTTGCCATAAACAATCTCCTCAGCAACACGACCACCAAGAATCATTGTAATTCTATCTAACAATTGAGATTTTTTTAATGTTAGATGATCTTTTTCTGGCAACGTCATAGTAATACCCAAAGCCATTCCACGAGGAATTATTGAAACTTTATGAAGTGGATCAGTATTTTTCAAAAGTTTTGCCAATAATGCATGACCAACTTCATGGTATGCTGTATTTTCTTTTTCTTCATCCGTAATAATTCTGCTTTTCTTTTCTGGACCAGCCATAACCTTATCAATAGCTTCTTCTAAATTATCCATATTAATTTCTTTTTGATCGTGGCGAGCTGCAAGCAAAGCAGCTTCATTTAATAAGTTTTGCAAATCAGCACCAGTAAAACCTGGAGTACGTTTTGCTAATATTTTAAGCTCAACATCTTTTGCTAGAGGTTTATTTTTAGCATGAACGTTTAGAATTTGCTCTCTACCCAAAATGTCAGGTCTGTTGATAACAATTTGTCTATCAAAACGACCAGGTCGCAAAAGAGCATTATCCAAGATATCAGGTCTGTTAGTAGCTGCAATTACAATAATATTAACATTCTCATCAAACCCATCCATTTCTACCAATAATTGGTTAAGAGTTTGTTCACGTTCATCGTGACCTCCGCCTAAACCAGCGCCACGTTGACGACCTACAGCATCAATTTCGTCAATAAAAATTATGCAAGGTTGGTGTTTTTTTGCTTGTTCAAATAAATCTCTTACACGACTTGCACCAACACCTACAAACATCTCTACAAAATCAGAACCACTGATAGAGAAGAATGGCACACCAGCTTCTCCAGCAACAGCCTTTGCCATTAATGTTTTACCAGTACCTGGAGGGCCAACTAGTAGAACACCTTTAGGTATTTTAGCGCCTAATTTAATATATTTTTCACCGTGTTTTAGAAAATCAACAATTTCTTCAAGCTCTTGTTTTTCTTCATCAATACCAGCAACATCTTTAAAAGTTGTTTTTACTTTATTATCTAAAAGCATTTTAGCTTTGCTTTTACCAAAAGACATTGCCTGTGAACCGCCAGCTTGCAAGCTTTTTGCCATTACAACTAAAAACACAATAAACAACAATGGTAACAACAAAGAACCCAAAATGCTTAATAATTGAGAAGATTCACTTGGCTTTTTAACTGTAATTTCAACATTTGCAGTTTCAAGCTTTTTCATCAAATCTGGGTCATCTGGAGTTAAAACTTTGTATTGCACTTGAGGAGCTTTTTTCTCAATAGTTCCAAATGGACTATGTTCAGTCACTGTAGCTTCCTCTTGTTTTGATGGAATTGCAATAAGAAAATCGTTTGCTTTTTCAACTTTTTTAAATTCTTGATTTGCAAGTTTTTCCACAAAGCTAGAGTACGAAAGCTCACGAGTACTAGTTGTTGGACCCGCCATAAAAACAGACGACACAAAAACTAGTATAACAATAGCTAAAACTATATACATACCTGCAGATTGACTTTTATTCATTTAATTAAACCTCTCACCTAATAATAATATGCTTATATTATAGCGCAAAAAAGTTAAAATGTCAGGTTTTTATACTTTTATAAAAATTAAAATTCAGTGACTGAAATACTTGTAATTCCTGAATTTCTAGCATCATCCATTAATTTAACTACCGCCCCATGCGAAGAGTTTCCATCAGCTTCAATCATCATGCCATCAGGATAATCTTTAGCTAATGATTTAAGCGTTTTGCCCAAATCATCTTGTGTAATTTCTTTGTTATTTACATAATATTTGTCGTCAGATGTAATTGTTACGGATAAAACTTTGGAATTATTATTTTTAATTTGTTCTTGGCTAACCATTTCGGGTACGGTTAAGTTTAGACCTTGTTGGTCTAGTAAAGGTGCAATAACCATCATAATGATCAACAATACTAAGAAAATGTCTGTTAATGGAGTTATGTTTATTTCGTTGAATGTATCACGCATTATGGTTATCCTCTATTTTCTTCTTCAAGTTCTTTTTGTTCTTTTTTACTTAATGGTTCGCCAGCAACAATTAATTTTTTGTATTCTGCATCTTGAGCAGCATTCATAACTTTCATAATTTCAGAACTTTTTACTTTAGAATCTGCTTTTACTACAACTTCTGGTTTTTCAAGAGTATCTTTAATGGCCAAAAGTTCATCTACCAAATCACTAGAAGAAATTTGTTTGCCATTTATGTACATTGTACCTTCTTTTGTTATTGCAACTTCAGCTTTTGATTGTTCAATGGCAACACCGCTATTAATTTCAGGAACGCTAATTGCACTATCCATTGATTGGAAAGTTGGTGCAACAACCATCATTATAATCAACAGAACTAAGAAAATATCTGTTAATGGAGTTATATTTATTTCAGTAAATAGTTTACCTTTTTTTTTGCTCATTGCCATTTTTATTTTTCCTTATACAGCATTGGAAGTTGAAGATTCAATTTTTACATCTTCGTCAGAATCTACAAAACTCAAGAATAGTAATTTGATTAATTGGAAGTCATCTTCAAAACGTTTTACGATTGATTGGAATGAATTGTAGAAGATTACTGCAACAATCGCAACACCAAGACCGAAAGCTGTTGCAATCAAAGCTGAACCAATACCCATTGCAACTGCAGCTGATTGGTTGCCTTGTGTTGCTAAATCTTGGAATGTATAAAGAATTCTAACAACTGTACCAAACAAACCTAAAAACGGTGCAACACCACCAATTGTACCTAGTATTGTCATGTGGCTTTCAAGCTTTCTTGTTGCAAGTGCAGCTGCGATATCGAATGAACGAGAGAAGCCTTTTCTTTGTTCCGAAAAAATTCTAACAGCTTCTTCTGTCACTTCACCAATAACACCACCGCATTGAATAGCTAGATTTTGAGCGCCTTGTAAGTTGTTTTTTGCAAGTTCTTTTTGAAGTTTCGGAATAAAAAGAACAACATCTCTTTTGTTTTTCTTGTAAAAAGAAAATCTGTTCATTACAACTGCGACTACCAATATTGAACAGATCAAGATAGGTAATAATACAGGCCAGTCAAGTTTGATTGAATGTAATAATAATTCCATAGTTTTATCCTCTTTTTATGTACTTTATCTATTTAGTTATATCCAGCTGCACCGAATACGTTGTAATCAAATGTAAATTGGATATCAATACTTTGTCCTTTAAAATCAACAGGTAATGGCCTAAAAGGTGCTGTTAATTTTACAGCATTTAATGCTGCGGCATCAGCATTTGGTAACCCTGATGATTTATAAACACTACATGAAAGTAGTCTTCCATCTTTTGCAATTTTGAACAATAACACTACACGTTTGCTCTCATTTCCTTTAGGCGGATCCCAATTCATTTTAATTCTTCTTTGAAGATCGCGCATATATGGACCAAAATCAGGTTCTCTAATAGCATCTATACCTGGTGCACCACCTCCACCACCTGGATTTCCAATATTTCCTGTTCCACCAGCACTACTACCGTGCGATAAACGTGAACCAGAAGAACTTCCTCCTGTCGGCGCTAATGATGGTGTTGGGGCATAACTACCACTTGAACTGCTTCCTCCCATTGGAGCCATTCCAGAACCACTAATTGGCCCAGTTGAATAAGTTCCTGATTTTGTACCTCCAGTTGGTACTGGGACAGAAAACGCTGATGATGGTTTCTCAACTGTTTTCGGTGTCAACGGAGGTTTTATTGATGGACGAGCTGTAGGAGGTTGTGGTTTTGCCACCTCTGGAGCTTTTACAGGAGCTTGCTTAACCTGTTGAGTTTGTTGTTTCACTGGTTCAGGAGCTTTTTGTTGTTGTACTGGTTTTTGAACCTTTGCCGGAGCATTTACTTTAGGTTGACTTGGCTTTTGAGTTTTTGTAGGAGCTGGTGATGGCATTGAAACCTTTTTTGTTGGATCATTTTTACCACCAGTTCTAGAATTTATATCTGCGCGATAAGGCGTATTTTTATTTTTAGGTGTTGCTTCTTTTTCAACAAGCACAAATTCAATATCATTCATCTTAGGTTTTGGTCTTTCAAACAAAGAAAAACTGATACCAAAAAACGCCAATATTACAAATGTAAGCCAAGCTGCACCTAAAACTGAAGGGTGTAAAATGGAAGAAATTATAATAGATTTTTTTAAAGTCATATCTCCTTCATCATCTCTAAGGACTGCTGGAGGAGTATAATCAGAATTCTGTTCGTCTTCTTCTATATAATTGTCTGTGTATTTACCTAAAATAGACATTTTATCCCTTTATTTGATATCAATAATTTTATTTCAATATTAAAATAAAATTATCACCCTGTTTGCTAGTAATTTGGTCTATTTACTGCAGGGTTTATAGTAATTGGTTGGGTAAGAACCAAATCGATTGAAGCATTTGCAGGGATTTCTACATTATTCCCTTTATCCCAAATTGATTTAATTATACCGCCACCAGCTCCCACAGCTGTACCCAAAGCAGCACCTTTACCAACGTCGCCACCAGATAGCGCACCAAACACTACGCCTGTTAAAGCGCCACCTGCTGTACCTGCTGCAACATCTTTAGTATATTCTTTTGCAACATCAAGTTTTGTACCACCGATTAGAACTCCTGTGTTATCATCAGTTTTGATAACAGCAGAAATAGGAATTTGAATTCCATATGGTGTTATAATTTGAGTAAATCTTATTAGTAATTTACCATTTAAACTACCGTGCTTAGCTTTTGAGACTTCCAAAACTGTACCAGTAACAGAACTTCCTGCTGGAGCAATTAAGTTTCCATCGAAATAGAAATCAGAACCTAACGCAACAGAAACACTTTGACCTTGAGTCAATGTTTGAGAACTCAAAGGGGTTGTAACAACTGTTTTAAACGCTTGTCCTGCTGGTACAACAGCAACACTACCGTGTAAAGTTCTATTATTATAAGAATAATTATCCTGTTGATAATATGTTGGTTGATATAAAGGAGCTTGCACATTTTGCGTATATTCATAGTTACCTGCAGCAAAAGCAGCAGAACCTGTAAGCAACAATAATGCTAATACTAAATTTATTTTCTTATACATATTTCCCCCTTTTTGTATATTTTATTCTAAATTTAACAAAAATGTCAATTTGTTAAGGTGTGTGTAATCCAAGCTGGCGCTGTCAAAATCACAATTCCTTCTTCTCCGGCATTGACTCTTGTATGCTCACCCATTTTACGAGTTGCGCCAGGGCGAATTTGTAATGTTGCACTTCGTCTTGACCAAAATTTCCCTTGAAAACGCTGTTGCCAATGTGGCATTTTAATGTATTCAGCGGGTTCAGTCAATCCACCACCTATTAAATTGTTATTAGAATTATAGATATAACCTTTAATAGGAACTTCAAACGTATCAACTAAAACTAATTTAGTTACTTTTATTTTCATTGAAGCATGAGTACCAACAACAGGCTCGTGGATTTCTTCGATATAACCATATATTTCGCTACCTTTTGGTATCACGTTTGTTTCGTGTAAAAACATATCATTAGAAACTATAAATTTAACTTTGTATCCTTCAGGACAATATTCTGTTGAAATATCCTGAGTATTCATCACTGGAATAAATGTTCCTGCAACAAGTTCAATACTGTCATAATCACGCATTGGCAATTGCACGTTATCAATTTCTGTAGCGCAAGAATTTAAATTAATCCCCAATAAAATTGCTAATAGTACCAAAACTTTTTTCATAATTATTATTATAACATTTTTTTTAAAAATGGCAATTATTGAGCTGCCAATAATTACAATAAAAATAAAGGGCTTTAGTATAGACTAAAACCTTTTGACTTAAGGTGCGAGCAATGCTCGCATCTATGTTTATTTAATGTGTGCCTTAATGTTGTTTATAAACTTTTTTCGTATAGTTTTGAATAAATGGAGTATCAACTTCATAAACGTGAATTCTTGCAGGACCTAAGTTAACTCTTAACTCATTGTGTGCAGCTTGAAGTGTACTCTTTTCACCATAAGATGGTAATAAGTTTTTCAACTCTTGTGATTCTTTTAAAGTAGGGATTTTTACACGACATTCAACTGCTCTATTAACGTTTTTGTTTGCAACAACCAATAGAGTTTTTCCTTTGTAGTGTCTTGCAAAAGCAATAACTTGATCATTTTTATCACCGATTTTGTCTAATTCAATAAATGAACCTTTATTGATAATATCTTTATAATCATCTTTCAATTTAAAACTAGCAGTCATAAACTCGCCAATTTCAGGATTTTTACCACCTGGTTTTCTTGACAAATTAAATATATCTAATTTACCATGGTGGACTTCCATTTCTGTTTTACCAGTCACGGTTTCTGGATTTTCATCACCTTCGTATGAATATGCATAATAATCACCAGTTTGGAAACCATCAACATAGTATGGATTCAACATTGGTAATGTTGCTTGCAAACCACTTGTTAAATTACAATATTCTGTTTTGCCATGATACATTGGCGATATATCATCGTGAGTTGCAAATGATCCAATTAAAGATTTACCTTTATCAACTGTATAAGACATTTCAAGCTGTTCTTTTACATAGTTCATTAATTCACTTGCAGTTTCCCATTCGTGGAAAATATGATATTGGCCGTAAATCATATCAAAACCTGCACGTAAAGAATCTACCGGTCTATCATATGGCATATTTGCTTGAGGTGAAGCATCTTCATAAGTATAAGTCTCTGCCAACCATCCAAAACCTGGGTCAAGCTTTCTTGAATATGGAATTATAATATCCCAAAATTCTACAGGTTTTGCCCTCGCAACGTCAGCCCTAATTCCGTCAATTCCTAAATCCACACACATATCAACATATTGTTTGTGTAGTTCTAACAATTTTGGATTTAAAGTTCTTTTACCTTCATCTTCCCATGGTTGAAACATTCTGATATCATTCCAGCCTTGTGGAGTTTTAGCCAATCCATCACGTTCTTTAGCCATCAATTCAGGTTTTTCAAGGAACATATCATAAGATGCACAACTTGGTAAATCCAACATAACTCTAATTCCACGGTCGTGACATGCGTCAATGAACGCCTTAAATTGTTCTTTATCACTACGAGGATCATTCTTATCAATTAGTACAGGATCAATTTCCAATAAGTCTTTTGGTGAATATACAGAACCTGCTGTACCCATAGCTTTTTGCATTCCAGGTGGATGAATTGGCAATATGTGCAATGTGTTAAAACCTTGAGCCTGAATTTCATCTAATCTCTCAATTGCATTCAAAAAAGTTCCAACTTGTTCTTTACCATTAATATATTCATTACCATCTGTATCTTTTGCATTGAAAGTTCTTGGAATAATTGCAAGAATTTTTGCTTCATTATGAGTAAATAATGTTCTTAAATCATTCTTGTAAGGTTTATTAGTTGCAACCTTTGGCTCATCAACTTTATTAACAACCGGAGTATTAGCAATAGCAGTTGTTTTCAAAAATTTTTCTAACAAGTTACTTGTACTTAATTGTGGTAACACAACAGGGGCTTCAACAGGTTTATTAACTTGTTGTGGAGCTTGTTTAATATATGGAGTTAATAAATTTGTTGAATTAATCATTTACTTGTCCTTTCAGGAGTTTTCATCTTTCCAAAGAAGAACTGTGATAATACTGTGACACCAAGTAGGGCTGCACCAATACCACCGAAAGTTTTTAACCATTGTCTAGTGTTAAATACTTCTTTGATCGTGCCATGAAGCATTTGATCCGGAGCCATACCAACTCTTAAGAATTTAGTATAAGATGAACCGGCACCAGACTTACCTGCAACTTTATGATAAGGTTTTACAAAATAATAATGACCGCCCAAATTGTCTAAGAAATCGCCTCTATATCTGCCAAATACATCTTCCAAAGATAATTCGTTAAGAATTTTTCTTGTACTAGGATGGATATCATTTTCATAGAATAATTTCATTACTTCTTCATAGAACACTTTGTCGTATGGCATTTCAGCCTTTCCACCTTTAACAATTTGAGACAAGAATTCATTTTCAACTTTGCCACCTTCTACCGCTAAATCCCCAAATACGTCTGCTAAATTAGGATTTTTTGAAGCAAAGAATTTAGTCATATAATCTGATGTTGAACCTTCTATGGATAATTGTTTAACAAATTCTACAATTGCCTCTTTCATTTCTTTTTTCATGCCAGGGTGTAACGCTTGAACATTTTCCATTGTTGAAATACGTTTATATAAATCTAACGTATTAAGCATTCTATATAAAGAACTTCTTACACCTAATAATCTATTCTGAGAGTAAGATAATTGAACATTTTTTAAAGAACCAGTTAAGTTAGGACCATCACCTACTAATCTACGAACAGTTGATCCAAAACCATTATCACCAAGTTCTTTTGCGGCTTCACCAAAAACTTTTTCAACTGAACTATTGTAACTTCCTTTAGAAGATGCTGGGATTTCTAAACCTGAAATTTGATCTTCAAGTTTAGAGATTTTTCCTGCTAATGCTCTGAAGACTCTGTTATATTCATCAGGATTTGATGTTATAGCTTCCAATTTTTCACGAAGCAATGCCCCTGTTAATTTTCTATCATGTCTTATTGAAGTAATTTCTTTATCTGTAAGATTGAATAGTTTTGGTAAATCACCTGTAACTTCATTCCAAGCATTTGCCATCACAGTTTCAGGAGCTGCACCAGCCTTTAATAAAATGTATTCATCTAACACGGCATTTTTAGCTTTAAATGTTGAAAGCGTTTGTGAAATAGATTTTAATATTGAAACAAGACCTTCATTCATTACAGCTGCAGGAGTTGAGTATAAAGATTTTTCTACTGCGTGTGAGCCATTTACAAGTTTTGCAATAACAGTTTTTACTTGTGATGATTCAATATTGTTTGCTTGTAATGATTTTTTAGTTTGGGCAAAAATAGTATTTAATACTTTTTTCATTTCACCATCATTTAAATCTCTACCTGTAAATCCATCCAAATGTCTCATTAAATCATCAATTTTTGGAATACAATCATCAATTTGAGATTCTGGAACAATTCCTTTCATCTCTTCTTTTATAGTATTAATTACTCCATCAAGCACTGAATCATTTACAACAAATTTCTTATCTGTTGCACCTAATAATCTATCAAGATCTTCCTTTATAGCGACTGATGTAACTTCATCAACATTTTGTGTCAACACACCTTTAATCTGTTCTATTAATTCAGAATTTATCGGACGACCAGCATTTGCATCTAATAATGTTTCAAGTTCTTTTGCACTTCCATCCACGTATTTTGCATAATTTTCAGCAATATTGCCAAGTAATCTTTCAGCTTTTTTCTCAGTTTGTTTTCCTAAGAAATTATTTAAAGGTTTTTCACAAGCATTACATATCAATGCACTTGCAATTGGTGTAGCAATACCAGCAGTCAACATCCATAAAGTATTATCTTGAACCGAAATTTTCTTCATTTTTTCTTGGATGAAATCTTTACGGTTTGGAATATCTCTTGGAACACCCATTCTATCACCAATTTTGTGAATACGTTTGTCATCAACTAAATCCCAAGGGATATACATAGGATCTTGGAAGAATGGTTTTTGTCTACCAAAACTATCTTCATATTCTTTTTTAACATTGAATCCGTGAATTAATCTTGTTGGCAATTGTATCGCTACTTTTGGCCACAAAGACATTGCCCCAAAGAAAGAAGCTAATCCCACAAGTTCCATAGCTTTTTTCAATGGAGTTTGTTTACGAGTCATAAGATAAGCTGCGATTGCAAGCCCGCCTAACTTCATACCAACATCATTGATTTTACCTAATTCATGGTCATTAGCATCACCTCTACGAGCTCTTCGTAGAGAACGAATGTCATATGCAACTCCTTTTGCAATATCAGCAGGTGCTGCTAAAATATTTTTGTTAACCAATTTACCATTACCCGGTAACGGTTTAATGAAAGTTCTGTTTGAAAGTACGTAATTAATATCCAAGTTCTTATCTTTTCTCTCAGGTGGAACTTGTGGCATATTATTCATATATGTTTGAATTAGATTTGGTCGCATACTAATCCACCACGCACTTTCCGTTTTTATCTATATTTCTACCATTAGCCTTTGGAGGTTTTTTAACGTTTACAGCATTCAACACTCCAGCAACGGTTGATAAAGCTGCTAAACCAATCATTACTTTACCAGCATGCTTTTCAAATCCTTTTGCTAATTTTGGCCCATTAAAAAATTCTACAGCACTTTTCTTGAAACTTCTACCAAAAACTTTCATAGAGTGAACGAAGTCTTTAGGTTTCCAAAATTTTAAAGTTGCAACTTTAAAATAATCGTCCCAAGGTTCTTGACTAGCAAGCATTACGCCTGTAGCTGCCCACATATAAGATGAAATTGTTTTTGCTAAATCTGTTTTAACCGCAATATCTTTAATTACAGGTTTCATTTCCTGATCTGAATCTGGTAAATTTTCACCAAAACCTAATTTTTTAGCCACATTATCAAAATATTCATTTCTCACATGACCTTCTGATTCTGACTTGTATAACAAATCCCATCTCGGAAATTCTTTACTTTCAAATACTTTGTGGTGCTCAATGCTCATAATATCTGTATCATTGATATGGTCAGGTAGCTCATAGTTTACTTTAGCATAAGGCACTTCAGTATCTACACCTGTGAGCCATTTCACTGGAGTAGTTACAAGTGGTTTTGCAATTTCTTTCATCAAACCATAGAATAAAACACCTAAAGCCATCTTTCTTCCTATAGCGCCAGCTTTTGACGCTGCAAATGGTGCGAATACTTTATTTTTAGAATTAAATACAGACATCATCACAACACTACCCGTAAGATATGGTATGATGCCCATTGTTAAAAACTCATAAAAGTTAGCGTTTTTGTTCCCTGTAATTCCTTTAGCCGGATATAATGTTAGTGCGTTGCCAAATTTATCAAAAGGTGCTGAAACTCTCGCCCAAAAATCGTTATCAAGTAATGTGTCTTTATCATATTTTAATTTTTTTTCACCATTATTTCCCACATCATTTGATGTGAATTTCATGTTGTTATGATTTTTGATATTACTAATCGGTAAAATCATTATTGCTCCGCACACACTACTACGTATATAAGGCCCGTCAAAATATTTTTTGTTACTTTAAAAAGCCTTGATTTACATTTTTTTACAATGTAATTCTATGCAAAAACGGTAAAGAAAATTGCTGTAAAAATACCAACTACTACGCAATAATAGCCAAAAATCGCTAAAGAAAATTTCGCTACAAATTTTAGAAAATATTTAATACACAAATATCCTACCACTGCAGAAACTAAAGTTCCTACCCCAATAGCACCCCAATTATATGTTAGAGCTTCATGCAAATCTATTTTAATAAAAGGATAAACCATTGAAGCTCCTAAAATAATTGGAATACTTACTAGAAATGAATATCTAGCTGCACTAAGTCTATCTAACCCATTAAACAATCCTGTAGCTATTGTCCAACCAGAGCGTGAAAATCCTGGTAACGCCGCAAGACCTTGAGCTAACGCAATAAAAATCGAAGATTTTAAATCAACTTCTGACTTTGTTGCAACTTTTTTAGAGCGATATTCACTATAAAATAAAACCAAACCCGTTATAACCAACAAAATTCCAACAATTGCTGGTGAATATACAAGTTTTTCAGCTATTTTTTCCATTGGTAAAGCAACCGCAACTGTGATTACTGTACCTAATATAATATACAATCCCAATTTTGAATTTTTGTCAGAAAAATCTTTTGTTTTTACACTATTTATTAACGCTGTCAAAATTTCCATGATTTCTTTTCTAAAGAAAATCAAAACTGCAATTAATGTTCCAAAATGAAGCATAATATCAAAGAAAATTTCTTCATTTGATTCTTGAACAATTTCTATACCTTTAAAAACCTTATAGAAATTAGATGTAAAAACTAAGTGTCCTGAACTTGAAATCGGCAAAAATTCACTTAAGCCTTGAACTATACCCATCAAAATTGCTTGTATAAAATTCATTTCTAATCCTCTTCAAAATATGATGCGCAAGAGGTTTGAGTTTCCCAAACTGAAACTTTGCTTAACTGAACTATTCTTTCTTTTAATTTGTGATAAATGAAGCTTGCAATCATTTCACTAGAAGGACTTTCACCTTTAAATTCAGAAAGTTCATTTATATCTTTATGATCTAACAAATCTAAAACTGCATTAAGCTCGCGTTTTAAAACTTTATAATCAATTAAAATATTGCTTTTATCTAGCGTTTCGCCTTTTACAAAAGCTTCAACCATCCAATTGTGTCCATGCTGATTTTCGCATTCACCCTCATAATTCAATAAATGATGAGCTGCAGAAAAAAATGCTTGAGTTTTAATTTCGTACATTATTGCCCCTTACCTTCACAAACTGTGAATTCTTTTTTTATACCTTGTGCTTCTAATATCAAATCGCACAACTCCCTAACTGCTCCTCGTCCACCATCTTTTGATGAAATAAAATGTGCAATTTCTTTAACTTCATCAACCGCATCATTTGGACAACAAGCCAAACCTACTTTTTCTAAACAACAAATATCTGGCAAATCATCGCCCATATATGAAATTTCATCATAAGATAAATTATATTTTGCTTTTAATTCTTCTAATGCTGGTAATTTGTATTTTTGACCTTGATAAAGCTCTGTTATATTTAAATTTTTAGCTCTGTGTTCAACAGTTCCATTATTTCTTGCTGTAATAATTGCCGTTACAAAGCCAGATTTAACCATTCTAACCAGACCTTGACCATCTTTGACATTGAAAGTTTTGTATTCCACACCGTTTTCATCATAAGTAACACTACCATCAGTCATAACACCATCAACATCAAAAACCATTAATTTAATTTTTTTAGCTCTTTCTTTTATATCCATAATACCCCTCAAGTTCAATTGTAGACAAAAGAAACACTCATGTCAATGCATCTTGAGCTGATGTAGCCAGTGGTTTTTTATTTTCAAGCATTCCGTGACCTAATCCAAATACTGCACCACTTGCAACTCCTATAGCCAGACCTGAACCAATTTCTTCAGAAATTTTTCGACCTAGTTTATTTTTTAACGCATTTATTCCTATTTGCGCACCAAGCTTACCAACACCTGTTGCTGGAACTATGGCACTACCTATCTCTAACCCTGCACCTAATATGTATTTCGTAATTTCTTTGTTACGTTCTTGATTAATTTGATTATCCAAGCGCTCTTTTTCTTGTTGCAGTTGAACAATCTTTTCTTCGCGACTTAGGGTTTTGTCGTTTAGTATTTGTTGGTATTTTTGATAAAATCTTTGCATATAATTTTTACCCCCCTGGCAAAATTATATGATCAATTGGCAATGACTTATTATGCCATATTTCTCAACAATCCGTCAAGATTAAGCGACACCAGCTTTTAGAATATCGTGGATATGAATTACACCGATTGGTCTATCGGCACTATCAACAACAGCCAACGCCGTAATAGAATATTTTTCCATTAAGTGTAATGCGCTTGCAGCATAATCAGATTCAGAAATTCTTTTTGGATTAACAGTCATAACATCTTTCACTAAAAGTGAAGATGTATCATGGTATTTAATCAAAGTTCTTCTAATGTCACCATCTGTTAATACACCTGAAATTGTACCAGTAGAACTTTCAATGATAGCCATACCAAGTTTAAATTGAGAAATAACTTCAATAACATCTGTAAATTTATCATTTTCATGAACGATTGGTAATTTTGCTTTTTCAGCAAGCATTAAATCACTAACTTTGTACAAGAAACCTTTTCCTAAAGCACCAGATGGATGGAAAATTAAGAAATCTTCTTTTGTAAAACCGCGTTTTTCTAATAAGCAAACAGCTAAAGCATCACCCATTGCAAGCGTTGCAGTTGTACTAGCTGTTGGAGCTTTATTAAGCGGACAAGCTTCTTTTTCAACAGAAATATCAAGAACAACGTCACTAGCTTTTGCCAAAGTTGATTCCATCTTTCCTGTCATACCAATCATAGGAACACCAAATCTTTTGATGAGTGGTAATAAATTCATTAACTCTTGAGTTTCACCACTATTTGAAATAGCTATAACAACATCGTCACGAGTAATAATCCCTGAATCACCGTGAGTACTTTCAGCAGGATGCAAGAAGTATGACGGAGTTCCTGTTGACGACATAGTTGCCGCAATTTTTTTACCAATCAAGCCTGATTTACCCATACCAGTAACAATTACACGACCTTTACAGTTGTACAGGATTTCAACTGCTTGGTCAAAATTATCACCGATACCATCAATTAATCTCAAAATAGAATTTGCTTCTATTGTCAAAACTTCCTTAGCTAATTCATTTATAGTTCTTACACACATAGTTCCTACCATATTTTTGTCCCCTTCAAAAGTATTATACAATAAATATCATATAAACGTATTAAAATTATATAAAATTTTAAAGTTTTTAAATTTTTGCTCGTCAAAAATTTTACTATGGTTCAAAATATAACAAAAAGCAGATTTTTAGACTTAAATTGTGGTAATTCTGAACAGATTCTTGATAGTGTAAGAAATTATATAAATAAATTTGATTGTCCAGAAATAGCTATTGATTTATCAAGATTGAACATTCTTGATGCGGCAAAAGTTATGGTTTTATCTTCAGCTTATCATTACAAAAAATACCCAGAAGGCAAAATTAAATGCCGAGTACAATCTGACAATGTCAAAGGACTTGTATCGGCATTTGTTACTGATAATTTAGAAGTTGTTAATTAATAATTTATTTTCCAGCCTTCAGCCATTACGCGAGCAGCACAGCCGTAGCCATTTCCACCTTCACCGCAATAATCATTTGTTGCGCTTTCATCATCCCAAGTATCAACACCATAAGGAGAAAAAGCCCCGTTTTCATCACGGTCTAATACCCAAATATCGTATCCAACACGGTTTGGCGGATTAGCACCATTAACATCTTCTGCAGCTGGCCAATTGAAAGCTTTTGGCCAGTATGTTATACCGTCTTGTGTTGCAAAACTATAATATACTAATATTCCCAACATATCAACTAATTATTCAATAGTTTTTATTAGAAATAATTTTTTTTACAAAACATTAAATATTTGCGCTAATTCTTTATAATAGCCTTGGCTTAATAAATTATTAAACTGCTTATACGCTGTTGGAGCGATTGATTGCACATATTCACTATCTAAATACAGCCCCTCAACAAAACGAGCAAAAAGTTCTGTAGGCTTTGAATAATATTTTTTGCTCTTATTAATTCTTGAAGAAATTCTCGCTTGTTTTTTTTGATATGACCTCAATCTTATGTACGCAGCAAAAGCTTTTGGAATATCAGTAAAGTCTTTTTCAATAGTATCTATTGTATAAACTTTTGCCTTAGGCATCCAAAACCCTTTGACAAGCTTTATTCTATCGTATTTTAACAAATATTTTGCATCAGATTTTTTGATATATTTTTCAAATTCGTTAAAACGCTTAGAACGCATAAATTCTGGATAATCTTCTTTAATTATATTTTCATATTGTTTAATTTTTTCTTTAACCAAAGTTTTATGGTATTCAAGTTTTTTACAAAGTGAATTTTTATCTACAAAATGTGTAACCTCAAGGAGTTCTTCTTGTAATGTTGGCGTATTTAATCCGAATATAGCTTCTAGAGTTCCACCAGTTTTTTCCATTCCAGATTCAATTTTAGCGTGAACATAATGAGCAAATTCATGAATTAAAGTCGGAATTTTTCTATGAGGTGGAATATTTTTTGATATATCAATCCTATTTTTTAAATAAAAACCATGATGCCCACGAGCTTTTGTCGAAGTATTAACTTCAATTCCCAAACTCCTAAAATATCTTATTAACTCCTTTTCTTCCATAAAAGTATTATAGTATAAAAAAGGCAACCTATAGGTTGCCTTTTTGTTATTTAGTTCTTTTTCTCTCATCGATAAGTAAAATTGTACAAATTGTAATACAGATTATAGCTGACACAACCCAGAACACAATTGCTCCATTCCAACCAAATTTATCAACCATAAACCCTGTACCAGTTGCAGAAAGTACCGCACCTACGTAACCGAAAGTTCCCGTAAAACCAGTTGCAGCTGATGCAACTTTTTTAGAGCTACTTTCTACTGCACACAAACCACCAATCATCATTTGTGGACCGTATGTAAATGCACCAAGTAATCCGATTAATACAAAATCAATATTGCTGATTGTGTTTAGTTTTAATAATACTAAACAAACAACCACACCAACTAAATAAATTAAGTTTACTGGTGCACGTTTACCTTTAAAGATTTTGTCAGAAATTATACCAGCACAAATTGTACCTGCGATACCAACAAGTGGTAATGAACTTAATTTCATAGCAGCAAGCTCTAGTGAATTGTCTTTAGCTTCGTTTAAGTATTTAATCATCCAGTCTTCAGCACCAAATCTGATAATGTAAACAAATACATACGCAATAGCTAACATCCAGATTGTTTTATTACACAAAATATTTTCTTTGAAAATTTGCGCATAAGTTCTGTTGTCAGCGTCAGAATTATCAACTTTTTTAGCCACAGGTTCTTCATTATAAACTTCAATATCTGGAAGTCCAAGAGATTGTGGCCTGTCACGTAATCTATCAAATAACCAAATTGCAATAAGAATTGCTAGTGCACCAGGCACAAAGAACGCCATCTTCCATCCAAAATGAGCAACCAAGAAACCTGAAATAATTACACTTAGGAAAGTACCAACTTGGTGTGAACAAGACCACAATGACCATTTTGTACCTCGTTCAGAATTTGAATACCAATAAGTCAAACTTTTTGCAACAGCTGGAAAACCTGCAGATTGGAACCAACCTGAAGCGCCCCAGAAAAATACAAATAACCATAAAAGAATTGTATTTGTTGGTAAACCAAAGAAAGAAACTTCTCCTGGAGTAATAAATACAGCTGACAAACCAAAACACAAGTTTGCAATTGCTGTCATTATCAGTGCTGTTGGCAAGAATTTTCTAACATCAGAACCGTCAGCTAAAACGCCGTTTACAAATTTACCAATACCATAAGTCAAATAAAGTGAGCTACCTAACAAACCCAACTCAGTATTTGAATATCCATATTCATCACTCAATCCTGGTAACGCAACTGCTATATTTTTCTTACATAGGTAAAATACAGTATAACCAATAAAACAAGCGTAAAATATTCTCAAGCGCCAATGAGAATACATTGATTTAACTTTTCCTTCATCAGCTATAGTAGCCTGAACAGGAGGCTCCTTAAAAAATTCTCTTAATCCCATCTACTTATTCCTTATAATTTGTATATTTCTTGTTTCTGTTAATTCTTGACGAGCATTTTTAATAATTTCTCGTTTTTCTTCATCAAGACTGTGCCCACAAACTAAACGATCAATAAAACCTGTGTTAAGTTTAACTGCTTTTTCAAAGGCTCCAACTTCGTTTAGAACATCTTTTATTTCAGCTAAATCATAACAGAATGATTGCTTAGAATTATATGTCAAAATATCACCCGATTGAGCTGTAATAGGTTCTCCCCCTTGTTCAAAATACAACTTAAACACAGATTTTAAATCTTGTAATTCAGATTGTAACGTATTAACCGTTTGTTGAATTCTTAAAAACCTTTCAAACAAATACTCTACATTTTCTAATTGCTTAACTTCCCAATCATATTTTTGTAAGTATAATTTCTTAAGTTTAGGATAAGCTAATGCTAACCCCATGGTATCAGCCATTGCTCGGTGATGATTATTTAATTCGACATCAAATTTTATCGTTAAAGCTTCTAATCCATGAGAATCCATTTCTGGATAAACTTCTTTAAACATTTGTTGGCTATCTACACGTGGGTTTGTAAGTTCTTTACCAGTTGTACGAATACTTGCTTCATTCAAAAATGAATAATCAAATATCGCATTATGAGCAACAATTGGATAATCGCCAATAAATTCAAGAATTTTTGGCATTATTTCTTCTTCAGTTGGAGCATCTTGCACCATTTCTTCAGTAATTCCATGAATTGCAATACTTGATTTTCTGATATGTTGTTGAGGATTAATCAAAGTTTGGAATTCATCTTTAATTTTACCGTTTTCAAGCCTAACAGCAGCGAATTCCACCATTCTTTCTCTTGTATAATCCAATCCAGTAGTCTCAGTATCGAGAACTATCTCTATTATTTTTTTTCTAGCCATCTATAATACCCTATTCAAATCTATTAAGATAATAGCACAAAAAAACTTTCTGTGGTAAAATGCTCATGACAGACGAAAATAAGGAGATGTGTATGGCAATTGAAATTAATGATGCATCATTTGAACAAGAAGTTTTAACTTCTGCAACACCTGTAGTAGTGGATTTTTGGGCACCATGGTGTGGGCCTTGCAGAAAACTTGGTCCTATTTTAGATGAAGTTTCTTCTGAATTAGGTGAAAAAGTTAAAATTGTAAAAGTTAACACTGATGAAAACTTAAAAACTGCAAAAGATTATGCAATCAGTGGTTTACCAAGCTTATTGGTATTCAAAGACGGTAAAGCAGTTGAAAGAATGGTTGGTTTAATGCCAAAATCAACAATTATTTCAAATGTTGAAAAACATTTATAATAGCTTTGTTCAATAAATAAAGAGCCTACCTTAATTGGTAGGCTCTTTATTTATGAGGTAACAATCTGTAACAAATGGAGGATATTATTAAAGTTTTTGTAAATTAGCGCCGTCATTTGAATTGTATAGGATTCAGTAAGCATGGTAATAAAAATTACAGATATTAGAAACAAGCATGAATTCGTGTCTGATGCTGAAAAAGCTGCAGCGCATGAAGAGTTAGTTGCTGCAAAGGTTGCAGAACTAAAAGCTTTGTATGCTTCTGATCCTAAAAAATATAAAAAATTCTCTAAATTTGATGATAATGACTGGGTTCTATATGCTGAAAAATCTATACAAAGTTCCAATGCTATAAGCTTACAATCCTATTATTTTGGTGTTCCGGGTGTAGAAAATGATCCTGAACTCGCTATGTGGGTTCAATACACTTATGAAGAAATTCTTCAAATGGAAGCGGGTGGTGTTCTTATTCCTGAGCAGGTGCTTTCTTGGGCTCACTCTATGCAGGACAGTGACGTAACTTCTTATGAGGTTGATGAATCTACGTCCAGCGAAGAAGAGACGGTCGATGAGTCTGACGATTCTGATTTGGCGAAATTGGAGCAAAATGCGCAGAAGTTAGGAGAAAAATCAAAGCAAGCAAATGAGCAAACAAATGTCAAATTTGCTGAATTTGAGACTATTTCTAAAAAAGCCGAAGAAGTTAAACGAGAGCAAGAAGCTTCTCAAAAAGATAGCTTAAAGGAAATTCAAGAACTTACTGAAGAATATGCAAAATTACATGAAAAAATCAAAAAAGGAGAACAGCTTAATGATGGTGACAAAAAACGTTATCAAGAGCTGAATTCTTTGCTGAACGGTAAAGACGGGGAACTTGTAGCTGATTTACAAACCTCAACGGCTGAACTAGAAGATTTGATGAATTCAATGAATCAACTAGACCAAGATATTGATGACAATATCGAACTTGGTGACGAAACCATTGATGCTGCAACAAAATTAGCAGAGTATGAAAAAGAACATAAATCTACTAATGTAGAGAATAATTTCTTTATAAACATGGCAACTGGTAGGACTTTAGACGAGCTTTATGGTGCAAAAGGTCAAAGTCTTGCAAGGGATGTATTTGATAGTGGTAGCAACTTAATTCAATTCTCTAATACATTGAATACAACGTTAACGTCAAGTGAATATACTACATTGTTTGAATTTGCAACACAATTTACTACTGATGCAAACGAAACTCTTGATGAAACAAGAGATGCAATGGGTGATAATTTCAATAAAACAACTGAAGAGTTAAATGGCGATGAATCTGGAACAGAAACTCCTGCAAATGAAGATGCTGAAAAAATCCTGACTATGGGAGATTTAATTAAGCGAAATGCCGAGGCTCGTAAATTAGTAGAAAAAGATATTGAAGTTAAAGAAGCTTCTAAAAAGGTTGAGAAGCAAGCTGCTAGTGAAGTAGAGGCTTATAAAGCTGAACAAGAAGAGCTAATAAAACAACAAGAAGAAGTTGAAGCCGAACAACAAGAAAATACAAAAGAACTTGAAAATGTAGAGGATAACGCTGTATCTGAGGAAACAAATGAAGTTGAAGATCCTCAAGAATCACAAGAAAACCAAGTAGAGCAAAATGAAGAAAATGAAAATAAGCAAACTAAACTTGCAGAAAAAACTAATGAAGTGTTAGATATAAATGCAGCAATTGCAGAAAGTAATATAGAAGGTGCTTCAGCAAAAGAAAGATTACAAAAAGCAACAGAAGTTAATAAAAAATATGACGTATTCAATAGCGAAACTGAAAATGTAATGGATAAAACCTGCAATGTAGGAACAGCGTCAACTGTCTACGGTACGGTTTTGGCTGTTAATGGTGCTAATCTGATTGTTACAGGTGTTCCGTTGTTGCCTAATCCGTTTACGCATGCAATTGGTGCTGCATTGGTAGCGCAAGGTGCAATTTTGGCTGCAGCTGGTGTTGGATATGTTGGTATCGGTGGAAGTCTGATATCTATTGGTCTTAAAGGTATTGATGAAAGTTCAATAACTGGAGAGCAGATTGATTTAACAGATGATACAATTCAAGGTGCAATTGCTCAGATTCAACAGATGGAAAATCCTGATAATGGTGAAAATTCTGAAGGCTCGTCCGCCGAAGCGGATAATGCAAAAGATCCTAATATGAGTGGTAATGAAGAAACTGAAGATCCTGCTAAAGGTGAAGATAAGTTGACTATGTCTGATTTAACCAATAGAGGATTGGCAACAAAAGAACTAATAGAAAAAGATATTGAAGTAAGAGAGGCCTCTGCAAAAGTTGCAGAACAAGCGGAGGGTGAAGTTGAAGCTCATCAAGAAGAACAAGCCAAATTAATAAAAGAAAAAAAAGAAGCTCAAGATGCTCAAGAGGCTGATGCAGATGCAGCTGCAGAAGTAGATACAGATACCGAGGCTGGAAATGTTGACGAACCTGAAAATTTAGAAGAGGCTCAGGAAACACAAGAAGAGCAACAAAAAGGTACTGATGAAAAAGTTGATAAACAAGATGATGGTAATGAAAAAGCACAAGAAGTTTTAGATATTAATGCAGCAATTGAAGCAAGTAATATTGAGGGTGCTACAGCTAAAGAAAGATTAGAAAAAGCTACTGAAGTTAATAAAAAATATGATACATTTAACGAAGAAGCTTCTGATATAATGGATAAAACTTGTAATGTCGGAGCATTATCCACAGTATTTGGCGGAGGTTTGGTTGCAAATGGTGCAATGTTAATTTCGGCAGCAGCTCCATTATTACCTAATCCGTTTACTCATGCAATTGGTGCAGCATTGCTTGCTCAGGGTATTGCACTTACAGCTACGGGTACTGGTTTTGTTGGTATTGGTGGAAGTTTGATAGCGATCGGCTTTAAAGGTGTTGACGAAACAATGATTACCGGTGAGCAGATAGATTTAACAGATGAAGTTATTCAAGAATCTTTGGCTAAAATAGAAGAAGCAGAAGGTGGAGAAGTTTATCAAGGAAGATCTGCTGCTGAACAAGAAAGATTTGACATGCGAAAAGCTGGTGCAAGTCTTCCTGACCAAGCTCGTCATTTTAAGAAGAGAAGTGCAGAAGAAACACTCAAATCAGCAGTTGGCATTGTTGAAACTGGATTTGTTAAAGAAAAATCAGATCAAGAGGCGAAAAAATCTGAAGGTATTGCCGAAGGTATTGAAAAACGTTTATCTGGCAAAAAAGAAGAATATAACAAACTTGAAGAAAAGAAAGAAAAATTTGAAGAACAACAAGAAAAAATAAACAACGCTGTTGAATCTGGGAATGCTGGCAATATTGATATTGAACCAGTTGAACAATTTACAACATTTGATGAGCAAAAAATGAGAATGCTTGGCAATCAATTACAAATGTTTGGTGATATTGCCCAAGCTGAATTATTTAAATCTTTAGAAAAAGTTGATGGATTAAAAGAATTCTTAGCTGATAAAGAAGCTGATGCTTTAAGAACAATTGATTATGGTGACGTAGCACAAATTGTAGGTATGCAATTATTTGATCAATCTAAGAATAACATTCTTCTAATTTCTAGAATGATCTTAGGGCTAACCACTGCAGCTGCGGGTAAAGGTGCCGAATTTATCGGTAACACTTTAGACAAAGTTGTAGATAAAGCAAGTACTGCTAACGATTCAAATATTAATAAAATAACATCTTCACAAAACAAAGTTGAAGAAATAACTATGTCAGAAGCTATTGCACTTCCAGAAGAAGGGGAAAATGCAGAAGATTCTCAAGAACAAAATCAAGAAGATCAAGAAGAACAAGCACCATTAACTGCTGGTCAATCAAAATTGAAGAAAATGCAAGATAATGGAGCAAGCCTTCCTGAACAAGCTCTTGTGTTTACTGCACTAAGCGCAAAAGAAGGTTCAGAAGCAGAAACTAGAGAACTTGCAACTAAACTTCTTGAAGCTGAATCAAACAAAGAAGCTAAAGTGGCTGAATTCATCGGAAAAACTGTTGAAAAACAAATGAAAGATGAAAAAGCCGAGTTTGATGAATTAACAGAAAAGCAGAAAAAAGCCGAAGAAGCTAATAAAAAAGCTAAAGAAAGAGCCGATGCTGCAAAAGATCGTAGCATAGAAGCTGCGCCGTCAGAAATAGAGAAACCAGAAGAAGAATTTACACAAGAAGATCAAGAAAGATTAGATAAGCTTGGCGGTAAACTTCAAAGGGTTGGTGATAGCGCTCAAAACCGATTACTAAAAGGTTTAGAAAGAATTGAAGGCTTAGATGACTTCTTAGCTGATTTTAGTGAAGAAGCCTTAGAAGCAATGGATTATGGTGCAATATCAGAAATTTTGGGTATGATTTTGTACGAGCAAGCTGCTGGAAATATTTTCTTGATACATCATATGCTTTTAGGCTTATTGGCAATGCGTTCAGGTAAAAACGCTCAAGTCGCTGGTGAAGAACTAGGCAAATCAGTTAGCCACACAGCATCTGTTAATGTTTCAAATACTTCAAAAATACATCAAGCACAACAAAAAGTTGCAGAAGTGACAATGTCCGAAGCACTTGGAGGTTCTACAGAAACTCCAGAAGAAGGCACTGAAGGAGCAACTGAAGGAACTGAAACTCCGACAGATGGTACTGAAGAAACTCCAGAAACAAGAGCTGAAGGTACACCTGCAGAAGGTGAACCTGTTACAGAACCTGCAGCGCCCCCTGAATCAGCCGAACAAATAGCTATGGCTGCGATAGCAACACCACAATCTTCAGAATCAATTGTTTCGGAATTGCCTGATGAACCAATTGAAAATGAAGCACTATCAGTATCAACTAATCCAACCAAATCAAATTCTCAATCTATTACAACTGGAACAACAGTTTCAGATTCAGTTGATGGAACAGGAACTACTCCTGTTAATGCAAATCAGACTGGTTCACCAACTGGTTCAGGTTTAACAGGTGCGGCTGCAATGGTTGCAGGATTCAATAAAGCTAAATTTGTTGAACAAGCTCAAGCAAAAATTGCTAGTACAGAAGGTTCAACAGGTGGCAGCGAAGCTGACTCTGCTGGAGGTACAAAAAAAGCAGAAGATGATCCTGAAAAAGAAGGTGCAGCAGTTGCTAAAAGAGAAGGTGAAACAAAAAAACAAATAAGCGAAGGTACAAAAGATGTTGCTAGCGCCAATAAAGAAGTAGCTACTGCTAGTAAAGAATCTAAAAATGAAGCTAAGGATTCTAAAAAGACAGAAAAACAATTAGAAATGGAATCCAAAAATTTAACTAAATTGATTGAACAAGATGGCAAACGTATTGATAAATTAACACAAGAATCACAAGCCGCAGTTGAAGAACAAATGCTTCTTGTCTCACAATATGAAGCTTTGAATGCTCAAGTGGAAGAAGCAAATGCTCGAGTAGCTGCTAGCCAACAAAGTCAACCAGCGGCATCACCTCCACCAGATCAAGGTGACAATGAAGGTGGAGGATTATTGTCTTCACCACAGCCACAACAAAATTCATCGGTACAACAAGATATTGTTACAATTAATACTAACCAAGCGCAAATGTCTGCAATTGGTACAAGATTTTTAGCACTTGACCAAAAAATAAATACTAATAGAGCTCAAATAACAAAATATAGTGCTTCAATCAACAAAAACTTTAAACGCTTCCAAAAGGTAGCAAAAGCAAAAGCAAAAATTCAAAAAGCAGCACAAAAAGCAGAACTTAAAAAACAAAAAAGAATGCAAAATTTGAATGCTGCAATTGAAGTAGTCAATGGCATTTTTTCAGTAGTATCATCCGTAGGTACAATTATGGAAATTGTCGGTACTAAAATGGTTGCTACTGGTACTACAATGATTGCTACTGGTACACCAATGCTATCGAACCCATTTACTTTAGCTGCAGGTCTTGCTTTAGTTACTGGCGGTACCATTCTAGTTGGAAATGGCAGTTCACTTACTGGAATAGGTGTCGGCTTCCAAACCGCAGGTATAATTGGTGTTGCAGCTTGTGGTTTAACCAAAGCAGGCATTGCCATTGCCAATGGCGATCTTAAAGGCGCATTGATGCAAATAGCGACGACAATCGTTTCAATTGCGATGAACTTTATCCCTGGAGTTGGAAGTGCGGCAAGTGCCGCAACAAGTTCGGCTAAAGCAGGTTTACAAATTGCATCAGCTTCATTGAATATTGTTAGCTCAACTGCTACAGTTGCGGCAAATTCACAAACCCTTGCTGGAAAAGAACAGAGCACTTGGCTGAACACAACATCACAAGTTGCTGGAGTTCTCGGATCATTAACAAACAGTGCTGCTGCTCTAACTGATGGAGTTAAAGGTTTTAGCGGTGCAATTAAAGTTATTGGATTTTCCGGAGCTGTTGCATCTTCTACTGCAACAATTTCTACATTGATAAAACAAGCAATGGGTAAAGATCCTGGCGAATTTGAAGAAATTATGGGACTTGTTGGCACTGGCTTGAGTACAGCAGCTTCATTGATGACATTTGGACAAATGATTGCTGGCGGAGGACCTGAAAATAATGGTAGCGACAATGCTGATAGCACAAAAGAAAATGCTCAACCTGATCAACAAGCTGAAACTGACACAAATCCAAAATCAGATGATCCTGCAAAAGCTTTAGAAGATCCTAAAGTGCAAAAGCAACTAAGCAAAGCACAAAATATTATTACAAAAGAAGGAACTACACCACAAGAAATTGAAAGCACCATAACAAATGCAATAAATAATCTTCCTGCTGATAAGCAAGCCGTTGCCAGAGAAGCATTGGAAAAATTAAAGAAAGATCAAGCTTTAACTGATATCGTTAGTGGCAATGACACAACAACTTCAAACGAAACTCAAACGGTTGAAAAAAGCGAAACAACCCCTAAAGACAACGGTTCTGAAAATGATGACGGAGCAAATCCTGACGGCATTGTGGTTGCTGATGCCGGCACAGTAACTGGTGGAGCTTCTGAAGTTACCAAAGCAGCACAAGCACAAGCTGTTGCTACAGAATCTATAGAAGAAGTTGATGCGGCTGCAGCTACTGTTGAAGAACAAAATGCACCTATTGTTGATGATATTAAAGAAGCTGCAAACAATGGTGGCGAAGCAAACCAAGATCCACAAGAAGAAGAACCTAAACTTACTCGTAAAGAACGCAAGGCTCAAGCAGCTGCTGAAGAAGAAGCTTTCAGAGATGAAGTCAAAGAGCAGAATGGATTTACAGATGAAGTAAAAAAACAAACCGTTGATGGTCAAACATTTGAAGTTACAGAAGATGGTAAATTCTTGATTGATGGCGAAGAAGTTTCAACAGGTGAAATGCATGCAAGAATGACCGCAGCTAAAGCAGAATCTGCTAAAGTTCAACAAGAATTTACTGATCTCGAAGTCGGTGGAGTTAAAGAAATCGACGGCAATGTATTTGAAAAACAAGCCGATGGTTCATATAAACTTGTCAAGGGTTACAATGATGATATGAGTCGTCAACTATCAGACGAAACATTTACTGGCGAACAGTTATTTGAAACAACACAAATGACAGAAGAGCAACGTACTCAATGGCAACAAGAAAAAATAGATCCAATTAAAAACCCACAAAATACTGAAACTCCAGTTACTCCACCTGAAAATGAACAACCTCCGACAACACCACCTGAAGGCGAAGTTCAAAAAGAGCCTGTTGAAGACGAAGTTCCTACTACTCCAAAGGCTGATGAAACTGGCGAAAAACCACCAAAAACAGAGGAAGAAACAACACCTCCAACTACTCCTGTTGAAGGCGAAGTGCCAACAACTGAAGTAACTGATGAGGTAGAAGTTGTTGAAACTCCAGTAGAAAAACAACCTGAAGCTGAAGTACTTGAAACTGAACAACCAGCGACTGAAACTCCTGCAGAAGAGCTTACACCTGAACAAAAACTACAGCAACAGGTTAACCAAGTCGCAGAACAAGCGGGCTTAACACCAGGAAAATCTCAAACAATTGATGGTCATACTTTTGAAATTACTAAAAAAGGTGAATGCCTAATTGATGGTCAAAAAGTTCATCCAGGAGAAATGAAAGATAGAATTACAATCGCTAAGTCGAATTCTGACAAAATGCAACTACAACTTGCAAATTGTAAAGATGGCGAAAGTGTTGTCATCAACGGTCAAGAATTTATAAAACAAGCCGGCAAAGACGGAGAAGAACCAACATTTAAGCTTGTAAAAGAATATGATCAAGATTTTAAACAAGAAACACTAGATACACAATATTCTCAAGAGCAAGTAATGGAAGTTGGCAATATGTCACAAGAAGATAGTATCGCTTGGGCTGACAAACAAATTAAGAACGAAAAAGTTGCTGCAGGATTCCAAACAACTACAGAAGTACTTGGAAAAACAGGCGAACTAATTTCTAGCGGTATGCAAATGGCTTCAACAATTGAAAGCTTAATAAAAGATGATTCTACACAAAAACGTGAAGTTTTACATCTTTCAAACATGAAAAAAGGCAAAGCTTTAATGAGAAAAATTAAACGCAAACAGAATGTAGCTGGTTTTAACCGTTATAACTAAAATCCCTCACTTGAATAGCGAGGGATTTTTTATATATTCTTTTTTAATAATCACTGATCATTGAATCATCTTCATCTTGAAGTGATGATAAATCATTATGTGCAGTCGCATCAAAGTCTTCAGGCAAAAGTTCATCATCTGGCCAAATAGTATCTTCATCATATCTTGAAGCATGCAAGTTATATGAAGATGTTAAATCTGAACTTGTTAAGTCTGTTTCAGAAAAAATACAACCAGCTAAATCACAATCTGTAAAATTGCAATAAGTCATTTCAGCATAACTACAATCTGCACCTGTCATTAAACTTTCAGTAAAATCGCACTCAAGAACTCTTGCTCTTGTAAAATCTACTGATGTTAAATCTGTATTTGTAAAATTAACAAATGATAGTGAGCAATCTGCAAAAGAGCTTGAGTTTAAATCCGCGTTAGAAAAATCGACTTCTCTTAATGAAATGCCAGAAAAATCAACCTCACTTAGGTCAATTTCTTCTTGTTCTAATTTCCATTCGTTAAATTTTTCAGGAAATTTTCTCAATAATTCTACAAGTTCTTCTTTAGTATAATCTATCATTTTATTCTCCTTAATTCTTAATTAAATTCGTCTGGATTGCCAATAAAACCGCTTGGGTTCTGTTCGTTACCTTTAGTTTCTTAAAGATACTGTTCATATGGCTTTTTATTGTAACTTCACTCAATACTAATTTATCTGCGATTTCTTTATTATTAGCACCTTTAGCGGCCATTTCTAATACTTCTTTTTCTCTAGAAGTTAGGGTTTGAAGTGGTTTATCTGAGGTAAAAGGCAAATCTATATTTCGTCTTGAACGTCTTAAAACAGCTTCCATTCGAGCTAAAAGATTTGGCAGTACGAAAGGTTTGATAATATAATCATCGGCACCACCTTTGAGCCCTGCAACCATTTTTTGCTCTTCATTTACTGCTGTAATCATTATAACAGGAATATCTTTTGTTTCAACATTTTTTCTAATTTCTTTCAAAGTATCCCAACCATTCATATTCGGCATCATAACATCAAGTAAAATGATATCAAACTGTTTATTGGCCAAAACTTTAAGCGCTTGAACACCGTCAGTTGCCGTATGCACGTCATAACCATAACATGGAAGAGCATCGTTAAGATATTTAGGATTATCATCAACTAAAAGTACTGTTGTCATAAAAACCTCTATACAATTTTATTTTTTAGAGCTTTCAATGCTGCTTGTAATCTATCGTCAACTTCTAATTTTTGTAAGATATTTGCCACGTGAGCTTTTGTTGTATTTATACTAATAACAAGCATTTGGGCAATTTCCATATTGCTATAGCCTTCTGTCATAAGTTTAAGAATTTGCGCTTCTCTTGTTGTTAAATCATAATCTTTGCTATTGTTTTCACCATCAAGATTTGGAGTACTTGCACTAGCTTTCAAGACAATATGAGCAACACTTGGATCAAACCATGCTGCACCATCAGCTACAGATTGTACAACTTGCACAAGCCTTTGAAGATTTATTTCTTTTGAACAATAAGCATTCGCACCAGCCTTTAAACTATTTAGCACTTCTTTTTCATCGTTATGAGAAGTCAACATAACAACTTTTACGTCACTATTAAGCGATTTAATATGTTTTGTAGCATCGATACCATTCATTTTTGGCAAACCCAAATCCATAATTATCACATCAATTGAGTTGTTTTTGAATATTTCGATAGCAGATTCTGCTGATTCAGCTTCAAAAATCTTTCCAACATAATCAACACCTTCAAACGTAGTTTTCAAACCGAAACGTGTAAGTTCATGATCTTCAACGATAAGAATATTTTGTGTCATAGGCTTAACTCCTCTTGTGCAGGTAAATAATTAGGATTTAGCTTTAGGCTCTTGCGGAAACATCTTTTTGCATCCGCTGGCAAACCTTTATTTTTAAAAACCAGTCCTTGATAATAATAATATCTAAAATCATTTTCGTCAATATATTTAGCAATTGCTAAATATGATGATGCATTATCGTATTCATTATTTTCTATTTCTACTCTTGCTAAATCTATCCAAGCATCTTTAAATTTTGGATTGATGGCAAGTGATTTTTTTAAATATTCAACTTCTTTTGTTTTGTCTAAAAGTGCCATTTCATAATACGCTTCAAAATCATTTTGATTTGCTTTTAATATTTTGGAATAAATTTCAAAAGCTTTTTCTGAGCGATTTGCTTTTTGATATGTTCTTGCAAGTTGAATTCCCGCAGAAGTTTTAGCTTTAGAGTAATAAGTTAGGGCATTTTTATATAAGGCATTTTTATATGCGAAATCTCCCAAAACTTTTAAACTAATTTCATTTGAACGATCAATTTTATAAGCTTTTGTTGCATTATCTTCCGCTTTTTCAAATTCATTCATATCATAATAAACTCTTGAAAGTAGCGCATAGATATTTTTATTATGTTTTTTCTGTGTATTAAAAGCTGTTTGTAAGGTTCGCACAGCTTTGTTTAATTCATTTTCCAGATAGAAATAATAAGCCAAACGATATTTTTTTGTAAACTCGTTTTTTTCGGTTTTGTATAAAATATATTGCTCAAGTGATGAAATTTTTCTGTTAAATTCAGTTGTTTGCATATTTGTTGATTTTATATGAGATATTATTTTCAACGCACTCTGTGGTTTTTCACCTTGAGATAAAATTTCAGCCTGTAATTTCTTATAGTTTAAATTAATCGGATTTTTAGATATTGCAACTGAAATAAATTTTTCAGCTTCAGATATGTTGTTTGCTTTAAAACAACCAAGAGCTGCAATATAATTTGCATAATCATATTTTTCTAACACAGCAAGATTTTTCAATAATTCTGCTGTAACTTCACGACTCTGATCATTATAAACAATATTTGAATACATTTCTGCAAAATAAAGCTCATCCTCTTTGCTTAATTTTACAGAAGGGAAATAATATTTTTTCACATCGTCAATCAAAAGATATGAAATATCATTATCTGCAAGCTTTGACATTGCAAGTTCTGACAAGTTAAAAAAGCCTAAATCTGCCATTTTTTCAGTCAACTGCAAATACATATAATCAACAGGTGATGTATTCTCTATCAAGATTTCAAAATCTGTATAAGCAGCTCGCACATTACTTTGAATAAACCTATTCATCGCAATTGCATATTGGTTATGAATATCATTACGAGTAAGCGTAACCTTTTGTGGTGTTGCCATAATTTCTTGTTCAACTTGAGTTGTCATTTCAAGAGGATTGGCTGGCTTAATCAAGTCATTAATATCTAAAGCGTGCGCAGAAGTGCAACAAGCCGAAATTAATGCTATTAAACTAACCGTTTTTTTTATCATTCGTTACCTGCGTAATAGTGATTGAACAAATCAATAACGTTTTTATCTGTTTCGTTATTAATAAAATTATAGATATCCAAAAGATTATATTGACTCAAAAACTCTCTATCATTTTCATTAAATGATAGATGGCTTTCTGTTAAGAAAACATCGATAACTTTATCTAAAGATATTGCTAAAAACACATCAACAATATTTTTATCAAAATGTGAACCAGAATCATTAATTAAAATTCTTATAACGTTTGCAATAGGCATTTTATCACGATAATGTCTTTTTGATGTTATGGCATCAAAAACATCAGATACTGCCAAAATTCTACCACCGTAAGGAATATCTTCTCCTGCAAGATTTCTATAATAACCAGAACCATTCCACTTTTCGTGATGCGAACAAGCAATTTCTGTTATTAATTTAAAATCTTCAGATAAATGAATATTATCTAAAATATCGTGAGTAATTCTAACATGTTCTTGAATATGCTTGTATTCTTCATCTGTAAGTTTTCCTTCTTTTTGAAGTACAGCATCTCTAATACCAATTTTACCTATATCGTGCAAAATCGCAGCTTTTTCAATAATTTCTTTGTCATATTGCGACAAATTCAATTCATTTACAATTAACATTGTATATAATTTCACTCTGCTAGAATGCCCTGATGTAATTTTATCTCGCGCATCAATAGATTTTGCAAGTGTATCAATAAAGCTTTCAAAAACTTCTTTTTGTTCTTTATATAATTCTTTTTGTTGTTCAAAAAGCTGAGCATTTTCTAAGGCAATACTAGCACTTCCACCAATTGCAACCAACAAATCTTCATCATTTTGAGTAAAAGTTCCTTCAAATTTATTTAAAACTTGAAACGCACCAATAATTTCTTGATTATTGTTTTTGATAGGCATACACAATATTGATTTAGTACGATAACCAGATTTTATATCCACATCTTTATTAAATCTTGGGTCATTATATGCATCTTCTATATTGATTGTTTCACCTGTTTGAACAACATAACCTGCAAGACCTTTATCCGCTGGAAATCTAATTTCTTGACTATCCATTCCTAATGCTACTTTTGACCATAGCTCATTTTTATCTTGATCAAGAATGAAAACAGTACATCTGTCTGCTTGAATTGCATTTTTAGTTTCTTCAGCAATTACCTTTAAAAGCACATTAATATCAGTTAATGCTGTAATTGAACGTCCGATTTTAACCAATGAAACGAGTGGGTCACTTTTGGTAGGGAGTGAAAAATCTAAACCATTTTGAATTTGATTTATTTTGGTATTGATATAATCAAGCATCAAAAATTCATCACAAGTTTGCGCAAAATCTTTTGCATTGTTAAAATGAATAAGAGCTAGGTCACTATTTCTTTCGCCGAAATTAATATTACCCTGTGCTATCTCATTAAAAAGTCTTGCTGTCACACTATTTGAATGTTCTGCCATATAAGCGGCATCATTAAGAGTTTGCAAAGCTGTTTTGTAATTGTTTTCATTTTGCATATATAAAGCCAATGCACCAAGACTCATACATACCGAAATATATTCAGATGCTTTTGCAATTGTACAACGCTTCTGAGCCTCTATAAAATTGTATTTAGCTCCATCAAAATTTTTATCTAAAAGATCATTTATACCTTTTCTAATTAAGTCTTTCCCCTCGGAAACAATTTGATTATCTAAAACTTCTGTCATCTTTAACCCTCTTTTCTTTATTGTACAATATTTTGCTCAATAATACAATTAGAGTTACATTTTTTTATAAAAAATAATTTAACTATATGAGGAAATTTTCAAAGAACATGCTAACATTAGAATAGAAATGAGGTATTATTATGGCTGATAATTTTGAAATTATTAAATGTCCTGCTTGTCAGAAAGAAATGAAAAAAGTTTTTATACCAACTGAAGGGGTAAACATTGATGTATGCCTAGATGGTTGCGGTGGTGTATATTTTGACAATCGAGAGTTTAAATATTTTGATGAACAACACGAAAATATCGAACAATTAACCGAAGCTATTAAAGGAAAAGAATTTATAAAAGTAGATGAATCTTTACCTAGATCTTGCCCAGTTTGTGGAGCTAGAATGGTTAAAAATTTCGCAAGTGCAAAACATGAAATTCAAATAGATGAATGTTATTCTTGTGGAGGTAAATTTTTAGACCACAACGAACTATATAAAATTAGAGCACAATATGCGACAGAAGCTGAACGTAGTGCTGATATAATGGCGAAAGTTTACAGTTCAGTCGGTGTTGATATTAAACGTCTTGAAGAAGAAAATACAAAGCTTAGAGCTGAACGTTCCGCACTTAAGAAATTCTTTGATTCACTTATATTTGATTAATTAAAAAAAATAAGAGGTTTTAAATCCTCTTATTTTTTTATTCCATTCATAGTTTTTGAAATCTGCGCGTGTATTTGATTTGCTTGCGCAAGATATTGTGTCAGTTTTTCATAATTTTCTTTTTTCTCACCATAAGGTACGTTCATTTCAATCAACTCATCAACCGTCTTATTTATTTCCGCTAATTTTTCTAATGAATCACCCAAGAATACAATAGAGTTAAACTTTTTTGAAACTTTTGCCAATACATTTCTCGATACAAAATTTTGGGCTTTCTTTACCCAAGGAAGTTCAATTATTTCCCCAGTAAGGGTTTTTATTTTTGTTTGAGAAGCGTTCTGTTTATTTAGTTCAAAAAGCTCTTGTTCAATACGTTGTTTTCTAACTCGTAAACTCAAAACTTCATTTTGCGTACCGTATAATTCTGCATTCTTAATCTTACCATTAATCTCCGTCAACGCTTGTTGTTTTTCATTAATTTTATATTCAATTTTTAATTTTTCACTATCGCCTTGAGGCAAAGTTTTATCATTTAAAATACTTGAATCATAACCATTAAGTCTGCGAGAAGAAGACTTTGATTCTTCCAACAAATGTCCACCACCAGCCATTGAACTCTGTTTGGTAGATTGAATTGGATTAACATTAAAAAAGTTATGATTTCTGTCCATGATACTATTTTAAAATAAAACTCTCTAAAACTTCACCTATAAAAAGATGATTTTAGTTGATTGTATAAACTTTTTTATAGTAAAGGATTACGCCCCAAATTGTTAAAACAATGTTAGGCATCCAAGCACCTAAAAATGTAGGCAATGCCCCAGTTTCACCAAGGGAAATGGAAACAGCTCTTATCAAATAATATACAAATATAATAATTACACTAAACAAAAAACCACGATTATATCTAACACGAGGCGGAGTAATTGCCAACGGTACTCCCAACAAAACGAATGCAATTGTTGTAATCGGCAACGCAATTTTATCAAACAATTCAACTGTTACTATACGTTTTTGCTTTTTATCCAAGTCAGTTGTTGCAATATACTTAAGTAGCTTGGTAAAATTCATTTCTTTTGCAATGTTTTTATTCATTTGTTTTGTCATATCAATACCAAAAGATGCTTGAAAATCTTCAAAAAGTGTTGTATTCAAAACCTTACCTTCACTATCAACGGTGTATAAAGCACCTTTTTCAAAATTCCAACCTTTAGGAGAAGTTGAACCTTCTCTAGCTTGCATAACTTGAATTGTACCGTCCTTGGAGGTATCCAAAACAGTTATATTATGTAATGTTTTATCTTCACAATATCCCACATAAAATAGGCGTTTTAAAAAACCATTTTCTCCAAGCTCTTTAAATACAAAATTTTGCTTACCATCAGGAATATTTTTTTGTCCTAACGCCCATAATGCCAAATCTTTAGATTGTTTTGCGGTTACTGGAACAATGGTTTCATTAATAAAAAAGCTAAACAAAGACATAACAATCGCAAAAATAAAAATAGGTTTTGCCACTCTGTTTAAACCAATGCCACAAGCTCTCATTACAGTAATTTCAGAGTCTAAACTTAATTTATTTAATGTCATTACAGTTGCTAACAAAACCCCCATAGGTATTGTCATAACAATAATTGATGGTAAATTTAATATAATTATCATCAATGCAACTTTAAATGGCAAGCCGAACTGTGAAATCTGTTTGATAAGTGTTATGAATGTGTCAGACGCAAAAATAATTGCAGTAAAAACACAAACCCCCATCAAAAACATCTCAAAAACTTGCTTTAAGAGATATTTATCAAGTAGAGTTATACTTTTAATTTTTTGTACAAGATTATCAAACATATTTATATTTTATTCTAAAAACTGATTTACGCAAACTAGAATTTTAACAAGACTTTTAACACATCTTTTTCTTTATTTTTCTCGAATGCTTCAATTGCATCATCAACATTATAAGTTGCTGAAATCAAAGGACTAAAATCAATTTTACCCGATTTTAAAAGTCTTAATGCTGGTGCAAATTGACCACAACGAGAACCTAACACAGTAATTTCATCAATTACGATTGGCGCAAGGTTGAACTCTTTTGATGCAGCAACAGTACTTTTCAAAACTAATATTCCACGAGGTTTTGTAAGAGCTAACGCCATTTCAAAACCCGAAATCGAGCCAGTAGCTTCAACAACAACATCATATTTTTTCTCAATTTTCAAATTTTGTAAAAGGATTGTTTCAACACCTAGAGCTTTTGCTATATCAAGTTTATTTTGGTGTTTACCTACTAATAAAACATCTATATTTTGCGCTTTCAATGTTAAAGCTGTGATTAACCCCAATTTGCCATCACCTAATACAATAACTTTTTCAAATGGTTTAATATGAAGTTGTTCAGTAATCTCACAAGCCGCAGCTAATGGCTCAACAAAAACAGCTTGTTCATCCGTAACGTTTTCTGGAACTTCAAAAAGAACTTCTATCGGCATTGTAAAATATTCTGCAAAACAACCCTCTTTTCCCCAAATACCTAACGTATGTCGATTAGGGCAATGGCGATAAAGTTTTTCTGCACAATATTGACAGTTTGGGTCATGGCATCCATAACTAATTTCAGATACAACACGTTTACCTAAAAGAGATTGGTCTTCATCATTAATTTCTTCAACTACTCCTACAGCTTCGTGTCCGAGAATACCAACATAACCCATATACCCTTTTGTAATTTCATAATCAGTATTGCAAATTCCAGCCAAAGTCACTCTAACAAGCGCCTCCCCTTTTTGTGGAACAGGTTTTTTATAATCATTGACTAACTTTAATTCATTCTCAAAAACAACAGCTTTCATAGTTTACTCCTCTTATTAAGTAAATTTTAGCATAAAAAAGGTCTTATTCAATTATAAATAATTACTAACTTTGTCTTTGGAAAAATCCAGCTAGCTCTTTATGTTTAATAATATGAGAAATAGGGCGACCATGAGGACAGGTGTATGGCATTTGGGTCGTGCGCCATTTTTTAATAATTTCTTGCATTTGCCAAGTTGAAAGTTTTTGACCTGCCTTAACTGAAGCTTTACAAGATGTTGTTATAAGTATTTTTTCTTCTAATCTGTCTAAATCACCTTCAATATTTTCCAAAATATCGGCAATAATATCTCTTGGATTAACTTTGGCAATCATCATTGGAACTTTTCTAAAAATTAATTCCCTTTCGTTTATAATCTCAATACCATATCCAAAACGTTCAAATTTGTCCAAATTTTCCTTAATTATCGCCATATCACTTGGCTCAATTGAAACCACATCAGAAATAAATAGTATTTGTGATGCGACTTCTTTTTCCGATTTTAGTTTTTCATAAATGTATCGTTCTTCAGCAATATGCTGATCTACAATTTCCAAACCATCTTCTTTTTCAATCAAAATATAGGTATTTTTATACTGGCCAATAATATTTTCCTCTGGCTCAGGTTCTTTATATTCCTCTTGTAAAACAATACTTTGCTGCTCTACGATAGGTTCTTGATGAGTAACTTGCTCTTGTAATCTTTGCATAATAGAATCTGAAACATACATTGTATCTTCATCTTCATCGATTTTGATTTCTTTTTGAACAGGTTTGAATTCTATAATATTTTCTTCTGGCAAACTAGAAATCGGTTTGAATTCTTGTTCTATGTAATTAGCCAGACCACCTTCAACTGAAGCTCTTACGAAATTAAAAATCTGATTGGTATTTTTGTAACGAACTTCTTTTTTAGTTGGGTGAACATTCACATCTACATCGTGTGCTGGGATTTCTAAATTTAACACCACAAACGGATATTTCCCACTTGCAATCAATGTTTTATAAACCATATCAATAGCTTTTTGTATAACTTGACATTTTACAGAACGAGAATTTATATAAATATGGTAATTCTTTTTGCTTGAACGTGTAAAATCAGGTTTACTAACCATACCACTAATTTTTAATCCTGATAATTCATCCGTTTTTAATACAGGTTTGAGACTATCAACAACTTCTGAAGAATAAACCTCTTTAATTGTTTGATTTAAATCTCCTTGCCCTGTTGTTTTTAATATTGTTTTACCATTTCTTTTTAATTCAAAAGCTACCTTAGTATTTACAAGAGCAAGAGCTTGAACTATTTCTTGAATATAAGAAAATTCCGTATTAGGATTACGCAAAAACTTCAATCTCACCGGAACATTATAGAACAAATCTTTGATTTCCATAATTGTCCCAACTGCACAACCAGTTTCAACTTGTTTTACTTCTGAGTTTTCACATTTAACCTTTGTCCCAGTTTCAAAATCTTTTGTCCTTGTTATGCAAGTTAATTTTGAAATTGAAATTATACTTGCTAAAGCTTCACCTCTAAAACCTAATGTGTGAATATCAAAAAGATCTTCATCATTTTGAAGCTTGCTTGTTGCGTGCTTTGAAAATGCCAACATAATGTCATCCGGATGAATTCCTGAGCCATTGTCCGCAACTCTTATATCACGGCAATCATTAGCAATTTCAATACTTATACGAGTTGCTCCAGCATCAATTGAGTTCTCTGTCAACTCTTTAACTACAGATGCAGGTCTCTCAATTACCTCACCAGCCGCTATTTGGTTAATCAAATGCTTTGATAACTGTTTGATTCTTGCCATTTAATTACCCCGCAAAATGCATAATGAAGAAATCTTTTACAACGTGGAATTGAGTTAAAACTACAACCACAAGTAATGAAATAATCATACCAAATGTAACTTTTGCCAAATCTTTAAACACGTGTTTATACATTTTCTTAGGAGATTCAAAACGTAATCTATGATATAGAGCTATCTCACGACCAGCTAACAATCCTAAGAATACCCAAGTTGTTGACATAGGAATATTGTTTAAAGTCACAAAATACAATAATAATGATGCATAAATTAAATCAATGATAGTTGCTGAACGTGGATCTTGAACATTGGTTTTCATTTTTACGATTTTTTGAATTTCGCCACCACGATTATAAGCTACAAAGCCTAAGAACAATGTACAAGCTGTTAGAACAAAAATTAATTCGCCAACAGATGCCTTTCTTGGCAAGAATACAAATAATATTGCAGCATCTTGCATAATCCATTGAGACCATAAGAAAGCTGTTGAACACCATTTTGCGACCATCCACCACTTTGAAATTTGATTACCCTCTCTTTTTTGAGTGTAATAAAAATATCTTTCAACTGGTCTTGCTATAATATTATAAATTATGATTGAACAAATTAAAGCAGTACCATAACCAATAAATGATTTTGTAAGCATCAAACCAATAACTTCTGCATTACTTACTGAGAATATACTTAAAATTAAAAATGCAGTAGCTACTGGAATACCATATCTTGTTAAAACTAACAAGATAATTGGTGGCAATACATGAATTATACTAAAGGTTTCAGCTACAGGAATTCGGTCTAAACGCCCGAATGATAAATCTCCATTATTAAAATACCAACCTAAACCAACTGTCAAAACAAGAACAGCACTTGTAAATAACCAGATATATATGGATTTGGTATTTTTATTAGCACTTAAAAAAGTTCCGAGAGTTTGAATAATATCGTTAGATACACAAGAAAACATTGACAAAAGGAAGCCAACTATCATATAAATTGTGTTTAAACTAAAGCCATCAGCTAACATTCTTCCTCCATTCAATTTTAATTTACTACAAACACAAATTCATCTAAATGTTTGATTACAAATTTGAAACATTTCTATAAAATGTACATATACAAATTAATCGGGGAGAAGAGAAATTGGCTAGATTGAGAACTAATACACAATTAAAACCTGCAAAAAAAGCAGATTTGCAAATTGTTAAAGAGGTTAAAACTACAAAATATAGTGACATTAACCTAAATGCTTGGAAAGATTATGATCACGTAAAAACTGACACTTTATGGGAATTCCCATCAAGACTAAAAGAACACGGACATTCAAACGAATATCACGGCAATTATATTCCACAAATTGCACAACAATTATATGAACGTTTCACTAAGAAAAATGATATCGTACTTGATTTATTCTTTGGCTCAGGTACTTCAGGAATTGAAGCTATCAATATGAATAGACGTTGCATTGGCGTTGAATTAAAAGATGAATTAGCAGAAAAAGTTTCTGAAAAATTCACTCCAAAACAACTAGTAACAGATGTTAGAATTATTTGTGCAGATTCAGCTTCTGAAGAAGTTCAAGACAAAGTTCAAGCTGCACTTGATATTATGGGCGAAGAAAAAGCACAATTTTTAATTTTACACCCACCTTATGATGATATTATCAAATTTTCTGACAAGAAAGAAGATTTATCAAACTGCGAATCAACTGAAGAATTCTACAATTTATTTGAAAAAGTAGCTAAAAATGGTTATGATAAACTAGAAAAAGGTAAATTTGCAGCATTAATCATCGGCGACAGCTATAAAAATTCAGAAGTACAACCTCTTGGCTTTGAATGTATGGCGAGAATGCAAAAGTTAGGATTTGCCCTAAAAGCTATCATTGTAAAAGATATGCAAGGTAATGAAAGAGCAAAAGGCAAAACAGCTAACTTATGGCGTTATAGAGCTTTAGCTGGAGGATTTTATATCTTTAAACACGAATACGTTATGGTATTCCAAAAACGTTAATAAATTTTTCTCAAATAAACCCCGAGTAGAGAGCACGAATGTGCTCTCTTTTTTAATATTCTGACTACTATACAAATTATACTCAACATACTCTTTGCATTAATAACTAAAAAAGCGAGGTTTATAAACCTCGCTTTTTAATATCTACTCGTGCCTCTGCTCGGGCTATTCTTTAGTATATTCAGCGTCGATAACATCGTCATCTGAAGTTGTTGATTCAGATGATGCACTTTCACTATTAGCTGATTGCGCAGATTCTTGTTGAACAGCTTCATAAGCTTTTTGAGAAATTGCAAACATTGTTTGTTGAAGCTCATCAGAAAGTTTTTTCAATTCTTCAACTGGTTTGTTTTCATCCATAGCTTTTTGAAGAGCATCTTTTTGTTCATTCAATTTAGCCTCATCAGCAGAATCAATTTTGCCCTCGAAATCTTTAACGATTCTTTCTGCAGAACCAATTAGGCTTGATGCGTTATTTTTAATTTCTGCTTCTTCTTTTTTCTTTTTATCATCAGCTGCATTAGCTTCAGCTTCTTTAACCATTTTATCAATATCATCTTCACTCAAATTAGAAGAGTTTGTGATAGTGATTTTTTGTTCTTTATTAGTTGCTTTATCTTTAGCAGAAACGTTAACAATACCGTTAGCGTCGATATCGAATGTAACTTCGATTTGAGGAATACCACGCATTGCAGGAGCAATACCATCAAGTCTAAACATACCTAAAGATTTGTTATCTTTAGCCATTGGTCTTTCACCTTGGTAAACCATAATATCAACAGCTGTCTGATTATTTTCTGCGGTTGAGAACACTTGAGATTTAGAAACAGGAATTGTAGTGTTACGAGGAACAAGCGGAGTCATAACACCACCCAAAGTTTCAATACCCAAAGTCAAAGGAGTAACGTCTAAAAGAACGATGTCTTTAACTTCACCAGCCAATACACCTGCTTGAACTGCTGCACCAACTGCAACAACTTCATCAGGGTTAACTGATTGGTTAGGCTCTTTACCTGTATATTCTTTAACTAATTGTTGAACTGCAGGGATTCTTGATGAACCACCAACTAATACAACTTCATCAATATCAGATTTAGATACACCAGCATCTCTCAAAGCTGTTTCAACAGGTGTTTTACATCTGTTTAACAAATCACGTGATAGGTCTTCGAATTTAGCTCTTGTTAAGTTTAAGTCTAAGTGTTTAGGGCCATTTGCATCAGCTGTAATAAATGGAAGATTAATATTTGTTTCCATAACAGATGACAATTCGCATTTAGCTTTTTCTGCAGCTTCTTTAACACGTTGCATAGCTTGTTTGTCATTTCTTAAATCGATGCCTTCTTGTTTTTTGAATTCATCACACATCCAATCCATAACTTTTTGATCGAAGTCGTCACCACCTAAGTGAGTGTCACCAGAAGTTGAAAGAACTTCGTGTACGCCATCACCAATTTCTAGCATAGAAACGTCGAATGTACCACCACCTAAGTCAAATACAAGAACTTTTTCAGATTTATCTTTTTCAAGACCATAAGCCAAAGCTGCTGCAGTTGGTTCATTAACGATACGAAGAACGTCAAGACCAGCAATTTTACCAGCATCTTTTGTTGCTTGTCTTTGAGCATCGTTAAAATAAGCTGGAACTGTAATTACTGCAGAAGTAACTTTTTCACCTAGATATGCACTAGCATCATCTGCCAATTTTCTTAGAATCATAGCTGAAATTTCTTGTGGAGTATAATCTTTTCCATCAATACTTACTTTATAATCATCGCCCATATGTCTTTTGATTGAAGCAACTGTTTTATCAGGGTTAAGAATCGCTTGACGTTTTGCAAGTTGACCTACTAATCTTTCACCAGTTTTTGAAAAACCAACGATAGAAGGTGTTGTTCTAGAACCTTCTGCGTTTGCTATAACGGTAGGTTTACCACCTTCCATAACTGCTACAACTGAGTTTGTTGTACCCAAGTCAATACCAATTGTTTTTGCCATAATGTTTTATCTCCTTTTCATGAATACATTTTTCTATAATACCGTTATAACATCGATTTTGAAAATAATTAAAAAAATAAACAAAAAATTAATAATTGGACTAATAATTAGATTTTATTAATTAAATTTTTTCTCAAACATCCCTTTTAAATTATCGAGAATTTGTTTGTAGTCAATAGATACAGGGGTAGGTTTAGACGAATCAATTGCTATTAAAAAAGCTCTCGCATTTCTTGGTTTTTGATTGTCTAAAAAATACACACTTTCTGCAACATCTTTTCTTGCTGGAACAATCAAGCCACTTTGTGCAAATTTTTGGATGCTTTCTTTTGATGCAAGAAAATCGACAAGCTTTCTTGCCATAATTTTATTTTTAGAAGATTTTGCAATTGCCCAACCTGATGCATCTAAAGGGACAACACTTCCCACTTCACCTTGAGGAAATGGTACAACATCCCAATCAAAATCTGCTTCAGCTCTATATTTAGGAACTAACCAACGACCTGACAAATGCATGGCTAACTTTTGCTGCAAAAACATTTGAGCCATTGTCGCACTGGCACTTTCTTCTTTTAAAGGTGCAACATGGTATTTTTTTCTCAAATCAGCGTAAAAATCTATTCCTTTTTGACTTTGTTCTTCTTCGATAATTAATCTAGATAAATCATCCGATAAAATTCCGCCTCCAAAACTCATTAAGTATGGCAAATAAAATAATGCATCTTCCTCAAAACTAATCCCAAATACTCCAGCACGTGTCGTTTTTTTCGCAATTGATAAAAATTCGTCCATTGACCAGTTATCATTAGGAGACGAAATTCCATTTTTTCTCAAAATATCTCTATTATAAAAAACTACTAAATTAGAAATATCTCTTGGAACTGCATACAATGTATTTCGCCATGACATAGCACCAAGAGCTTTTTCATAAAAATTTGTATTTGCCTGCAAAGGTTCTAACAAACCAGCGTTTGCATAAACCGGCAAATAATGATTATTTATAAAAATAACATCTGGTGCAGAATTTGAAGCAAATAGCAAATGAATTTTTTGAAAATAATTCTGAGGAATGTGCATAAAATCAATTTTAATTTCAGGATTTTCTTTTTCAAATTCAGCCAAAATAGGTTTTATAATTGCGACCTCAGACTTAGACCCCCAACTTGCAAACTGAACAACCTCTCTAGAGTCTGAATTCCCTCGAAAACAATTTATACATAGCAAAGACACCACTAAAAGGGCTATTACTATTGATAGTTTTTTAATCATTTAATCTCTCTATAACTCAATTAAAACGCCCATTTTGGTTTCATCAACATCAACTAGTGATTTAAAGTTGCCTGCTTTAACCATGTAAACGTTTTCGCTATCATGTCTTACTTGTAAACTATCTACGCTTGTATCAAATTTCTTAAGAACAAAGATTTCTTCTCCTACACGACCAACAAGTGCAGATACGCCATCAAGATTTACAACATAGAAACCTCTGTTCTCATCAATGTCATATCCTGATTTAACGATAAGTCCATTCATTTTGTTATCTTTTTTCTGAGCGATTGGATTTGAAATGTGTTTTGGTTGAGCTGGCTTTTGCATACCCATAGATGGTTTTACTTGAGCAAGACTCGCAGCAACTCTGCTTGATAAGCCTCTATTTGGATTTGACATATTTCTTGATTGTTCTTTGTCTAATAATGCAAAGTATTCATCAATTGATGACATAATGTAATTTTGTTCTTTTTCCATCATTTCAAAATCCCTATTCCCTTCTTGTAAATATTGACTACTTGTATTAATCAAATCTGAAACTCTTAAATTCGCGTTATTAAATCTTCTAGAAGAAGCGTTAAGTGGAGTTTGTTGCAACTTAACAAACTTACCTTCTGTCGCTTTATGAGTTCTAGGTAATGATTTTCTAACACGATTTCTGCTTGATGTGTGTAGTGAAGCAGGTTTTGCAAACGCTTTTAATTTAATTTCATTAATATCTTCTTGAATTGAATCTTCTTCTGTTGCAACTTCATTTATCACATCTTCAGAAATATCAATTTGATGTGGCTCATAAATTGCAGGAGTTAAGCTCAATGTATTTTCTAATTCAAGACGTTTTTTATCAACTTCAGTTATTGCGTCCGGAGTTGTAATAAAATTATATTTACGGTTTTTAACTTGGCCATTAGATTCTTCAACAAAGCGTTTATATCTTTCTTGCCAATTAAGTTCTCTTGCATTAATAATATCTTCATAAGTACCTTGTGTAATAGGTTGTTCAGCTAAATTTTCTTTGAAAGACGCTTTTAATGCGATGGATTTTTGAATTGAATTGCGTGCCATTCTTGCAAGTAAATACAAGCCAAGAAGTGGTAGGACTACAAAAGTCCAGCCAGAATTATGCTCTTTATGTGAAGATTTTTCAATTGATTTTGAAATTTTCTCAATTTTTTCAACATCATTGATGTCGAATTTTTCTTCTTCTGCAACAGTTTCCACAACCGGAGCAACTTTTTCAATCAATTCCATTTTTTCATCATAAATTTCAGTAAATTTTTCACCTTTTTGTTGTTCCACTTTTGGAGGTGCAACATCAACAATCTTGTTAGGTGAATTTTTTAGATTGATAGGTTTTGCTGGAACTTGTTTTGGTTTTGGAGTTGCAGGCGCAACACTTGAAGTAACGGTAGTTTTGACAATTTCCTTTTTAACTTCTACTGCTTTTGGACTAACTTGTGATGGATGAGTCTTAACTTGTGCAATGATATCTTTTGCAGCTTTTTCTTCTTGTGTTATAGGTGCAGCTTTTTGCACACTAGTTTTAATATTCAACGGTTTTGTAGTAATGAATGTGACTTTAGTATAACCACCAATTCCATCATCAACATTTTTAATATCGACATCTGTAATAATATCTTTTACTGCACTTAAATCAGGTTTGCCGGCATTTTGCCCAGCAACATTAGGCATCAAAACAACATATTTGTTGTCAGATTTACGTGTAACCATTGGTGCAGATGATACTTCTGTAGTGAAAAATGTGACGTTAACTTCATTATCAGCAGATTTTTTAATATCCATCTGAACAAGACCAGACGCATTTACCGAAGTAAATGTTAGACACATAACTGCTAAAGCTGCTAGTATATTTTTCTTATTTATCATCACATTCCAATTAAATTTCACTACACTTCTTATATAATAACCGAGAAGGAAAAAAATTGCTAATATGTTAATAAATTGAAACCTTTTATGTTATAATTTCTTTATGAAAAGCGGATTTGTAAGTATTATAGGAAGACCAAACGTTGGTAAATCAACTCTTTTGAACCAAATTTTAGGACAAAAGATTGTTATTGCAACTGACAAAGCTCAAACAACAAGAAAACGTATCAAAGGTATTTTGACAACTGATGAAGGTCAAATTGTTTTTGTTGATACCCCTGGGGTACATAAACCTTTGAACAAACTTGGTGAATTTTTGCTTGATGAGGCTAAAATTGCAATCCCAGATGCGGACTTGATTTTGTTCCTTGTTGATGGGTCTGAACCTGCAGGAAAAGGTGATAAATGGATTGCTCAAAACCTTCTCCAAACCAACATTCCAATTCTAATAGTTATGAACAAAGTTGATAAAGTTAAAAACATGGGCAAAATCGAAGAAAATCTTTTGACATACAAAATGCTTTTCAACGAAAACTTGCCAATTGTTAGAATTTCAGCAAAAACAGGTAGAAATACTGATACTTTGATTAAAAATATATATAAAAAACTTCCAGATGGAGTTCCAATGTATCCAGAAGACGTTGTAACTGAAGAAACCATGCGTGATGTTACTGAAGAAATCATAAGAGAAAAAATCCTTTTAAACACTTCAGATGAAATACCTCACTCGGTCGCAGTCAAAGTTGACAACTATTTTGAACAGGAAGAAATCGATAAAATTTACGCATCAATTTACTGCGAAACCAAAAGCCAAAAGGGAATTTTAATTGGCAAAGGTGGCAGCATGCTTAAAAAAATCGGAACAGAAGCTCGTAAAGAACTTGAAAATATCACAGAGAAAAAAGTTTATCTTGAATTAAACGTAAAAGTTGAAAAAGATTGGCGCAAAAAACAATCTTCCCTCAAGAATTTTGGATATGAACAAATTAATTAGGAAATCTGCTGATTTCTTGTAAATAATGTTCAAGAGCTTGATAACCGTTATAAATTTCATTAGAAACAGATGCATAACGACTTGCATCAAGGTATTTTAGTTCTTTTACACGGATTTCTAACAACTGCTCAGCATCAGCTTTCAATTTGTCATCAGTAGCCCATTTTTGCAAAAGTGCAATTTCTTCATACATTTGTTTCATTGTTGTAAATTCCAAAGTGTTAAAATCATATTTGTTCAAAAGAGCTTTTTCAATATTTGAAATTCTGCTCATAACTGCTTGGAATTTATAAATCTTTTTAATAATTACATAATTATCAGCAAGCTTTCTGTGATAATACGGAATAATATTGCGAGCTAAAAGTGCTGCATAAGAACGAGATGTAAACACATCAGAATCGTTTGAAAACGTACTTTTTGAAGTTAGATCGAAATTTGATTTTTTATCTAAAATATTTTCCAGCATCTTGCCTCCGCATGAAAATAATAGACTAATCGTTCTTGTTTGTCATGGCATGACAAAAGTTTTTTTACATAAATTAAAATTACACATTCGATATCCGTAAAATTACTTAGGTAATTTTAGCTAAGTAAAAATACGGAATTGCTTCAATATGAAAAATATTTTATAATAAATAATGCTTAAATTATTTAAACGAGGAGTTATTATGAACAAATTTGACACAAGCTAAAGTATAATATTATAATAAGCAAAAAGGAGAATTTATAATGAAAAAGAAGTCATTAATAACATTGTGTATAATATTTGTTTTATTCTTGGTTTTGTTCGTTATTCAAACTGTTGATCAAAAAATTAATAGCGAAGATTATCAAAAAATCCACAAATTCGGACAACAATTCAAAGAATTAATGCTAGAAAACAATAATTGCACAACAAATCTTGAGCAAGTTATTACAAAACTTTTTGAGGATAGCAGCAGCAATAGTGACGTATCGATTACAGCATTAAAAAGTAGAGCTTCTGCCTGTTATAAAAGAGCTGAACAATTTAGCAATATACCCGTTCCAACGATAAAGAACTTAAAAAAGAGAGAAATGATGTTTAAAGCAAAAGAAGAATTTTCTTATACTATTGAAATCTATGGAGACATTCTTAGCACTTTTGCAGAGGCAAAACAATCTAATCAAGAACTTGATACCAAACAATTATTAAATTTACTTGGCGATTCAACGAACACACAAAAAAAACTTTTTATAACCGCTTTAGAATTTTATATGACATATTCAATAAGAGATATACTTATATCACGACCTTTTTTGCTTTATTCAAAATTGAGATTACATTAGCGAAAGGAATAGATTATGAATATATTTAGAAACATGGACAAAGAAGATGCCGAAAAATATTACAATTTAATGCAAAATAAATACAAAGGATACAAAAATCCATTAACTAACGATAACAGAATTTTTTCACGAGAAGATATTAACAATTTCTCGACAAAAGAATATTCTGCCGCAGAACCTGAAATTATGGCACAATGGGGCAAAATAGGTATCCCAACAAATGGTGATTTAGAACTAGATAGCATTTCTACAGGTGGAACAGTTTTTGTACAAGCATATACAAGAAGTGATGGCACCAGAGTCAAAGCTCACTATAGAGCTGCATAAAAAAAGAGCCTTTCGGCTCTTTTTTAGTTTTCTAATTGTTGCATAATCGCAAATGGTTTTTCAGCTACTTTCATTGTTTCGCGATCGATTATACCTCTTTTCAATTCTGTAAATGTTGCTTTTTTAGAATTGAACATTTTTTTCAAGAATTCATATGATACTTTAGGATCGCATTTGTCACCACAAGTGAACAAATCTACTGCTGCGTATCCTAATTCAGGCCAAGTGTGAATAGCCAAGTGGCTTTCTGAAATAATTACAACGCCTGAAACACCGTATGGGTTAAACATATGGAAACATTTTTGGACAATAGTTGCACCACATTCAAGGGCGGCATCCACCATATATTTTTCTACTTTATCTAAACTGTTTAATGTGTTTGGATCACATTCAAAAAATTCTGCTAACACGTGTTGTCCTAAGTGGATCTCTTCAATACCGTTCTCATTGAATGCTGTAAAAGGTGATGTTATTGCCAATTCATGTGCCTCCTATAAATGTATATTTACTACTACTACGAATTACATATTACAATAAAAATCCGTAAATTTGTATTTTTTACACTTTTTCTAAAAAAATATTTTTTTTAGCTAAAAAAAATATAGCCCAAAAGCACGAATAGAGAACTATTCAGGTGTATAATTTTTGTTTACAATTATTAACATTGTAATAGTTTTTTCTGGGGTTTGTTATAAAATTTTTGTATGAATAAGATTTTAGTAATTGACGACGATATTGCAATAAATGAGCTTATAAAAGTAAACCTTGAACTTGCAGGCTATAAGGTGTATCAAGCCCATGACGGCACAACTGGTTTTGCTTTGTGCAAACAAGAAATTCCTTCTGTTGTTGTACTTGATGTTATGATGCCAGAAGTTGATGGGTTTACGGTAGCACAAAGAATTCGCAAAAATGATTCAACAAAAGATATCCCAATAATTATGCTTACAGCTTTATCGCAACTTAATGATAAAGTAAATGGCTTTAATATTGGCGTTGATGATTATTTGGTTAAGCCTTTTGAAATGGAAGAATTACAAGTGCGCATTAGAGCTCTTTTAAAGCGTTCTAGACAAATTCCTGAATCTGCCTCAACTCGCGAACTTTTGACATTAGGTGAAATTACACTTTTACCTGAAACTTACTCTGTAAAAATTAATGATAAAATAGCAAAATTAACTCCAATAGAATTCGATATATTCAATTTATTATTTCAAAACTATGGCAATATGGTATCATCAGCACAGCTTTTGAAAGACATCTGGGGATATTCTCCTGATGACGACATAGAAACTATTCGAGTACACATTAGACATTTAAGAACAAAATTGGACAAAGTATCCGATGGTAAAAAATATATAGAAACTATTTATGGTGGTGGATATAAGTTAACCGTGTAAAGGAGGCATCCTATGGTAAAATTACTTACTGAAATTAGGCTAATCGATGCAACTAAAAAAGATTTTGCAAGAGCAATTAATTATTCAATGAAGAAATCAAAACGTGCTGCCAATTTAATTGTGGGACAATTTGATTTGCATGGCAGTGTAACCCCTAGAACATTAGATAAAATGTACAACAAAGATACCTTTCACTATCAAAATGGAAGGTTAACACCAGAATCATTTAAAGGTTTTGCAGAAAATATCAATGAGATTTTAAAAATCAAAAAGCCTGCACATGAAATTAATTTGATGGATTATGCAAATGCTCTTGTACGTAGCATCGGGAAATAGAAATACAAAAAAGGCAGTCGATTGACTGCCTTTTTTGTATATTTTGTAAAAACTATGCTTCTGCAACTTCTTCAGCTGGAGCTTCAGCTGCTGCTGCCGCTGCTTCTGCTGCTGCTTTTGCTTCTGCTTCAGCTTGAGCTTTAGCTTCAGCTTCTGCTGCTGCTTTAGCTTGAGCTTTTTTAGAAAGTTTTACAGTTTCTTTCTTTTGGTAGTTCAAAGTGCCATCTGCGTTACAGTTTTTAATCAAATAAGCAACTGTATCTGTTGGTTGAGCACCCTTTTTAATCCAAGCTTCTGCTGCTGCTTTGTCTAATTGCATAACTTTAGTTTTTGGATTGTAGTAACCAAGTTCTTGAACTGGTCTACCTTCACGTTTTGTTGTAGAATTAATAACGATAATTCTGTATGATGGAGCTTTTTTAGCACCCATTCTTTTTAATCTAATTTTTAACATTTTAGTTTTTCCTTCTTATTATTGTTTTTACACTTGTCAGAAACCAACCGCCGCTTGCTGATTCCCTAGATAGAGGCTAAGAGGAATTGCCTTATCCAAGTTCAATTAAATCATAAAAAAACTTTTAATCAAGCCCGCCACCGTAAATATTACATAATATTTATTATAGGAAGGAAGTTAATTGGTAGGTTGGTAAAGGTTTGCGAGCCGCAGTTTTAGGCTCGCTGAACAATTTTCAACATTCTGCTTTAAAGAGATTCTGAAACAAGTTCAAGAATGACAGAATGTTGAAAACGGTACGGAGTACACCCGCAGGGTATTTGCAATGCGTAGCATTGCCGTAATAATAGCGTGTTTTTTCTTTTCTTTCGTCTATTTCTTTTCTTTTTACTTCGCAATAAAAAAGAAAAGAAATAGACAAGCAAAATGTTTGTTACAAAACCCTCACCCAAATTTGTAACTCGTTACACTCGAACAAATTCTACCCCTCTCCCATTGGGAGAGGGGTAGAAAGAAGGCGATAATAAATATTATGTAAACTATTTGTCTTAATTTAAATTGTTCATTATAATAGAAATAATGAACGATATCGACACTTCAAAACTTGAATATATAAAATCACAAGTTCATCAAAAACTTGATGAAACAGAGCTTTTCCGATACAAAGGAACTGTTTCGAAACTGTTAGGTTTGACAGTCGAAGTTAAATTACCAGGATTAAAAATTGGTGATCTGTGTTTTATCGAAACAAACACTGGTGAACAGAAGCCCGCTGAAGTTGTTGCTTTTAAAGGTGAAGTAGCGCAATTACTTTTGCTTTTAGATGGTGTTGGAATTGGACAAGGAAGTTTAGTCACATCAACAGGAAAACCAATTATTATACCAGTTGGAGATTTTTTACTTGGACGATTAATCGACCCAATGGGGCAACCTCTTGACGGACGTCCTCTTGATACAACAGGAGCTCAGTGGCGTTCAATTGAAGGTCCACCTCCTGGACCTTTTGAAAGACCTATCATTACAGAAATATTTTCAACTGGAGTTAGAGCGATTGACTCTTGTATGACAATGGGTTGTGGCCAACGTCTTGGCTTATTCGCAGGTTCTGGTGTTGGTAAAAGTACATTATTGGGTATGATTGCAAGAAACTCTGATGCTGATGTTAACGTTGTTGCCCTAATCGGAGAACGTGGAAGAGAGGTTAAGGAGTTTATTGAAGATTCTCTTGGCGAAGAAGGTATGAAAAAATCTGTTCTAGTTTGTTCAACAGGTGACAAACCTCCTCTAATTCGTCAAAAGGCACTTCTTGCTGCTACAGCAGTTTGTGAATATTTTAGAGATCAAGGTAAAAAAGTTTTCTTAATGACAGATACCGTTACACGTTGCGCAATGGCTGGTCGTGAAGTTGGTCTTGCAACAGGGGAACCTCCAACAATGAAAGGTTATCCACCATCAATATTTTCTTGGTTACAAAAAGTTCTTGAACGTGCAGGAAATAGTCCTAAAGGTTCAATCACAGCTCTTTATACTGTATTAATGGAAGGTGACGACATTTCAGACCCAATCGTTGACATCGTGCGTGGTATTGTTGACGGTCACATTTTCCTATCCAGAAAAGTTGCCGAAATGAACCACTATCCAGCTATTGACGTATTGGGAAGTATCTCGAGGTTAATGTCTGCTATTGCCACACCTGAACATAAAGAAGCTGCTGGTAAAATGAGAAAAATTATGGCTATGTACCGTGAAAACAAAGACTTGATTGATGTTGGGATGTACCAACCTGGCTCAAATCCTAAACTAGATACTGCCATTGAAATGATGCCACAAGTTAACGCCTTTTTACAGCAGAGAACCTCTGATAGCGTAACAATGGAAAATACAATTAACACTCTAGTTAATATGATGCGTGGTGTAGATATATAATAGTATACACTAATACAGGAACTATAAACAATGTTTAAAGATAAAAATATACCTGCCTTTACTTTAGCCGAAGCATTAATCACTCTTGGTATTATTGGCGTCGTCGCGGCTATAACAATACCAACATTAATTCAAAAATATAACACAAAAACTTGGAATACTGCTGCCACTGTATTTGAAAAGAAATTAGAAGATGCTCTAAAAATAATGAATACTCAATCAACTTTGGCTGGACACGCAACAACAGAAAGTTTTGTTGAAGAACTTTCTAAACATTTTAAAACGAATAAAATTTGTAATAATGATAAATTGTTAGATTGTTTTAGTAAAACTATATATTGGGGTATTGGAGAGGCAACTCCTGAAGAATTTGATTCTAGTATTATAAAGGCTGCTAAAAATTTCGGACAAGATGAATGGAAATCAAATGTAATAGGTGTTCAATTTGCAAGTGGTGTTAATGCTTTAATAGCTTATAATCCAACTGAATCTTGCACACAAAATCCTCATTCAAATCAAGTAACAGGTGCTGATTGTTTAGCAATTTTATATGATACTTCAGGTGATAAAAATCCAAATACTATAGGAAAAGATTTACGAGCTAACCCTAGTGTGATAAATTTAGGTACTGGCTGTGCTTTTAAAACAACAAATGCATGCTTCAAGACATTACCATTTAAGCCAACTGCCGTTACAAAAGCAGAATGCGAGGAAATGGTTGCATCTGGCGAATATGGAATTAAGGCTTGTGGTAATGAAACTGATTACTGGGCTGGGGCTGTAAAACAATGTGGCGGAGTTAAAAATTTACCTACTGATACGCAATTGGCTGAATTAGCATCGTATATATATGGGATGAATGTTGGAACTTCAGGAACATTTTACTGCCCTAAAGATGCTAATGGGAACTATACTAAATGTAGAGACGAATCTAAATCTCAAGGATTTGGTTTCCCTAGTTCGACATATTATGTATTCTCCAATCAAGAAAGAAATGCAACCAGTGCATATACACACTGTTTCTATCCAACATATACATATAAATATTATGGACACGGTAGAGGTAGCAGTTTTTATACATTATGTGTAGAAAATTAAAAACACTGTTAAACAAAATAATAGGAGGGTACTATTTACCCTCCTATTATTTTATAAATGTTTGTTTAATCTACGTTTGCAGACAAACAATTTTTTTCATAGTGTAAATGTTCGATCATTGAATTTACACGTTTCATCATGTCTTTAAACATAGGAATTGACAAGCTTTGTTTTCCATCAGATAAAGCGTTTTCTGGATCGTGATGAACTTCTACCATAACACCATCAGCACCTACAATTAGACCTGCCTTTGTCATAGGTTCAATCAAATATTTTTGACCTGTGCCGTGGCTAGGATCAACAATAATTGGCAAGTGTGAGTATTTTTTAATAACTGGAACTGATGCGATATCCATCACATTTCTTGTAAAGGTACTGTCAAAACTTCTGATTCCTCGTTCACAAAGGATTACATTTTCATTTCCTTGGTACATAATGTGTTCTGCAGCAAGTAAGAATTCTCTAATTGTGCTTGATAAGCCTCGTTTTAAAATTACAGGTTTGTTGCATTGACCAACTGCTTTTAAAAGTTTAAAGTTTTGCATATTTCTTGCACCAATTTGAACAACATCCACATATTGGCATACAAGTTCTAGATCTGCAGAATCCATAACTTCAGTAACTGTTAATAGACCTGTTTCTTCACTTGCGCGTTTCATATTTTTCAAAGCATCTTCTTCATACCCTTGAAAATCGTATGGTGAAGTTCTTGGTTTAAAAGCTCCACCACGTAAAAATTCGCAACCCATTTCTTTACCGGCAATAGCAACTTGTCTTAATCCTTCATATTCTTTTTCAATTGAACAAGGTCCAATCATCATTACAGGTTTATTAGCGCCACCAATTTTTACGCCATTTGAAAATTCTATAACAGTATCTTCAACTTTTCGGTCTCTTGATGCTAAGCGATAAGGTTCACGAATGATTTTAATCTCTTTAACACCTTCCAAAGCATTAATTCTACCTGGAGTAATAGATGTTTTGTCTCCAAATGCGTCAATTACTGTATGAATTTCACCTTGGTTAACAATTACTCTAAACTCGTGTTCTGATAATAAGTCAACAACGCGTTTTATATTCTCTTTCGAAGCTGAAGGCTCCATAATTATAATCATAGAAATTTCTCCTTTTGATTTATATTATACACAAAAAAACAGAGGTTCAAAAGAACCTCTGTTTTTTGATTTTCCTGTTGCTATAACTTACTATTTGCTTTCAACAACAGCTTGAGCTGCAGCAAGTTTAGCTTGAGGGATTCTGAATGGTGAACAAGATACATAGTTCAAACCAATTCTGTGGCAGAATTTAACTGAGTCAGGGTCACCACCGTGCTCACCACAAACACCACCAACTAGAGCTGGATTTACTTTCTTACCTTTTTCCATTGACATTTCAACTAAAGCACCAACACCTTTAACGTCTAATGTTTCAAATGGGTTAGAAGCTAAGATTTTTTGTTCAACGTATCTATTCAAGAATTTTCCTTCAGCATCATCACGTGAATAACCAAATGTCATTTGAGTTAAGTCGTTAGTACCGAATGAGAAGAATTCAGCGTGTTCAGCAATTTCATCAGCCGTAATTGCAGCACGTGGAATTTCGATCATTGTACCAAATTTGTAAGCGACTTCAACTCCTTTTTCAGCCATAACGTCTTTTGCTACACGAACTAAAATTTCTTTAGCAACCTTAAGTTCGTTTACGTGACCGATAAGAGGAATCATAATCCATGGTTGAACAGCATAACCTTCTTTTTTCAAATCGCAGCAAGCTTCAAAGATTGCTCTAACTTGCATTTCATTGATTTCTGGATAAGTTAAACCTAAACGGCAACCACGAAGACCCATCATAGGGTTAGATTCTGATAAACCTTCAACGATGTGAAGCATTTCTTCTTTTTCTTTTGCGTCTTTGCCAGTTGCTTTAAGAGCAGCTACTTCAGCGATTAAATCTTCTTTGTTAGGCAAGAATTCGTGAAGAGGTGGATCTAAAAGTCTAACTGTAAGAGGTTTGTCACCTAATTCTTTGAACATTGCATAGAAGTCTGCATATTGCATAGGAAGAAGTTTAGCTAAAGCTTCTTTTCTAGCTTCTGGAGTTCCAGCAATAATCATTTTTTGTACCCAAGGAAGTCTTTCTGGATCCATAAACATGTGTTCTGTACGGCAAAGACCAACACCTTCAGCACCAAATTTTAATGAATTAATGATATCTTTTGGAGTATCAGCGTTAGATTCAACTTTCATTGTTCTAATTTCGTCAACCCAAGAGAAGAATTTATTCCAATTGTCATCAATTTGACCTTCTACTAATTTAACAGCACCAGCCATTACAAGACCTTTACCACCATCTAGAGAGATGATATCGTCTTTTTTGTAAACTGTGCCATCTGCAGCTGTTAATGTTTCATTATCTAAGTCGATTTTAATATCTTCACAACCTGATACACAAGGTTTACCCATGCCTTTAGCAACTACAGCTGCGTGAGAAGTAGCACCACCACGTAGAGTTAAAACACCTTGAGCAACTGCCATACCGTGAATGTCATCTGGACAAGTTTCGATACGAACCAAAATAACTTTTTCACCAGCTTCACCTCTTTGAGCAGCTTCTTCTGTATCAAATACGATTTTACCAACTGCTGCACCTGGAGATGCGTTTACACCAGATGAAATTTTCTTAGCTTCTGCCATTGCTTTTGTATCAAAGCAAGGAAGTAAGATTTGGTTTACTGAATAAGGATCAACCAATTGAATTGCTCTTTCTTTTGTAATAATACCTTCTTCACACATTTCAACAGCAATTCTTACAGCAGCTGCAGCAGTTCTTTTACCATTACGAGTTTGAAGAATGTATAATTTACCTTTTTCAATTGTAAATTCCATATCTTGAACATCTTTGTAACCAAGTTCAAGTTTTTTAGCGATATCAACATATTGTCTGTATAAATCAGGCATTTCTGTTTCTAATTCCGCAATAGGTTTTGGAGTTCTGATACCAGCAACAACGTCTTCACCTTGAGCGTTAGTTAAGTATTCACCATAGAATTTGTTTTCACCAGTAGCTGGGTTACGAGTGAATGAAACACCTGTAGCACAGTCATCACCCATGTTACCAAATACCATTGATTGAACGTTAACTGCTGTACCAAAATTGTGATCGATTTTGTTCATGTTTCTGTAAGCAACAGCACGTGGAATATTCCAAGATCTAAATACAGCTTCAATAGCTTCTTGAAGTTGTACATATGGATCTTGAGGGAATTCTTTGCCTGTAACTTCTTTAATAACGTTTTTATAAACAGGGATAAGTGATTTCAAACCTTCAGCTGAAATTTCAGTATCTTGTTTTACGCCTTCTCTTTCTTTAACTTTTTCTAATTCAGATTCAAAGTATTTTTGTCTATCCATTTCCCAAGCTACTGAACCAAACATAGTTAAGAAACGTCTGTAAGAGTCATAGCAGAATCTTGGGTTGTTAGTTAATTTAATCATTGCCTCAACAGTTTGATCGTTCAAACCAAGGTTCAAAATTGTTTCCATCATACCAGGCATAGAAACTCTAGCACCTGAACGTACAGAAACTAAAAGTGGGTTTACAGGATCGCCAAATTTTTGACCTTTTTGAGCTTCAACTTCTTTCAAAGCCGCTCTAACTTCATCCATCAAACCTTCAGGCATTTTATTGCCATTGTTGATATAATCCATACAAGTTTCAGTTGTAATGGTTAATCCTGGAGGAACAGGTAAGCCTAAGTTTGTCATTTCAGCTAAGTTTGCACCTTTTCCACCTAGAAGATTGCGCATAGAAGCGTCACCTTCTTTGAAAAGCCATACACGTTTTTCTGTCATAGTGTTTTCTCCTATCTAAAATCTTAAAATTTAAACAATAAAAATTGTACCACGAACATAATTTCGCGGTACAAAATATACTTTTCGCTTTATATCTTTTTACAATATTATTCTTTTGCAAAAATATTTAAAATATCTTGCTTAGTAATATTAGGATTAATTTCTTTTACAGAAATTATTGAATCAGTTTCAACTTTTTCATTAAAAATTTCTTCCAAAAGTACGCGATCATAATCGTATAGAATTGAACCATGTTGCAGAATATAACCTTCTTTTCTACATTGCGCCGAACCTATAAATTTTTTCCCTTCATAACATAAATCAGCTCCTGTGGAAATCAACATGCAATAATCAAATTTTGTATGAACACCTTTCTCTCCCCCAAGAGTCAATTCTATGCCAAGTTTTTTAAACCCATCCATCAAAAACTGACAAATTTCTTTATAAGATTCAGTCACATTTGCTCCGTTTTTAAGTGATGAAACAGGACAAATATAACTATAGGTTATTTCATTGTCATGCAATAGCGCTCTACCACCAGTTAAACGCTTTACCACATCAATGTTTTTAGATTTTAAAAAATCGTAGTTCAAAAAATCATCTTTTTGGTTTCGTCCTAATGAAATACAAGCAGGCTCCCAAGCATAAAGCCTAAAAATAGGTTCTTGAAGTTGTTCTTTTATTGCATTATCCAACAAATCTGAATCAATTTGCATATTTTCAGCACCTGTTTTAGTTTCAAACGGAACAAATATCATTATTTTTCTCTTTCTGTTAATTCTTTTTCAAATTGTAAAAATACTTCATTTCCCACAAACTGTTCTAATGCTGCACGTTTTGCAAAAAACTCTGCTTTCGTTTTTGCTTGCAAATCAAGTGCTGTTCTATAATAGGCATCTGTGATTAATATTATTTCTCGTGGAGAATTTTGAGCTAATTCATAATTCTTTTTGCGCTGATCAACTAATTTATCAACCATTTTAAGTTGTTCTCTAGTTGTCATATAGTCGTAATAAAGATTTATTGCTCGCTGCTGCAAATCTTCAATTTTACGAACCAAAATAATCATATCAGCATCATTTACCTTGGTGTATTTGTAATTTAAAGCTTTTGTGTCTTGTGACATTATTCCCAAAACATTACCACCAATTAATGAACCAGTTGCAAGGATAGGATTACCCATACCAGCACCAACAAGGGTTGACATACTTGCAATTGTTGATAAAACTTTTTTTACAGATTTTTCATCTGGTTTATCAGCGTCAGGATTTGCAAGTTTGTATAATGCAAAATTTATCGTATCGCTTTGTGTCGCAGCACCTTTCCAAAGTAAAGATAAATCTGACATCATATCTTTTTCATCTAACGCCAATTCACTAGCAATCTCACTTGACATTCTTTTTAAGCTTAAATCTGCAAACGTAAGTTCATCAGATGTGTGTTGAATAGAAGTATCTTTTTCAACGTATTCTTTTTTTACATGTTGAACTTCTGCTTCAACATACATTTTTTCAGGAATTTCAGAAATCCCTAAACGATATGCGTGCTGTTTAGGTGCTAATACATCTTCATATTGTAATGCATATACAGGAACAGATACCGATAATAGCAATAAAGTTGCTAAAAATCTTTTCATTATTTAGCTCCTTTCTCACCAACAAGTGTTCCGTTATAATTGTATTGGTACAAATTCAAATTATCAACAACTTTTTTTCCTGCCAAACGCTGCAATTCAAGATGGTACTTTTTAGCTTGCTGCATATAGTAATATTCTTCAATAACAACGTTATCGTATAGTGATGATGAAATTGCTATTTCTAAAAAATCTTCTTCATCCATGGCTTTTGCATAATTTTTATTATACAAAAGTTGTCTTGAACGAGTTTCTTTTAACTGCATAAGAGTATTTTTATAATTGTAATAAGCATTTATTATCTTGTCTTGCAAATTCTCAACCAAACCTGCCAATTCAATCAATTCAGTATCAGTTAAAGGAATTTCTTGAGGCATGTTTTTTTTGTTAATAAGATTTTGCGCCAATCTACCAGCAGCAAAAGCCCCACTAGACAAAGCATAGTCGGCACCAGCCATATAAGGTAAAAAAGATGTTCCAGCAACAACTGCAGACAAAGTTTTTGCCATTAATGAAGAATGAATTCTTCGTTGACTTTCTGGAGTAGAAAGTTTTTTAAGCGCAAAACCAATAACTTGATTATTTTCAACAGTACCTTTCCATAAATTTTCGATATCTTCAAGATCTTTTTCTTTTTGTTGTTTAATGATTTCTTCCATCACAGCTTTATCATTAATAACTATAGATTCTTTCATTTTTACATCGGTTTTAGGTATTTCGATTTTTTGCGCTTCAACCTTGTCCAGCTTGATTTCTTCAGCTGAAACAGAAACTCCCAACCCTAATAATATTAAAGATACTAAAACCCTCTTCATAATAAAGTTATAACATAAGAAAATTATAAATCCAAGGATTGATTATTTTTACATCTTTTGGAGGTGTCCCAACTTTAGAAAAAATTTTAATATTAAGACATAACGAGGGAGAGATGACTAAAAAATCACAATACATGACAGTAAAAGAGCCAGTTAATTTGTGTGCTCAAGCCGACAAATTGCGTGAAAAAAGCGCATATAGAGAAGCTATATCTGGTTACTTGAATGCCATTTTGATGGATAGAGATAATTCAAAATCCTATTTGGGTTTAGGAATTTGTTATAAGCATCTTGAAAACTATTCAAAAGCCATCCATTACCTCGAAAAATCTGCCGAATTAAATGAAAAAAATTATCAAACTTTTTATGAACTAGGCATTTGTCACCTATTAAAAGGTATTCCATGTGGCGCAATTAAGAACTTTGTAAAAGCAGTTCAACTTGATCCTAAAAACCCAGAAGCAATTTTACAATTAGGAATTTCTCACGAATTGTGCGAAGAATATGATATGGCTTTAATGATTTATCAAAAATTAATTGAAAATTCACCAGAATATATTAAAGCATACGATCACAAATCTTCATTACTAATGAAAATGGAAAGATACAAAGAAGCATCCTTGGTTTTAAATCAAATAATGAAATTAGACGCAACATATCACAAAGCTTTCTTTGGAATTGGTGTTTGCTTTGACAAATTAGGCAAAAAAATGGACGCTCAAAGATACTATAGAAAGTTTTTAGTCAACCGTCCAGACTCATCACAGGCTAGTTTTGTAAAAGATAGAATGCAAAAAATTAGACTTCAAAAAGCAACTGCATCACCATTTGCGCTAGTTTAACAACCAAAAACGCTTGCAACAGAAGCATATTCGCCAATTGTTACAAAATGTAAAGTTGAATTTAAAATCCTGCAATCGCTTACTATATATACCTTTTAGACATATTAACACGTCTGAAACGCATGCTCCTCATGCAATTTCGCCAAAGCAAAATTGTTTATATAAGTACGGGGAACAAATTAAGGGGATACAAGCCAATGTGCTACGGGACTAACTTAAATACTTGGAATATGTCATATCCATATAATTTCGTAACAAATTATGGTGGTCGTTATCAATTTAACTTAATTGATTCTACACAATACACACCTCAAGAAGCTTACGCTATGAGAAATGTAGGAAACCCATTCTACCAAGTTAACAGTTTAATTCAAAATATTGCAGCTTCAAATTGTCCAAATCCTGCATCAAATTATGCAGCTGCAGCTGGCGCATCATTGGGTGCTCAAGCAGCAATTGATACTGTTAATGAACTTGATAATAAATTTGATTTTGAAAGAACAGTAGGCGAAGTTACTGGTTTGAAATCTGAATTAGACTCTATTTTAGCATCACCAGAATTAACAACTGAACAAAAAGATCAAGTTAGAGCTATTAGAAGAAAAGTTGAAGCTCTTATTGATAAATTAGAAGACATCGCATTATTAAAACAACGCGGTGCTACATACGAACAAATCAAAACAGCTATCAATCAAGTTCGTGAACAATTTAGAATCGTAAGAGATGAAGCTTCATCAACATGCGATAGAATAGTAGCTCAATTAACAGCAGAAGCTGAAGCAGCGGCAGCAGCAGCTGAAGCAGCAGCAACTGAAGCAGGTACAACTGAAGAAGGTACAGCTGAAGAAGGCGCAGAAGAAGAAGACGCTGAAGAAGAATTAATTGAAGGCTGGGGCACTGTTGATGTTAATACACTTAATTTAGTGGCAGCAAACATTGAGGGTGGCGGCGTATCTGATATCGCAGATGAAATCTATTCTAGAGTTGACGGTGCTGGAAGCGGCAATGTTGAAACATTTATTAAGGAAAATATCACAAAAGATAATGTTGTTGAAGTTCTTCTACACTGGAATCAACACTATGCAGAAGGATATGCTGAAGCTGATCCATTAGGTCTAACTGAAACTATTTTTGATGAATATATGTGCGGTGGTTATAAACATGTAAAACCGATTATTACAGCATTACAATCTAAATTAGCTGAATTAGAAGGTATTGACAATGCTCTATATGGTACAGCTAAAACGCAATTAAATATAGCAGCAGCTGAATGTAATCCTGCTTGGTATCAAAAAGTAGATGAAGATAAAGTTTCTGCAGCAATTAACAAAGCTCACGAAGCAATGGTATACTTAATGCTTGCTAAGGCACAAAAAGATAAAGATGCAGCTAGTGTAGCATAATAAAAAGTTTTAATTAGATTCCTCATATAGGTAAAAGGTTATGTACGTAGGTGTAAATTTATGGGTCCCAAAGGGACCCTTTTTATTTTAGATATACTTTAGCAATTTCAATATCATTTGGAGTTGTTATTTTAATGTTTTTATAATCACCGTCAAGGACGTAAACATCATATCCTAAAAATTCAAGCATTCCAGCGTCATCGGTAAAATTTTTGCCTTGTAATTTTTCATGAGCAGATTTAATCAAATCATATTTAAATGCTTGAGGAGTTTGGGTGTTATATAACTGTGTGCGATCAATTGTGCTGATAATTTTGCCATTTTCAACTTTTTTAATTGTATCAATTGTTTTTGTCATAACAGTAATCGCATTTTTTTCTTTAACCATTTCTATTGTTTTATTGATAATTTCTGGCGAAATCATTGGTCTTGCACCATCATGTATAAGCACATAATCACAAGTAACAGCTTTCAATCCATTAAACACAGATTCCTGACGAGTTGAACCACCTTCAATAATTTTGTGCGCAAACATCTTTCTTAATTCTGGAATAATTGACTTATTCGCACAAATTACAATTTCATCAACATCCGATTTTTCAAACGCTTCAACAGTATAGCGAATAACTTCTTTTCCATTCACTATTTCTAAAAGTTTATTTGTATTGCCAAAACGTGATGATGTTCCGCCTGCTGTAATTATCGCAACTGTTTTCATTTTTATTCCTCAAAATGATTAAACAACTTAGTTTCCAGATTGTCAATTTTTACACCATCAACTTCAACCCCAAAACCCTCTTTTACTTCACCTATTACAAATGAATTCGGGATATCAAAATCTTTTGGAACACAAGCAACAAGCTGATAGTCTTCACCACCATAAAAAACTAAATCCTTAAAATTATTAAATTGTTCAAGGTTTTTATCATATGGTATTTTATCAAAATCAACCGACAAAAGAACCCTACTTGATTTTGCAATCTGATTAAGCGCATCCATCAAGCCATCTGATGTATCCATCATTGCATAATCACAGTCAATATTTTCAGCAACATATTTTGAAAATTCAACTTGCGCTTTTGGCATCAAATGAGCATTAGCAAATTCACTTCCCAAATTACCTTTCTGAAGCTGTGCCAACCCTGCACCACTAGAGCCATGGTTACCAGAAACCACTACTTTATAACCAACTTTAGCAGAACTTCGTGATGAAATTTTTCTATCCTGTGTAACGCCTATAACAGTAACTGAAATCATTATTTTGTCACTTCCAGTAATATCACCACCGACAATTCCTACATCGCCACAAGCATCTTTCATTCCGTTATAAAAATCTTTAATAAACTCATTATCAACACTTTTGGATAATGACAATCCAACAGTTAAGTACTTTGGTTTAGCTCCACTTGCTGCAATATCTGAAATATTAACCATTGCCGATTTATATCCAAGTTTATACGCATCTGTATAAAACAACGAAAAATGGACATCCTCAACTAAATTATCTTGAGAAATTGTTATCCCCAAATCTTTTAGATAAGCGCAATCGTCACCAATATAACAAGAGTTAATAGTGTCTTTAATAATGCTAATAAACTCTTGTTCTTTCATTATACGTGATCAAGCTCCGTAAGTTTAACAAATTCTTGAACAAGCGTTTCATTCCATTTTTTACCAGCATCTTGTTTAATTATTTCAAGAGCTTCTTGCGGAGTAAGTTTTGCACGATATGGACGATGTTCAATTAATGCAAAATAAGCATCAATAATCAAGACAATTTGAGATGACAACGGAATATCATCATGAGAAAGTTTCTTAGGATAACCAGTTCCATCCCAATTTTCATGGTGATGCTCAATAATTGGAATAACATCTTGAACATATGAAATTGGTTTCAAAATTTCTTGAGCAGCAATCATCGGATGCTCTTTAATATGTTGTCTTTCTTCTTCTGTTAATGGAGTTGTTTTCAAAAGAAGTTCTGGCGGAAGCATCAAGTTTCCAATATCATACAACAATATTGCAACACGCAAATTATCACTTTCTTCTTTGGATAAATCAAAACGCTTAGCCAAACTTGTTGCCAAAAGAACTTTTGATTTCATAACCCCTTTGGAATGCATTGGATTGTAAGTTGTTGTTAATATGTCAGCAACTGTATATAAAGTATCTTTTGAAAGATCCGCATCTTGTAATTTTTCTTTCAAATCTGCTGTAACCTCTTGAGGTATAGGAATTTTACGTTTTGAAAGAATTTCAACAAATGTATTAACCGCAATTTCTTGCCATGAAGTTTCTGAAATAGGTTTTGCTAATGTAACTTGGTTTCTACCATTGCGTTTTGACATATACATTGCTTGGTCTGTAAGCTCAAGAAGCTCTTCAACATTATCAGAATGTTCAAAGAATGTTGCAACACCGATACTTGCGGTAATATTACCAATAGTGTCAAGTTCTTTAGCCTCAATTGCTTTTCTAATTCTCTCTGCAGCGATCATTGCACCATTTGAATCAATCCCAGGAAGTAAAACATTAAACTCTTCTCCGCCCATTCTTGCAGGCAAGTCGACAGAACGCGCGTTAACTTTCAAAACATCTGCAACAGTTTTAATCGCCAAATCTCCAAACGAGTGACCATACTGGTCATTAATTTGTTTCAAGTGGTCTAAGTCAATACCAATAACAGAAAACGGCTGATGTTGACGTTGCGCACGAGTAACTTCTCGTTTTAAAGTTTCTTCAAAGTGTCTTCTATTAAACAAACCAGTCAATGGATCTGTTACGGCTTGCTCTTTCACAGCTAAGAATAAATCTGTAATTGTAATCGACATTTCAATTTGTTGAGCATAAAGTGATAAGAAATCCGCTTCTGTTTCTGTCAATTCCTCACGAGATGTAAAAACGCAAAACCATCCAAATTCTTTATTCATCGGACAAAGCGGAATAATAATCAAAGATTTACATGGCTGATTGGAGTTAACAGCTTTAAGAACATCTTCTGGCAAATCTGGCATAATATATTTCATTGTTCCACTCAAATCATGAGTCTGTACAATTTTTTTGTTTTTAATTGTATCCGCGTAAATGCCATCTGGGTCATAAGTAAGTCGTCTAATTTCAATAGGAACACCGATAATTTTATTTACACGGGCAATTGCAGAATCTTTAGATTGCGTTGCAATCTGCATGTATTCACCGTTTTCATCTTCCAGTTTACGTATAATTGCACAGTGAAGATATCCTAACTCCCCTTGAATACTTCTTACAACATGTTCCAAAACATTTTCTAATGGAGTTGAAGAGTTCATCATATCCCATATATGTTGCAAAGAAAGCATACGCTTGTTTGCATCATTCAACTCTCTAGTTCTAAGTTCAATTTCTTTTTCAAGTTGTTGATTACGTTCATAAATTTCAAGGTAATCTTGCTTTTCGCCATAGATACTTTTTTCTATCTGCGAAATAGCTTGACTATATTCTCTAAATTTATCAAAAAAGCCCATTAAATTACCTTTTAAAATTCGTACCATAACATTATACACTATTAGTTGAATTTGATAACACATTGTTAACAAATCTAACTAATCTTTTTACCTTTCTAAAAATGCAGCGCCAATGACTCCTGAAAAATCACCCAAAGCTGCTTTTTTAAATTCTATCTTAGTTGCAGGGACTGGCAAAGATTTAGCCTTAGCTTTTTTAATTACTTTTTGATAAAAATAATCAACGGCTTCAATAAGTCCACCACCCAAAACAACCAATTGTGGATTAATAAAATTAATCACACTGGCAATTCCACCAGAAAGATATTCCGCAGCTTCATCCACACATTGAATTACAAGTTCATCACATCTTTCAATCGATTCTTGAATCATACTTGAAGTTATTGATTTACCAGATTCCATATAATCCAATATTACAGAATGTCTTCCTTTTTTTAGAGCGCCCTCAATTCTCCTTTCTATAGCAGAACGAGAAGCATATGCCTCCAAACATCCATGAGCGCCACAAGCACAAGGACGACCGTTCAAATCAACTATCATATGTCCTATCTCGCCAGCTGTTCCTGTTGCCCCACGAATAATTTTACCTTCTTTTACTATTGAAGAACCAACACCAGTACCTACAAAAATACAAACAATATCGTTGTATCCTCTTGCCGCACCAAACTTTAATTCACCAATTGCAGCAATTTCAACATCATTACCAACATAAACTGGTAAATTATAGTATTCCTGAATTTTTTCTTTAATATTCAAATCATAACAATCAAGATTAGGTGCTGCGATTAAAATTCCATTTTCTCTATCTACTTGACCTGCCGCTCCAACACCAATAGATTCAATATCTACCAAAGAAGTCTTGCTTTCCTCTAACAATTCAGCAATACCTTCTACCATTTTACGAATAATATTTTTAGGGCCTTTATCTTTTTTCGTTTTCTTTTTCACAGAACAAACTACTTCACCTGTTTCTCTCTCTACAAGTGCGATAAGGACCTTTGTTCCACCTAAATCGATTCCAATTGAATATTTTTTCATATACCATAATTATATATTAAAATAGCATTTTCGTCTAGCGTAAAGCAAAAATTTACAATTACTTGAAATTTTAAAAAACTCGTGCTAGCATTTTGAATACAGAACAAGTTAGGGATAGTGAGGTCCGAAATATGAAAAGCTCAACATTAAGAAGATCAAATCTTTCAAAGGAGAAAATGGCAGTATTGGAAGCTCTTTCTAAATACAAACAAGAGTCTTCTTATGACAGTTCGCCAAGCGTTTATGTGCGTCCAAACAAAGAAAAAGAATTAGATTTATTGTGGCAAAATTTTAAAATTAGCCAAAAATCAGAGAAATCACCTAGTGTTTATTTAGCAACAGGTTTTGTTGCAGGAGCATTGTCAATGTTAATGCTTACAGCTATCATTAATTTTTCTGTAAAAGATAGCAACGTACCAGCAAAAGCAAAAACTCAAAAAGAAAATGTAAACTTTTTGCCAGCTGGTGAAACTTCGGCTAGAGAGGCTGAAACTTACATTGTTCAAAGCGGAGATACAGTAGAAAACATTATGATTAGATTCTACGGTTCATTCAGTCCAGAAAAAGCAAAAGCTGTTCAACAAGCAAACAATCTTAAAAACCTGAACAAATTGCAAATTGGACAAGAATTAATTATTCCAATGAACTAATTGATTTTAAATTCAAAAAGCTCCCACTCAAGGGAACTTTTTTATTGCTAAAATTTAGAAAAAATGGTAGAATTTGAATGTGAGTAAAGTTAGTATAGTGAGTGAAGTAAGTAAAGTACTTATCAAGATATTGGACTTAACCAAACTAAATAATAAACGACATTACTTACTCTACTGACTCTACTCACATTATTGACTTAAGCAAGGAGAGAAAAAGATGCTAAAAAGAAGAATTAGACAATATTTTACACCTATGGGGGGGGTAGAACGCTCTCCTAGACAGGGTTTTCAGAGCTTATGTTGTCCCTCTACCATTGGGAGAGGGTATCTCGAAGTAACGGGTGAGGGTAAAAAAGCTTTCACATTGGCTGAAGTACTGATTACACTGGGTATAATAGGCGTAGTTGCTGCTATGACTATTCCAACATTAGTTGCGAATTACCAAGAAAGAACTTATAACACTGCGGCTACTACTTTTGAAAGAAAACTTGGAGAAGCTTTAAAGGTTATGAATTCTCAATCTTCTTTAGCTGGGTTTTCTTCTACTGAAGATTTTGTTGAAGAATTATCTAAGCATTTTAAAATAACTAAAACATGTGCTAATGATGAATTAACGGATTGTTTTGAGAATGAAGTTCTTTGGGGAAGTGGTGAGACTACACCTGAAGTTGTTGATATGACAATAGTTAAAACAACAAAGAACTTTGGCCTAAAAGATTGGCAACAAACTAATGTTGTGGGAGTTCAGTTTGCAAGTGGTGTAACAGCTCTAGTTGCTTATAATAAAGATGCTAACCAAGATCCCTATTCTAATGAAATAATAACCCTATCTAGTTCTTCTAATGGGGAAAAGGCTTCTATAGATATAGGTACTGATGCATTAGCAATGCTTTATGATACAAATGGCTTCAAATCACCAAACAAATCTTCCAAAGATTTACGCTCAATAAACGTAACTAAACTTGGCAGTGGTTGTTATGCTAAAGCTGGTAATTTATGCATAGCAACTGAACCTTTTACTCCACTTCCTATCACAAAAGAAGAATGTCAACAAATGATAATCGATGGTTATGGAATAAAGTCATGTAGTTTTGATACAGATTACTGGGCAGGTGCAGTAAAACAATGCGGGGGCATATCCAAAATGGCAAGCATGACACAATTAGCCGAAATAGCTAACATCGTTTACAACACAAGTGAAATAGGCGCAAATCAAAACGTAACAGACCTAACTTATAGCCAAATTAATGCATCACAACTTGGACTACCTTCTGCTGGCTTTTACATATGGTCAAGTGATGAAAGTTCTGGAACTTTTGCATACCGCAGAGTTTTTTCTGCTAATTACTCAAGTAGCCTAAACACTTACCGCAACGTTAAAAATCAATTAGTAATCTGCCTTGATAATTAAAAAGAGGATATTTAAACCCTCTTTTTTATTTTTATTTTACAAAATAACTTGCATTGACATTTGCATACAATTTTACAGAACCTGACGATATCGGAACTGAACCAACTGCAGGCGTACTATCCATCATTTCACTTTTAGCAGCCATATTATACATAACTCGTTGATTTACTCCAGATGTATTACAACTTCCATTGAGGGATTTTACACCTTTAATTTGAGAACCAGCTGCTTTTGCAAGATTTTCAGCCCTAACTCTTGATTTTTGCGCAGCTTGAATCAATAAGTCATCGCAATATTCTTCATAAGAAGAAAGAGTAAAGTTTAAATTATCTATATTGGTTGCACCTAAAATAATGGCTTTATCAATTATTTCACCAGCCCTATCGACAGATTTTGTCTGAACAATAATGCGATTAGAAACTTGATATTTTTCAAAAGTTTTTTTGCTATTTAGATAATGATAAACCGGTTGCGCACTAAAATCCGATGTTTTTACATAATCGCCATTTACTTCATTTATCATTAATTTCATTGCATCGTATAACTTTTCTGAAAGCTCTTTATTTTGTTGTGTAGCAAGTTGCATAGATTTAACATCATCAGTCACTACAGCTATGGATATTTCAACAGTATCTGGAGCTAATTCCTTATTAATTGATGCATTAGCATTTATAAATCCCCGTTCAGCTTCTGCAAAAACAGCAGACGAAAACATCAAACAGCAAGCAGCCGTAATAGCCAAAATCTTCTTCATAAATTACTCCTTATTTTATAATAGGTTCTTCTTCCGATACTTCTTGTGGAATTTCAGAGTCTTCAGAAATTTCCACAACTTCAGAAGTTTTTACACCATCTTCTTTTTGAATTTCTTGAAGATTTTTAACCATCATTTGATTAATCATTTTTGCTTGAGATTGCATTCTAATGCGCTCCATCAAAACATTCATCTCTTCTTCATTTAGTTCTTTTGGAGCCTCAAAAGATACAGAAAAACTTTGTTTGTTCGCAATAAAATAAACTAATGCAACAATAGCCCATAGCAAAATCCCTTGATAAAGATTAATTTCTGGCACAAAAGAACCAGCAAAATGATTCCAAATATTCATAGCAACAAGTCCTGGAAATGCAACAAATCCCGCAACAAGACAAGTTACAACAAATATTGCTGTTACTAATCCTTTTAAACCTGATATCTGTATTATTTTTGTACTTCTTTTCATTAATCTTCCTTTATCATTTCAAGAAATTCATCTTCTGTCAATATTATAACACCTAAATTTTGAGCTTTATCTAATTTAGAACCAGCATTTTCTCCAGCTAAAACATAATCTGTCTTTTTTGACACAGAAGACGATGTTTTTCCGCCATTTTGCTTAATCAATTCAGATGCTTCATCTCTTGTCATATTTTGTAATGTTCCAGTCAAAACAAATGTTTTGCCTCCTAATTTATCAGATTTTGCAACTGTGTCTGCTACTGGATCTATTCCAAGAGATTTTAAATCTTCTATCATTTTTAGGTTGTCTTCATTATGGAAAAACTCGTAAATTGAATCCGCCATTTTATCACCGACACCATCAATTTTTGATAATGTTTCTTTGTCAGCATTTTTTAATTCATCTATTGTTGCAAATTCATTAGTAATAAGCTCCGCGGTTTCTTTCCCCACATGACGAACACCTAATGCAGTCAAAAGTCTTTTTAAAGTGCGTGTTTTACTTTCTTGTACAGCGGTATACATATTGTATGCAGATTTTTCTTTTACCCCTTCTAATTGCATAAAATCTTGCATATTTAACCGATAAAGGTCAATAGCATTTGTAATAAATCCACCTTCATAAAGTTGTTGAATAACAGCAGGGCCAATATTATCAATATCCATTGCATCTTTTGACACCCAAAACTCAATTTTTGCCATAATTTGTTGAGCGCAATTTGAATTTTCACAATATAAATTAACTTCTCCTTCTCTTGAAACTAAAGATGCACCACATGCTGGACACTTAGATGGTACAACATATTCGGGAAGATTATTGTGTTCTTCGCTATCCATAACTTTAATAACTTTTGGAATAATTTCTGCGGCTTTTTTTATTAATACAGTATCACCTATTCGAACATCAAGTCTTTTTATCTCATCAAAATTATGCAAACTAGCTCTTGCAACCGTACTTCCGGCCAACAAAACAGGTTCTAATATTGCAACAGGTGTAACAGCACCTGATTTACCAATATTCAACTCAATATCAAGCAATTTTGTTGTAATTTCTTCTGGAGGGAATTTAAATGCAGTTGCCCATTTTGGTGCACGAGATGTAAATCCTAAGTCTTGTTGACAAGCAATGCTATTAACTTTAATAACTACACCATCTGTCGCATAATCCAAATTAAATCGTTTTGAATCCCATTCCTTGATATATTCAATGGCTTCATCCATATTATTGCAGTGTCTAACATTTGGATTAACTTTAAATCCAAGCTTTTTCAAATACATCATTCCATCATAATGACTTTTTGGAGCATTTGGAATATTTTCAAACACAGATGAATATACAAAAATAGATAAATCTCTTTTAGCTGTAATTGTGCTATCAAGTTGTCTTATCGAACCGCTTGCGGCATTTCTAGGATTGGCAAAAACTTTTTCACCTTTAGCCAAATTTTCTTCATTTAATTTTTCAAACGAAGACTTTGGCATATAAATTTCTCCTCGAACTTCAACATCAATAGGCTCAAAAAGTTTCAAAGGAATAGCTTTTACTGTTTTCAAATTCGTTGTAATATCTTCACCAGTAACACCATCACCACGAGTTACACCACGAACAAAGACGCCTTTTTCATAAGTAAGAGCAATTGCAAGTCCGTCAATTTTAAGTTCGCAAACTAAATCAATTCCAGCACCGCATTCTTTTACTACACGATCATACCACTTGTATAATTCATCATCATTATATGTGTTATCCAAACTGTACAAGCGATATTTGTGCGTATGAGGAAAGAATTTTTCACTAACAGAACCAACTCTTTGCGTTGGACTATCAGGAGTTTTTAGTAGCGGATACTGCTCTTCTAATTGCTTTAATTCTGCAAACAACTGATCATACTCAAAATCGCTTAAGTATGGATTTTCTTCCACATAATATTTGTAATTACTTTTATTAATTTCGTCTTTTAAAAAATTAATTCTTTCTTGAACCATTACATTACCATTAAAAGTTCTCTAATAACTTTAGTTGCAACCGCAGTTGATACGCCTGATGCATCATAATCAGGAGCTAATTCTACAACATCCGCACCAACAATATCAAAGTTTTTAAGATATTCAAACCAGCCCATAAGTTCATTAAACTGCATACCACCTGATTCAGGAGTTCCTGTTCCTGGCATAACTGACGGATCTAATACGTCTAAATCAACAGTTACAAATATTTTTTTACCTTTTAATACATCTAATTCTTCATATTTGTGAATTAAAGTATTATGTTTTTTCATAAAATCAAATTCTTCTTTCATGCCAGAACGAATACCAATTTGTTTAACATTTTCTGGTCCAACAATTTTTGAAGCGTGACGAATAACAGCAGAATGAGACATTTCTTCACCCATATATTCTTCTCTTAAATCCGTATGAGCATCAAAATGTACAATAGCTAAATCTTTATGGAATTTAGCAACAGCTTTAATTTCAGGCAATGTTACAAGGTGTTCCCCACCTATACCAAAAACTCTTTTACCATCTTTGTAGATATCTTCAACATTTTGTTCAATAACTTCCAAAGTTTTGTATGTATTACCAAGAGGGAATTCCAAATCACCTGCATCGTGAAAATTAACATCAGCCAAATCTTTGTCAAAACGTGAAGAATATTCTTCCAAACCCCAACTAGCAAGCCTAATTTGTTCAGGCGCGAAACGAGAGCCTGAACGATAAGAAACTGTTCCATCAAACGGCAAACCTAACATTACAATGTCAGAAGTTTCATATTCAGGGTTTTGTCCCATCCAAGTTCTATCTAAAAACGGTCCTCTTAGCATAATTCTTTCTCCTTTTTCTTTGAATTATACCATAAATTTATACATTAATAAAAAAGTATTTATGATATAATAATCGTTGAAAGGTGGTTAAATATGCAAAGAATAGTATCAGGAATGAGATCAACAGGAAGATTACACTTAGGTCATTATCTTGGAGTTATCGATAATTGGGTAAAACTTCAAGAAAATAATGAATGTTTTTTCTTTGTTGCAGATTGGCACGCTTTAACTACCAAATATGACAATACAAAAGATTTACGTCGAGATGTAGTCGACGTTGTAATAGATTGGCTTGCTGCGGGAATTGATCCTAAAAAATCAACAATATATGTTCAATCTATGATTCCAGAAATTGCAGAATTAAATATTTATTTAAGTATGATTACTCCGCAAAACTGGGTTGAACGTGACCCTACCTTAAAAGATATGGCAAAAATTTTAAGAACTAAAGAAGCTTCCAATTCACAAATAAGCTATGGTTTAATGGGGTATCCAGTTTTAATGAGCGCAGATATTATGATGCTTAACTCTGATGCAATTCCTGTTGGAATGGATCAAGTTGCGCACATTGAAATCACACGTGACATCGTTAGAAGATTTAACAATACTTATAAAACAGATTTCTTCAAAGAACCAAAACCTTTATTAAATGATTGCGCGTATATTTGTGGCCTTGATGGCAACAAAATGAGTAAATCTTATGACAATGATATCAAAATCTCAGACACCGAAGAAGTAACTGCGAAGAGAATTATGAGTGCTATCACAGACAGAAGTCGTTTACGTCGTGACGATTTGGGTCACCCTGATCAATGTGAAGTTGCATTTAAATATTGGGAAATTTTTGGCGAAAAAGCTCAAATTGAAACCGTAAAATGTGAATGCGAACAAGGTTTGAGAGGTTGCGCTGATTGTAAACGCCAACTTGGAGCAACAGTAAACGAACGCTTGAAAGAAATTAGAGAACGCAGAAAATATTACGAAGCACATATCAATGAAGTTCATCAAATTATTCGTGAAGGTTCAGAGAAAGCTCGTAAAGAAGCCCAAAAAGTTCTTAAAGAAGTTCGTAATCTAATCGGAATGTATTAACATATTTTAAAATATTTACACTGATTTGATATCATTGTATTATTATAAAAGTAGATAATATCAGACTTTAGAGGATAAATAATTGGTTGATAAATTTTATATAAAAGGTGGTCACCCATTAAAAGGTGAAGTGAGCATTGGTGGTGCAAAAAACTCCGTACTAAAACTTATGGCTGCTGCACTTTTAGCAAAAGGTGAATCAAAAATATACAACGTTCCTGATTTAACAGACGTTGACATTATGCTTCAAGTTATTAATAGCTTGGGTGTTAAAACTTCGCATGATAAAGAAGAAAAATCTATAACAATTGATGCAACAGAAATTACAGAAATTACAGCTAAATACGAATTAGTTAGCAAAATGCGTGCATCATTCAATGTTTTAGGTGCATTAGTTTCTCGTTGCAAGGAAGCTATTGTAGCACTTCCTGGAGGTTGCGCCATTGGAGAACGTCGCGTTGATTTCCACATCAAAGGTTTAGAAGCACTTGGTGCAAAATTAAAAATCGAAAATGGTTACGTTCACGCTAAAGCAAACAAACTTGTTGGAACAGAAATCTGCTTAGACTTACCATCGGTTGGCGCAACCGAAAACTTAATGTTAGCTGGTGTTTTAGCAGAAGGTTCAACAAGAATTCAAAACGCAGCTCAAGAGCCTGAAATCGTTGACCTTGCTAATTTCCTAAATGCAATGGGGGCAGATATTATAGGCGCAGGCACTTCGGAAGTTATAATTAACGGCGTAAAACAAGAAGATTTACATCCTATTGAATATACAACCATTCCAGATAGAATTGAAGCTGGCACATTTATGGCTGCAATCGTTGGGACTAAAGGTAAAGCTGTAATTAGAAATATTTACCCAGCACATTTAACATTTTTTACTGACAAGTTGTTAAAAATGGGTGCAAATATCAAATTAGTTGATCCAACATCAATTGAAGTAGCTTGCAAAAATAGATTGAGCTCAATTAATTTTGTTACTCAACCTTACCCAGGATTTCCAACTGACTTGCAATCAATGGCAATGACCCTATTAACAACTGCAAACGGAGTTGGTATTATTACAGAAAGTCTTTATGAAAACAGATTTATGCAAGTTCCAGAACTTCGCAGAATGGGTGCTGATATTCATCAGGACAGAAACCACGCTATTATTAAAGGTGTTAAAAAACTTACAGGCGCAACATTAACTGCAAGTGACTTAAGAGCTGGAGCGGCATTAGTTGTTGCATCACTAATGGCGGAAGGGAATTCTGTTATCGGGAAATTACATCATATAGATAGAGGATACGAAAATTTCGAAAATAAGATAAGATTGTTAGGAGGCAAAATAGAGAGAAAAGTAGAAGTAGTATCTCCTATTGAGCTATCGGAGGAAATAAGAAATGAGTCCTACTTATAAGCGCTGGTATGATCATGACCCATTATTATTAGAAGTAATTGAACTTTTAAGAAATTATCAAACAGAATTAAGAGCTCAAGCAGAAATTTTCTTGCAAAAAATTGAAGAAAAAGTATCAAAAGAGACAATTGATAAATTTTATGCAATGGTAAAACCTGTAAATGCAAATAATCGTTGGTACGACAAAGATCCTGTTATTTCAAGAACCGTTGAGATTTTAAGAATTGTACCGCCTGAAGCTCAAAAAATTTGCGCAGAAAATTTCATTAAAACACTTAAAGAAATGGGCATCGAATATGTTAGCCCTAATGCTCAACAACAATAATGATTGATTATTTATCAAGCGAAAAATTTTTAGAATATAGAGATTATGTTAAAAAATCCCGTTCTTTTGCAGTAACGGGATTAACTTCTGTTTTAAGACTACTTCTTTTAAAAATTGCTAGTGAATCTTCTAAAAAAAAGATTTTGCTTGTAACATCTACTGAGCAAAACGCATTAAAATTCCAAAACGATTTAAAACAAACTTTTGACATAGATTCTGCGTTGTTACCATTTCAAAACATTTCTATGTACGAAACTGTTTCACCCAATTTATATGAATACGCGGAACAAATTAAAATTCTACAAAACAAACCCAATATTATTATTTGTCCAGTTAAGGCATTATTAGAAAAATTCCCAACAGAAAAATTCTTAAAAGAAAATTCCTTAACAATAAAAATTGGTGACGAAATAGATTTAAAAGACTTAAGTCAAAAACTTGTAAATCTTGGCTACAAACGTTCAACCATGGTTAGTGACGTTGGAGAATTTAGTATTCGTGGTGATATTGCAGATATTTACTCACTTAATGATAATCCCGTAAGAATAGAACTTTGGGGTGATGAAATTGTTGATATTAGATATTTCAATAACGAATCACAAAAATCAATCGAAAAAATAAAAGAAACCTCAATTTTACCTATTTACAAATTTGTCATCGACGAAAATAGTCCAAAATTAAACGAAGAAGATGACGGGTATTTTGAAGGTATAGAAGTTTATCAAAATTATTTTAATAATGATTTGGTAAACATTTTAGATTATCTCGAAGATTACATTTTAGTATTTGATGAAACATCTGAAATCTATTCTAAATATGAATTTGTGGATGAAAATTTAACAAAACAATTAGAAGAAAATACAAAACTAGAACTTTTAAAACCTTTAAAAGGGAAAAATCATTTTGACTTCGGAGATTTTCTTCGCAAAACATCTTACTTTGCAAAAATCGGCTTAAATAACTTTATAGATGGAGAATTGGATGATATTATTGAATTTGATGCACAACCTTTGAAAAATTTTGAAGCCGATTTAGACTCCATCGCTGAATTTATAAAAGAACATATTGAATATAAATTTATTATAGCAACAGACTATCCTGAAAGAGTAAAAGAAATTCTTTCAGAAAGAGAAATTTTCAATATCGAATATATTAATAGCATTGCAAGTGCTGGAACAATTCTTGAAGATTGTAAAACAATTGTAATGACGGATAGAGAATTGTTTAATAAACGTTCGAAAGAAATTACAACTTCTCGTCGTTCATACTACAAAGAAAAACCAGAATTTATTGAAAACATCAACGATATCCAAGAGGGTGAATATGTAGTTCACACGATTCACGGCGTTGGGATTTACAGAGGATTGACTCAACAAGAAGTTGACGGACAATTAAAAGATTATCTAACTATTGAATATGCGGCAAAAGATAGACTCCACATTCCTGCAGAACAAATCAACCTGCTCGTTCGCTATAGAGGCTCTGGCTCTATCAAGCCTAAACTTTCGAGAATGGGTGGCAAAGATTGGGAAAATACCAAATCTCGTGTCAAAAAAGAAGTCGAAGCTGTAGCATATGATTTATTAAGATTATATGCACGACGCAAAATGCAACAAGGTATTCAATTTTTGCCAGACACAACTTGGCAAATTGAAATGGAAGAGGCCTTTGAATTTGTTGAAACTCCAGATCAAATGCGCGCAATCAACGAAGTTAAATCTGACATGGAAAGCGATCAGCCAATGGATAGGCTTATTTGTGGAGATGTGGGATTTGGGAAAACTGAAGTTGCAATGCGTGCAATTTTTAAAGCTGTAACTTCAGGGAAGCAAGTTGCCGTCGTAGTTCCCACAACGATCCTTGCACTGCAACATTATCAAACAATATTAGAACGCTTCAAACCTTTTGGCGTCCATGTTGAGTTAATGTCAAGGTTTAGAAGTCAAAAAGAACAAAAACAAACTATTAAAAATCTTGCTACAGGTTCATGCGATGTTGTTATAGGAACACACAGATTACTTCAAGATGGAATTGTTTTCAAAGATTTAGGACTTTTAGTAATCGACGAAGAACATAGATTTGGTGTTCGTCATAAGGAAAAATTGAAACAACTAAGAGAAAATATCGACATTTTGACAATGTCAGCAACACCAATCCCAAGAACTCTTTACATGTCATTATCAGGAATTAAAGACATGTCTGTAATTAACACCCCACCTAAAAACAGACTTCCTATTAAAACATTTGTTGGAGAGTGGAATGAAAACATGGTTAAAAATGCTATAATCCACGAACTAGATAGAGAAGGACAAGTATTTTACCTGTATAACCGAGTTGAAACAATCGAAGAATTTAAATTCCATCTACAAAAACTTCTACCAAATGCAAGAATTGCCATCGGTCATGGGCAAATGGATGAGAAAAAACTGGAAGAAGTTATTGTTGATTTTTCAAACCACGAATACGACATTCTACTTGCAACAACTATTATTGAAAATGGTATAGATATTCCAAACGCTAACACAATGATAATCCACGACGCCGATAGATTTGGACTTGCACAACTATATCAATTAAGAGGTCGTGTTGGCCGCTCTCAACGACAGGCTTATTGTTATTGTTTTTACAGACAAAGCAAAGAGATTTCAAAAGATGCAACCCAAAGATTAAAAGCCATAAAAGAATTTACAACTCTAGGAAGTGGTTATCAAATTGCGCTTCGCGATGTCGAAATTCGTGGGGTTGGTAATATTCTTGGAACAAAACAACACGGACATATGATTAATGTTGGATTTGATACGTATTGCCAATTATTAGAAGAAGCTGTTCAAGAGCTTCAAGGTCAATTTGTACAAAAAGCGACTCCTACCATAGTTGATATAAATACAACGGCGTTTATTCCTGATGAATGGGTGGGATCTTCAGAACAAAAAATGATAGAATACAAACGATTGGCTGATGTAAAATCTCTAGTTGAATTAGATTATATTATAGATGAATGGAAAGATAGGTTTGCTAAACCTCCTGAAAGCGTTGAGAATTTAATTAAACTTATAAAAATTCGTCTTGCAGCAACAGATGTAAACATATCGTTAATCCGTGAAACTCCAGAAAATATAAGAATTTATACACCGTTTTTACAAGGGGAATGGAATATCTTACAAAAAGCACTTCCTGGTAACATATTAAAGCGAATTAAATACACTATTGCACCAAAATCATGCTCCGAAGGGAATTCTATTATTTTATTAAATAATTCATATATGAACTTTAATGAAGTATTTAACATTTTAACAGATTTGTTTTATTATATACATAAAGTCAGTCACGAATATTAAATAAGGAGAGATATCATATGAAAAAATTAGTAGCAACTCTTGCAATTTCAACAGTATTGTTCTCTGGTTGCAGTTTAAAACAAGATGCAGTGATAAAAATTAATGACAAAGTTATCACTCAATCTCAATACGACAAATTATTTGACAAACAAGCTGACAACTCAGTGTTTGCAAGAATGGGTGTGAATATTAAAGAAAATCCAAACGGTTTCATGTATCTAATGATTCAAGAAAGAGTTATTAATGAACTAATCGTAAAAACTCTTTTAGAAGAAGAATTAGTTAAAAGAAATATTAAAGTTACAAAAGATGATGTAGATAATGCAGTTAAAGAAATCATTGACAAAATCGGTTCAAAAGAACAATTAAATATGATTTTGAAACACAATGGTATTTCTACAGCACAATTCAGAAAAGACTTAACTGAAGAAGTTAAAATGAAAAAACTTGCTGAACAGTTAGGCAAAAGCGATGTAAGCGATGCTGAAGCTCAAAAATTCTATAAAGAAAATGTTGATAAATTCAAATATCCTGCAAAAGTTAGAGCATCTCACATCTTAGTTGCAGCAGATCCAGATGAAATCAAAGAAGTTATCACTTCTGACTCAAAAAATAAAGATTTAACAGTTGCACAAGTTAAAGCAAAAGTTAATGAAGAAATGAATGCAAGAAAAGCAAAAGCAGATAAACTTTACAACCAAGCTAAAGCTAACGTAAATGATTTTGCAAAACTTGCAAAAGAAAATTCTGATGATGCAACAACAGCAGTAAAAGGTGGCGACTTAGGTTTCTTTGCAAGCGAAGAAATGGTTTCTGAATTCTCTAAAGCTGCATTTGCACAAAGACCAAATTCAGTTTCTCCGGTTGTTAAAACTAAATTTGGCTATCACGTAATTCTTGTAACAGACAGAATGGAAGCTGGTCAAGAACCATTTGAAAAAGCAAAAACTGATATCAAAAATTACTTGACTAACCAAAAACAACTTCAACTTCTTGATGATTTAACAGAATCATTAAAGAAAAATGCGAAAATTGAATACGTAAAAGCTGAATACAGCCCACAAACTATTCAAGATAAACTTCAAAACCAAGTAAAAAAACAAACAGAAGCTAATAAACCAAAAGCTAAAGCAACTGCAAAAGCTCCAGCTAAAAAAGTAGAAGCTAAAGCTCCTGCTAAAACTGAAGCTCCTAAAGCAGAAACAAAACCTGTTGAGAAAAAATAACACAATAAATTTCAATAAAGAAAAGAGCCTTTTGATAAAGGCTCTTTTTATTGCCAAAATTCTAAAAAAATGATAAAATAAATCTTACAAAAATAAAGGAGAATTATGATAAAAAAGCAAGCATTCACTCTAGCTGAAGTTTTAATAACTTTAGGTATCATTGGTGTTGTTGCTGCATTGACTATTCCTACATTAATGGTAGATATTAACACTAGACAATGGTCAACAGCTAAAGATGTATTTGATAAAAAGCTTAACGAAGCTATGAAAAATATGAACACAACTCAAGTTATTTCAGGTCATACTACTACCTTATCTTTTGTTAATGAATTAGGAAAACATTTTAAAATAAATAAAATTTGTAAAAACAACGATTTGCAAAATT
>JAZUAO010000014.1:0-2998 GCA_045638025.1 Candidatus Gastranaerophilaceae bacterium
GTATTTATATATAAATCTTGGTAGATGTTGCTTCTTATAGCTCAAGCATTTTTTAATCTCTTTTTTTGAGTTTGAGATCTCTGCTTCAATAAGATTTTGATAAAAAGTTGTAACCCATTTTTTATTCATAATAAAATTATAACTAAAACTGGAGTATTTTATGAAACGACAAAATATTAAAACTAAAAAAGAAGAAATTGTTAGATATTGGTTCTTTGAACAAATGGTAGATGAATCTGGGCTAAGTGTTGATGCCGCAGAAGCTCACGAAAGATGTTGGCGTTGCGGCTGTGAATATAATTTGGAGAGATGTCATATTGTTCCAGCATCGTTAGGAGGAAAAGATGAACCTTCAAATCTAGTTTTGCTATGCCATAGATGTCATTTGGATAATCCAAATATAACTGACCCAGAAATCATGTGGGATTGGATTAGAGCTTACGGAGTTGCAATATATGATACTTTTTGGGATAAGCTTGGGAAAAAGGAATATGAATTTATTTATAAAAAAGATTTTTTCACAGAAATGATAGAACTAGGTGTAAAACCAGAAGAAATAAATCAAATTATGCGAACTTTTGTACCTAAGATCTTAAAAGAAGTTGGTCACCATTATGGGCATCCATATATGAATACAGCAACTATAGCGGGTGTTTATAGAATGCTAGTTAAAGAAGTTGCAAAAATGAAAAACAAAGAAATTATTGATGTTAGAAATCAACCGAGAAGACCTTGGTACATTCCTGATATTACTTCATCAATATAAACAAATTATTTCTGACTTTCAAAAAATGTGTGCAACTCAAATTACACACAAAACGTTTTGCGAGTAAAAAATATTAAAAAATTACACACAAAATATTTTGTGATACCTACATGACTCGCAAAATAATTTGTGGATATTTTTTATTAAAAAATTACACACAAAAAGTTTTTTATGATATAATATACAATATAGGAGATTAAAAACATGACTTATACACCATCAAAACCTAAAAAAATCGCTGATATAAATATTGATTTTACCGAAATAATACCTTTGATAGGCAAGGCTCATTCAGCTTTATCAAATTATAATGGGGCATTAAGTCATTTAATTAATCCACAAATTTTACTTGCACCTATGACAACTAAAGAATCTACAATGTCATCTAAAATTGAAGGTACACAAGCTACATTAACAGAAGTTTTACAGCACGATGCGGGTGAAAATTTCAATGCATTTAAAGATCAAGAAATCAGAGAAATTTTAAATTACCGTTCAGCGATGACATATGCGACAGACTTATTATCTGAACGCCCTTTTATACACTTAAATATGATAAGAGATATTCATAAAGTTCTTTTAAGTGGAGTTAGAGGTGAAAACAAAGCTCGTGGAGAATTTAGAAAAATCCAGAACTGGATTGGACCTAAAAATTCAACCATAGAAACAGCTTCCTTTGTACCACCAGCACCTAATGAAATTATTGATTATCTTGGTGAATGGGAAATTTTTATTAACAATGAATATTCTGATTTGTTGATTCAACTTGCAATTGTGCACGCTCAATTTGAAATTATTCACCCATTTTTGGATGGTAATGGAAGATTAGGTCGCTTATTAATACCAATATTTCTATATTCTAAAGAATATTTATGACAACCAATATTTTATTTAAGTGAATACTTTGAAATTCATAGAGAAGAGTATTATACCCATTTAAGAAATATAACCAAAGAAGATAATTGGCAGGATTGGATAAAATTCTTTTTACAAGCGATTATTGAACAATCTAAAATTAATACTCAAAAAATTAATCAAATATTAGATTTGTGTAACCAGATGAAAAATGTTATTCAAGAAACTACCAAATCTCAATATACATCTAGTATTATAGATGCTATTTTTGCTAAGCCAATATTTACTACTTCATCTTTTGCAAAATCCACAGGTATTACAAACCGAAAAACGGCGAACTCCATCTTGCAAAAATTAGCCGAAAAAGATGTTTTATCAATAATTAGAGAAGCAAGCGGAAATCGTGGAAATTTGTATGCTTTCCAAAAATTGATTGATATCATCGATGGTGAATAGTTTCTGAATAACTTCTTAATAAAAATCTTTAGAAAAAAGACTTGACTTTCTCTCGAACAACAGCGATTAATGTGTGTGTAAGACATAAATGAAAGGATTTTTATAGAAAAAGAAGTCTAAAAACATTGTTACAACTGAATATTTGGCTGTTTTGCGAGTCCCAGCCTCGTGAATCCCCCTCCTATCTAATAATGGCTGTTATATATGTATCAGATATGAAAATATTTGCAGGTATAGGTATATAGTCTCTAGGGCTATAGGGAAACAGGACATTTGATATAAGAAAATTTAATGAAAAACTAGATAAACAGGCGATTGCAGCCTGTTTTTTAGTGTAGAGATGAGTGTCCGATTTTTTGCACTTTTGTCCCTTTTCTTGCACAAAATTGCACTAAAAATCGTCACCCTGAACTCGATTCAGGGTCTATCAAGCACAACTACTAAACTTCCCCCAGTGCAAAAAAGTGCAACTTAGTGCAATTTTATTTTTACTTACAAACTGATATGTGTCGAATTATCTCTGAGACTGCGATACAGGACTTGACTTTCTCTGAGACAAGAGTGATGAATGTGTCTGTAAGGATTTTTAATATGACTGAAACACTTGATACAATCAAATTCACACCGGAAAAGTCAAAGCAAATTGCACTAGCGAGACTTGATTTAATCCACAAATGGCTTGAGTTTAGGCGAAAAGCGAACAACAAACTCCAAGCTGATTATGATTTTGTGAATTTGCACAACACGTCAAACTCGCATCTATTCCAAGTTATAGGCAAGATTTCTCGTGGCTCTTTGCATCGCTGGCACGCCATGCTTGGCGGAACTGACGATTATCAAAAGCTACTACCACAGTACAAATACGCTAGTGTTAACGATTATCGCACCTGCCTAACTGAAGAAGAAATCAAAATTTTTATG